>NZ_JAYEEU010000003.1:0-50074 GCF_034653295.1 Erythrobacter epiphyticus | reverse complement strand
CTCCGCCGCCGCCCGCGCCTCCGCCGCCCGCGCCGACGCGTCCGGCGACCCCTGCGCCGCGCCCTGCGCCCGCGGGTGAAACCCCGCAGGAGCGAGTCAAGCGACTCCAGCTCGAGGCCGAGGAAGAGCGGCTGCGGCTGGCTGAGGAGGCGCGCAAGCGTGAGGAAGCCGAAGCGCGCGAGCGCGAGGAAGAAGAGCGTCGCCGCGCCGAGGAAAAGCGCGCCGAGGAAGAGGCCACCCGCGAGCGTGAGGCAGCAGCCCCTGCGGCGAGCGCGCCTGCCGATGCCGTGACCGAACAAGCTGCCAGCGATGACAGCGCCGACGCCGCGCCTGCCGCACCTGCGACGGCAAAGGGCGATACCGCCCCGTCACCGCGGCGTTTCACGCCGGTGGAACGGCCCGAGCCCAAGAAGCCCGAGGTCAAGAAAAAGAAGGAAGAAAAGCGCGCTGCCCCGGTCGATCTCGACAAGGACAAGCGCCGCTCGGGGAAGCTCACGGTTACCCGTGCGCTCAACGAAGATGAAGGGCGCCGTGCCCGCAGTCTTGCCGCGCTCAAGCGTGCGCGGGAAAAGGAACGCCGCATTCAGGGTGGCGGTTCGTCCAAGCCGCGCGAAAAGCAGGTCCGCGATGTCGTGGTGCCCGAAGCGATCACGGTCGGCGAACTGGCTAACCGCATGGCCGAAAAGGGCGCCGATCTGGTGAAGGCCCTGTTCAACATGGGCATGATGGTCACCGTCAACCAGACGATTGATCAGGACACCGCGGAATTGCTGGTCGAGGAGTTTGGCCACAACATCACGCGCGTTTCGGCGAGCGATGTCGATATTGATACGAGCACCGATGAAGATCCCATCGAGACGCAGAAGCCGCGTCCGCCGGTGGTGACGATCATGGGCCATGTCGATCACGGCAAGACCAGCCTGCTCGATGCCCTGCGCGGCACCGATGTGGTGAAGGGTGAGGCCGGGGGTATAACCCAGCATATCGGCGCCTATCAGATCACCACCAAGGACAAGCAGAAGATCACCTTCCTCGATACGCCCGGCCACGCCGCCTTCACCGAAATGCGGATGCGCGGGGCCAATGTCACCGATATCGTGATCCTTGTGGTCGCGGGCGATGACGGGCTGATGCCGCAGACGATCGAGGCGATCAATCACACCAAGGCTGCCGGGGTTCCGATGATCGTGGCGATCACCAAATCGGACAAGCCCGAGTTCAACCCGCAGAAGATCCGCGAGCGCTTGCTCGAGCACGAGATCGTCGTCGAGGCGATGTCGGGCGAAGTGCAGGATGTCGAGGTTTCGGCCAAGACCGGCGCAGGGCTCGACCAGTTGATCGAAGCGATCGGGCTTCAGGCCGAACTGCTCGATCTCAAGGCGCGGCCTGATCGCGATGCCGAAGCCACGGTGATCGAAGCCCAGCTTGACAAGGGCCGCGGCCCGGTCGCGACGGTGCTGGTGACGCGCGGCACGCTGAAGCGCGGCGATACCTTTGTGGTTGGCACGCAAAGCGGCAAGGTGCGCGCGATTGTTGACGACAAGGGGCAGCAACTCAAGGAAGCGGGCCCGTCGATGCCGGTCGAAGTGCTTGGCCTTGGCGGGGTGCCCTCGGCTGGCGATCAGCTCACCGTGGTCGAAAACGAACAGCGCGCCCGCGAGGTCGCCAAGTATCGTCAGGAAAAGGCCAACGAGAAGCGCACGACGCTCGCGCCGACCAATTTCGATACGATGTTCAACAACCTCGCCTCCAACGTCATCGAATATCCGGTGGTGGTGAAGGCCGATGTGCAGGGCTCGGTCGAGGCGATCGTCAACGCGCTCCATGCGCTTTCGAACGACGAGATCAAGGTGCGCGTGCTCAATGCCGGGGTCGGTGCGATCACCGAAAGCGATGTGCTGCTGGCGGCGGGATCAAAGGCGCCGATTATCGGCTTCAACGTCCGTCCCAATGCCAAGGCGCGCGATCTGGTGAAGCGCGATAACGTGCGGATGATGTATTACGACGTCATCTACCACCTGACCGATGCGGTCGCCAAGGAAATGGCGGGCGAGCTCGGGCCGGAACGGATCGAAACCGTGGTCGGCCGTGCCGAAGTCAAGCAGGTGTTCCCGGCGGGCAAGAAGGACAAGGCAGCCGGTCTGCTTGTGCTCGAAGGCGCGATCCGCAAGGGCCTGTTTGCGCGTCTCACCCGTCAGGATGTCATCGTCTCCGCGACCAAGATCGCCTCGCTGCGGCGCTTCAAGGACGATGTGGACGAAGTCCGCGCCGGTCTCGAATGCGGTGTGGTGCTGGAAGACACCAACGACATCAAGCCGGGCGACAACCTCGAAGTCTTCTCGGTCGAGGAGCGTGAGCGGACGCTGTGAGCCTCTCCGATCCCCACTACCCCGACGATGCCGGGCAGTCGCCGCATACGGCGCTGCTCGGCTCCGAGTTCGTGAGCTGGGACGCGGCGGCCCAGACCGCCACCATGCGCTTTACCGTAAAGCGCGAAATGACCACCTGGCGCGGCGGCGTGCAGGGGGGATTGGTGGCGGGCTATCTCGACGACGTGATGGGCTATGCCTATGTCGCCTCCACCGGGGGCGAAGCGGCACCGCTCAATCTCGAATTGTCGATGAGCCTGATCCGGCTGATCCCCGATGGTGCAACCATCATCGGCAAGGGCCGGGTGGTGAAGGCCGGACGGCGGGTGATTTTCCTCGAGGGCGAATTGCTCGCCGAGGATGGCACGCTGCATGCCCGCGCCACTTCGACCGCGATCCCGACCCCGCGCCCGACGCCCACCAACACCGGGATGGGATGATGGCAAAGCGCGATCCCTTCACCGCCGAGCAGCAATCGGTGCGCGTCCTCAAGGTGGGCGAGCGGGTGCGGCACATCCTGTCGGAACTGCTCGCGCGCGGCGAAGTGCATGATGATGTCGTCAGCGCCGCCAATATCTCGGTCACTGAGGTGCGCATGACCCCCGATCTGCGCAATGCCACCGCCTATGTAAAGCCGCTGATGGGCGCAGGCGAGGATGATGTGGTGCATGCGCTGCGCCAGAACACCGCCTTCCTCCAGCGCGAAGTCGCCCAGCGGCTCGGCCTCAAATTCGCGCCAAAGCTCAAGTTCCGCAAGGATGAAAGCTTTGCCGAGGCTGACCGGATCGAAGCGCTGCTGCGCGATCCCAAGGTGGCGCGCGATCTCGACGATAGCGAAAGCAACTGATCCCAAGCGTCGTCTGTCGATCCCCGTTGAAGCTTTGTCGACCGCAGATTAGCAATCCTGGAATAAGTAAATGATAATATTGGGTAAATACCTCAAGAGGTCGTGCCCTATGCGTGGTTTTGCAGTTGCTTTCCTTGCCGCAAATCTTGCGGTCTTCACCCTCGGCGCTTCCGATGCGCGGGCAAATGCCGATCAGGAGGCGTTCCTGTTGCAGCCTGTGCTGGTCGAACAGGGCTATTCTGTCATCAAACTCGGCAAGCTTTCGACCGGACATGAAGTGGCGCAGGTCTCGATCAACGGGATCGAGGGCCGGTTCGTGCTTGATTCCGGCGCGAGTGTGACCATTCTGGACAGTCGGTGGCTGGAAACTTTCGCAGTGGCGCCCCCTGAAGAAAGTTCAGCATCTTCGGGTGCGGGCGCTGGCGGCACATTTTCAGTCGGATCGGTCAAGGTGAGCAGTTTTGCCATTGCTGGTGTCACCATCCCGACCGGATCGATTTTTACCGCCGATGTGCAAAGCGCGCTTGGCGCGTTGGAACGAATCACAGGGCAGCCGGTACACGGGATCATCGGTCAGGACCTCCTGACCCGTCACCGTGGGATCATTGACGTTGGGCAGCAGACGCTTTTCCTTGATCTGCGTCCGACAGCAGCACCGGTTTCCTAACGCGGCACCATCCGCGCCTTGAGCGTGATATCGACCTTGTTACCGACAATCAGCTGATAGGATTTCATCCCGTATTGTCGGCGGTCAATCGTGGTGGTGCCGGTAAAGCTGATCGGCTTGCCGGGGCTGGCCACCGGATCTTCGGCGAAGGTCACATCCAGAACTTGCGGGCGGCTCACCCCGCGAGCGGTGAGTTCACCAGCAAGCGTGCCGCGCGTCGGGCTTGAAAGCTTGAGCGAGCGGCCGACGAAACGCACTTCGGGGTATTTCTCCACCCAGAAGAACTTTTCGCCGCGCAGCCTTTCCAGCGTCACTGTGTCGGGCGCCTCGATGGCGGTGGCATCGAACGTCACATCTATCACCGCACGTTCGGGCGCGCCTGGCACGATGCTGACCATGCCGACCATTTTCGGAAACCGCGCGGTTTTGCTGGCGAGGCCGAAGAAGGGAACCTTGGCCGCAACCTCGCTCACCTTCGCATCAAGCGTGTAGCGCAGCGGCGCGCTCGCCGTGTTGCCCAGCATCAGCAACGCGAGCAGCGGCAGCCATAGCAGCCGGGCAAGCAGGGCAGGGGTGGGCAGGGTGCGCATGACCTTATGTATACGTATCAACCGGGCAAAAGGTTCACCGGCCACCTCGCTCCGCCCTGCGGGAAGCGCTAATCATCGCATTATGGCCAAGCTCTATTTCTACTACGCCAGCATGAACGCGGGCAAATCCTCGAGCCTGTTGCAGGCTGATTTCAACTATCGTGAGCGCGGCATGCGCACGATGGTGTGGACGGCCTCGCTCGATACCCGTTCTGCAGGCTTGGTGCAAAGCCGCATCGGGCTTGAGGCCGAAGCGCACCGCTACACAGACACGACGGATCTGTGGCACGCTATTGTGGCCGCGCACGGCGAAGCACCGCTTGATTGCGTGCTGGTCGATGAAGCGCAATTCCTCACCGGCGCGCAGGTGTGGCAATTGGCACGGCTGGCTGACGAAGCGGGCATTCCGGTTTTGTGCTATGGCCTGCGCACTGATTTCCGCGGCGAGCTGTTCCCCGGCTCGGCCGTGCTGCTGGGGATTGCTGACGCGCTGGTCGAGTTGAAGGCCGTCTGCCATTGCGGGCGCAAGGCAACAATGAACCTCAGGGTCGATGAATCTGGCGCGCCGGTCAAGGAAGGCCAGCAGACCGAGATCGGCGGCAATGATCGCTATCTCGCGCTGTGCCGCAAGCATTTCAGCGCTGCGCTGGCTTCGTGACGTAACACCGCGCGCAACACCACGTGCGACACCACGTGCACTGGCCAAGCCTGCTGCGAGTGCCTATCTCCTGCTCATGTCCGAAACCCTCACCCTTGCTCTTGTGCTGATCCCAGCGCTGGTCTTCGCCATCGTGTTCCATGAAGTTGCGCATGGCTATGCGGCCAAGCTGCTGGGCGATCCCACCGCATCCGAGCGCGGGCGGCTGACTCTCAATCCCTTTGCCCATGTCGATCCGGTCGGCACGCTGCTGGTGCCGGGCGGGCTGGCGCTGCTCGGCGCGCCGGTGTTCGGCTGGGCCAAGCCGGTGCCGGTCAACAAATGGCGGCTTGATAATCCGCGGTTTGGCATGATGGCCGTTGCGGCAGCGGGACCGGGCAGCAATTTCGTGCTGGCCACCATCGGCGCGCTGGTGCTCGGGCTCACCATGCCGGCGGGCCTCGCCTTCGGGGACGGGATGGGCGTGGGGGCCTCTTTCCTTGTCGATGGCAGCGGCGAAGTCGCATGGCTTGCTACCGGGTTGTTCTATTTCCTGCTGGTCAACATCTTCCTTGGCCTGTTCAATCTCTTGCCGATCCCGCCCTTTGACGGCTCGCACATCGTGGGCGGCCTGCTGCCCGACAGCCTGCGCGCGGGGTGGGAGCGGTTGCAAGGCATTGGCATGGTGCTGCTGCTGGTGCTGATCGCCAGCAGTTGGGTGTTCGGGACAAGCTGGCTCAGCGCGATCCTTGGCCCGCCGGTTGAGTTTGCGATGCAGTTCTTCCTCGGGCTTGCCGACGCGGTCCGCGCGCTGATTGCCTGAGCGCAGCCATGAGCGAGACAAACCGCGTGCCGTTGTCCGGCTGGCTGATTCTCGACAAGCCGCGCGGCATGGGGAGCACGCAGGGCGTAAGCGCGGTCAAGCGCGTGCTGCGGCAGAACGGCTATGCGAAAACGAAGGTGGGGCACGGCGGGACGCTCGATCCGCTGGCGGAGGGCGTGCTGCCGATCGCGCTGGGCGAAGCGACCAAGCTCGCCGGGCGGATGCTCGATAGCGACAAGATCTATGCATTCACCATCCGCTTCGGGGAGGAAACCGACACGCTCGATACCGAGGGGGTGGGTGTAGCCACGAGCGATGTGCGCCCGACGCTGTCGGAGGTGGAGGCGGTGCTGCCGCGTTTCACCGGGCCGATCGAGCAGGTGCCGCCCGCCTATTCCGCGCTCAAAATCGACGGCCAGCGCGCCTATGATCTGGCGCGCAGCGGGCAGGCGGTAGAGTTGAAGTCTCGGGCGGTGGTGATCCATTCGCTCACAATCCGTCATCCCGGCGAAGGCCGGGACCCAGAGCTGCAAGCGCCATGCTCAGACGCTCTGGGCCCCGGCCTTCGCCGGGGTGACGAAGTTGATCAGGTCACCCTCGTCGCCCATGTCTCCAAGGGCACCTATATCCGCAGCCTCGCGCGGGATATCGCGCAGGCCCTTGGCACCTGCGGCCACGTTACCTATCTCCGCCGCACCAAGGCCGGCCCGTTTACCCAAGCTCAGGCGATTTCGCTGGACAAACTGGAGGAAGCCGCTAAGGGCGCAGGCCTTGAACACCTCCTCCTGCCGCTGGAGGCGGGGCTGGACGACATCCCGGCCCTATGCCTCGACCAGACAAGCGCGCAGGCGGTCCGACAGGGCCGGGTGCTGTCTGGCATGCCCCAATCATCCGGGCTCTATCTGGCGAAGCTGGGCGCTGTCCCGGTCGCGCTGATGGAAATCACGGATGGGACGGCCACGGTCGTCAGGGGTTTCAACCTTCCCGATGTCGCTGAGTAAGAGAGAACCAATATGTCGGTGACCGCCGAAAAGAAGCAGGAAATCATTTCCTCGAACGCCCGTGATCCCAAGGACACTGGCAGCCCTGAAGTCCAGGTCGCGATCCTCACCGAGCGGATCCGCAACCTGACCGAGCACTTCAAGGATCACCACAAGGACAACCACTCGCGTCGCGGCCTTCTGATGATGGTCAACAAGCGTCGCACGCTGCTCGCCTACCTCAAGAAGAAGGATGTCGAGCGCTACAACGCCCTGATCCAGAAGCTGGGTCTGCGTAAGTAAGAGTTTAGCGGGAAGGGCGGCTCAAGAGGCCGCCTTTCTTGCATTTGGGGCTGGCAGACATCCGGTCTGCTGTTCCTTGGGGCCAAACCAGTGCCCCGCACCGGACCGGGACGGTTTTTTCCCCGGCACATGAGGCCCCGCCCGGCAATATGGCCGCGCGGGTCAGAAGGAAAATCAATGTTCGACACGAAAACCGTATCGCTGGAGTGGGGCGGAAAGACCCTCACTCTGGAAACCGGGCGCATTGCCCGTCAGGCCGATGGCGCAGTCCTCGCGACCTATGGCGAAACCGTGGTGCTGTGCGCTGTCACCGCCGCCAAGTCGGTAAAGGAAGGGCAGGACTTCTTCCCGCTCACCGTCCACTACCAGGAAAAGTTCTCGGCTGCCGGGCGCATCCCCGGCGGCTTCTTCAAGCGTGAACGCGGCGCGACCGAAAAGGAAACGCTCACCAGCCGGTTGATTGACCGTCCGATCCGTCCGCTCTTCCCCGAAGGCTTCTACAACGAGATCAACGTGATCGCGCAGGTCCTGTCGTTCGACGGCGAGACCGAAGCCGATATCGTCGCTATGATCGCGGCTTCGGCTGCACTCACCATCTCGGGCGTGCCCTTCATGGGCCCGATCGGCGCCGCGCGCGTCGGTTACGTCGATGGCGAATACACGCTCAACCCGAAGCAGGACAAGGCACTCTCCGAAGGCCGTCTCGACCTCGTGGTCGCCGCGACCCAGAACGCAGTGATGATGGTCGAATCCGAAGCCAAGGAACTGACCGAGGACGAAATGCTCGGCGCGGTGATGTTCGCGCATGACGAGATCCGCAAGGTGATCGGCGCGATCGTCGACCTCGCCGAAAAGGCCGCCAAGGATCCGTGGGACGTCGACACCAGCGACAACACCGCCGACATGAAGGCCAAGCTCAAGGAGCTCATCGGCGCCGACATCGCAGCGGCTTACAAGGTCACCGACAAGTCGCAGCGTTCGAACCTGCTCAACGAAGCCCGGGCCAAGGCCAAGGCGGCGTTCGCGGACGAAGGTGGCCAGACCCAGATGGTCGCTGGCAAGCTGATGAAGAAGCTTGAAGCCGAAATCGTGCGCACCGCGATCCTCAAGGATGGCCAGCGCATCGATGGCCGCAAGCTCGATCAGGTTCGCCCGATCGAAGCCATCGTCGGCTTCCTGCCGCGCACCCATGGTTCGTCGCTGTTCACCCGCGGTGAGACCCAGGCGATCTGCACCACCACCTTGGGCACCAAGGATTCCGAGCAGATGATCGACGGTCTGGAAGGCCTCAGCTATTCCAGCTTCATGCTGCACTACAACTTCCCGCCCTATTCGGTTGGTGAAGTGGGCCGCTTCGGCGCCCCGGGTCGCCGCGAAGTCGGTCACGGCAAGCTCGCCTGGCGCGCGCTCAACCCCGTGCTGCCGAGCAAGGAAGACTTCCCCTACACCATCCGCGTTCTGTCGGACATCACCGAGTCGAACGGCTCGTCCTCGATGGCGACGGTCTGCGGCGGGTGTCTGTCGATGATGGACGCGGGCGTGCCGATCAAGGCGCCGGTCTCGGGCATCGCCATGGGCCTGATCCTCGAAGGTGACGAATTCGCCGTCCTCTCGGACATCTTGGGCGATGAAGACCACCTCGGCGACATGGACTTCAAGGTCGCCGGGACCGCCGAAGGCATCACCACGATGCAGATGGACATCAAGGTCGCCGGCATCACGCAGGAAATCATGGCCAAGGCTCTTGAGCAGGCGAAGGCTGGCCGTCAGCACATCCTGGGCGAGATGGCCAAGGCCCTGACCGGTGCCCGCAGCGAAGTGTCGAAGCACGCCCCGCGCATCGAGACGATCCAGATCGACAAGTCGAAGATCCGTGACGTCATCGGTACCGGCGGCAAGGTGATCCGCGAGATCGTCGCCGAAACCGGCGCCAAGGTCGACATCGACGATGAAGGCGTGATCAAGATCTCGTCCTCGAACCTCGACGAGATCGAAGCGGCGAAGAAGTGGATCCTCGGCATCGTCGAGGAAGCCGAAGTCGGCAAGATCTACACCGGCAAGGTCGTCAACATCGTCGATTTCGGCGCCTTCGTGAACTTCATGGGCGGCAAGGACGGCCTCGTCCACGTCTCGGAAATGCGCAACGAGCGGGTTGAGAAGCCCACCGATGTCGTGTCCGAAGGCATGGAAGTGAAGGTCAAGGTCCTCGAGATCGACCAGCGCGGCAAGGTCCGCCTGTCGATGCGCGTCGTCGACCAGGAAACCGGCGAAGAGCTGGAGGACACCCGTCCGCCCCGCGAACCGCGCGAAGGTGGCCGTGAAGGCCGCGGCGGTGATCGTCGCGGGCCGAAGGGCGACCGTGGTGGTCGCGGCGGCGATCGCGGCGGCCGTGGCGGCGATCGTGACCGTGGCGGGCGTGAGCGCGACAGCGGTCCGGCTGGCCTGCCCGACTTCCTCAAGGACTAAACGCCTCGTTCGAGGTATGGACACGGGCCGCTCGGAGCAATCCGGGCGGCCTTGTTTTTGGATGCGATACCCATGCTCAAGCGCGAATTGATTGATACTGCCGAAATCGCCGATGGCGAAACGCTCGAACTCTACAGCCACGGGCGCGATTTCATGATCGTCCTCGGGCGCAATGAGTTGATGAGCACCCGGATGCGCTTTTCGGAGGAGCAGCTTGCCGAATTGACGCTCGCCCGGCTCGGCAAGGATCATCCGCGCATCCTGATCGGCGGCTATGGCATGGGCTTCACCTATCGCGCGGCACGAGCCAAAACCGGGGATCGGGCGCAGATCGTGGTTGCCGAGATCGCCGACAAGATCATCGCGTGGGCAGAAGGCCCGATGGCCGCGCTCACGGGCGATTGCCTTGCTGATCCACGCCTTGATCTCAAAATCTGCGATGTCGCCGCGCTGATTGATGATGCCAATGATGGCACCTGCGCCAAGTTCGATGCGATCCTGCTCGATGTCGACAATGGCCCCGATGGGCTGGTGCGCTGGGAAAACAACCGGCTCTATTCGCGCACGGGCCTTGCCAAGGCGCGCGATGCATTGAAGCCCGGAGGCATTCTGGCCGTGTGGTCAGCTGCGCCCGACCCGGCCTTTCGCAAGCGGCTCTATGATACAGGGCTCAAGGTGACGGAGTGGAAGACGCGGTCGCGCCCCAACAACAAGGGCGCGCATCACGTGATCTGGTTCGCCCAGAAAGCCTAGGTCAGAAGTTGTAGATCAACGTCATGCGGCTCAGCGTATCGGTCTGCACCGCGCCCGGGGCCGGATTGCTGTCATACTCGACGGCGTAGGAAAACCGCGCGGAAAGCTTCTTGCTGATCGCGGCATTCAGCCCGGTGTTGAGATCAAGCGTGGTGTTGCGTGCATCGATGATCGCCACCGCAGAGCCACCCGTTTCCGCAACGGCATTGGTATCCTGCGTCAATGTCAGGCGATCGGTGATGCGCCAGTCGAAATCCATGCCGATGAGCCCGGCGATGCGGCTTTCGCTGCGGCCGTCGATGAATTCGGTGACCCGGTAAGCCGGACCGATTTTCACGGCGAGTTGGATATCGTCCTTTTTCAGCGCCTGATAACCAATCCCTCCCGAAATCGCGCTGCGGCCCGAATAGCCCTGAAACCGATCGCTTTCGTGTTGGGCGAGCGCATAGGCGTAGAAACGCTCGGATACCTTTACATTGGGCTCGTAGCGGGCGAGATATTGCTCGCGCGTCGTGAGCCCATTGGCGCGCTGGTAATCGACCCGGCCCGTCAGCTGGTGGCGCCAGTTGATCCCCTCGCGCGTGACATCAAGGCTGGCGGTAAGACCGGTGTTGCTGGTGTTGCCCGTCGCGCGGAATGCGCCGAATTCGCCTTTGCCCGACCAATTGTCGAACAGTCCGGCGGAGCGCAGGGCCGCTTCACGTGCTGCGGCCTCGGCCTGCTTCACTTCGGCCAGATGACCTTCAAACCCGGCCATCATGGAGTCGATCTCGGCGGCGCTGTCAGGATTGGTGGTGCGCACCAGCGCAATCACCGTGCGCACCTTGGTTTCATCGCCTGTCGCGATGGCGGCTTCGATGATCGCCCGGACCGGTTCGGGCAGGGGAGCGGGTTGGGCCGTCTGCGGTTCACCAGCTGCGGTTTCGGGTTCGCCCGCAGCTGCCGGGGAGAGCATGGCGGCACTGGCCGCAATCACGAGATCAAGCATCAGCCTTCAACCCATCAGCCCCCTCGCACCGGGTTACCGCACGCGGGGGCCGCCGAAGGGCAGGGGCGGCGGCGGACGGCGCACACCGCGCGGCAATTGCGCCTGATAGGCGCGGCCGCAATGTTCGACGCAATAGGGGAAGCCGGGGTTCACCGGCTCGCCGCAGAAGTGGAAATCGGGCTCGCCCGGGTGGCCCATCGGCCAGCGGCAGACCTTGTCCGACAGATCGAGCAGCGTGGTCTTGCCAGCGATCTCGGGGCTCGGCTTGGCCGGGACCAGACGGCGCGGCGGGGCAGGCGGGATCGGCGCCTGCTGATCGCCGGGGCCTTGGCGCAGAAAGCCGCCCGGGCCGACCGAGACGATCTTGGGCAAGTCGGCGGACGGGCCGGGAATGGGCTGCGACGGCGTATCAGACGCGGTCCCGGCTGTGTTCGCTGCCGGTGCGGGCGCTGCGGCCGCAGGCTTGGCCGGTTGCTCGGCAGCAGGCTTGGGCGCCGTCTTCGTTTCTGCCGGGGCACGGGGCGCGGCCGGCTTCTTGGGGGCTGCCGGAGCCGGGTTCGCCGCCTTCTTCTCGTTCGCCTTGACCGGCGAGGGGCGGGACTTCAGGCCAAGCCGGTGCGCCTTGCCGATCACCGCATTGCGGCTGACCCCGCCCAGTTCCTCGGCGATCTGGCTGGCGGTTGCGCCGCCTTCCCACATTTTCTTGAGCGTAGCGATCCGCTCGTCTGTCCAGCTCATAGCTTCTACCTGTTCTGATCGGCGCCCCGCTCACCCGGATGCCGGAGAGCCGCGCGCGTCGTCTGACTTGTCAGCGAGCCGGCCAGGGCCTAGGCGAGCGCCTCATGGCCAAACAAGCTTCCTCGCCCGAAAATTCCGTTCCTTTGCCCGTGGCGCAAAAGCGCGGGGATGACAAGCCCACAGCAGCGCCAAGGTTTGCCCCGCGCGGTGTGCCGGTGATCACGGGCATCAATAGGGTGGGGTTGACTGCGCTTTATATGAAGGAGGTGCGGCGGTTTCTCAAGGTGCAGACCCAGACAATCTGGGCACCGGCGGTGACAACGCTGCTGTTTCTGGTGATCTTTACCGTGGCGCTCGGGCGCGAAGGCCGGATGGTGCTGGGTGTGCCCTTCGCCAGCTTTGTGGCGCCCGGCCTGATCATGATGGGCATGATGCAGAATGCCTTTGCCAATTCGTCCTTCTCGCTGCTGTCGGGCAAGATGCAGGGGACGATCATCGATCTGCTGATGCCGCCGCTGTCCTCGGGCGAGCTGATGGCCGGGATCATCATGGCGGCCGTGACGCGGGCGATCGGGGTGGGGCTGGCGGTTGCGCTCGCCATGCTGCTGTGGCCGGGCGTATCGTTGCACATTGTCGAGCCGTGGGCCGTGCTGTGGTTTGGCCTGATGGGATCGGTGATGTTGGCGCTGGTCGGCCTTGCCACCTCGGTCTGGGCGGAAAAGTTCGATCACAACGCGGCGATCACCAATTTCGTGATCGCCCCGCTCTCGCTGTTATCGGGCACGTTCTATGTGATCGATAATCTTGCTTCGGCGTTTCAGGCCGTGAGCCGGGCCAACCCGTTCTTTTATGTGATTTCGGGCTTCCGGTATGGGTTTCTGGGCGAGAGCGACATTGGTGCAGGCACAGCCGTGCTGTGGGCAGCCGTGGGGATCGGGCTGTTCAACGTGGTGCTGGGAATTGCGGTCTATGCGCTGCTGCGTTCGGGCTGGAAGCTGAAGAACTGAGCCGACGCCGAGGTTCGGCCCGAGCCTTAGCGAAAGTAGCGCCAGCGGATGCTTGGGATGATGGCCTCGGTCCGCAGGGCCGCAAGGGCTACCGCCCGCCCGAGCCTTTGCGAGGGACACGCAAACATATGCTTGCGCAAACACATCAGTGCGTCAGCGAGCGTCGCATCCGGTAGCGGCCATCCTTGAACTGTTCGAACAGCTCCGCCACGTTGGGGTGATGCACCGGGCCGCCAGCGGAGTCACTGACAAGATTGCCTTGGCTGACATAGGCGACATAGGTCGATTCGTCATTTTCGGCGAGGAGATGGTAGAAGGGCTGATCGCGCCGCGGGCGGATATCCTCGGGGATGGACTGGTACCATTCCTCGGAATTGGCGAAGACCGGATCAATATCGAAGACCACGCCGCGAAAGGCAAACAGGCGGTGGCGCACCACATCACCGATGCTGAAGCGGGCACGGGTCTGGCGCGGCGCAATGATGGTGCGGCCAGCCTGTGCGGAGAAGAACTCTGCGCGATCCATGTCTCTTATTATGGGCCTTCGCAGGTGCAAAACAAGCATTCTTGGCTACAGGAGCCGGGATATGCCCGCATTTTCTGGGCCGATTGGTCTTGGCAAGCGGTGAGGCCTGCGCTAACGGGCGCGCTCGTTTCGTGCAGGCAGCCAGATCGACCGGGCTGACAGGATGCCGAAGCGCCTGCGGAGAGGTGGCAGAGTGGTCGAATGCGCCGCACTCGAAATGCGGTTTACCGGCAACGGTAACGTGGGTTCGAATCCCACCCTCTCCGCCAGTATCTCGAATATGTATCGGATTTTTCGATTTCACTCTCGATGCCATGATTCTGGTCCCACTATCGGTCCCATTTGTTGATGGCGCATGATTGACATGATCGAGCCGGGTGCCGTGGTCATGTGCGCGTGCGCCCGATCCCTCCTCCGCTACCATTCAAGTCATTTATCACTCTGATTTCAAAGGTGAAATTGACTTTCGCATGAAGCTGAAACCACATTTGGTCCCACGCTTCTTGCAGGATGTAGTGGTTTGCGGTTGGCGCTCATGCGACGAGCAAGCGATTGCGTAGTCGGGTGTTCCTATCTCGATCGAGACTTTGCAGGCCGAGGGGTAAGTGGAAATTGTCGCTAATTGGGCCCCATTTCGAGAGCTTTCATGGTGGCGTTCCAGAGGGGCTCGTATTGGTCCCTTGGCGGATTCTAGACACTTAACGTAGGAGCGTTGATGTTCTGTGCGTCATTCAGCGGTTTTCGCTCCTGACATCCGCCTCCAATCGGCGAAGCAGCAGCGATTAGCTGGCAAGCCGGCCGACGGCTGACGTTGGCTCAACTACGCGCAAGCCCCCGAAACATTGACCTAATCTCGTCGTCGGACGCATCGATGTCCCTGTTCCAAGTCGAGCCACGCTGGTACGAACGCTCGGGCTCCATACGACCCTCGTCCGCCAAGCGGTCCCGTCGGCTATCTAGATCCCACTGGATTGACAATGACAGGTAGTTTCGCTGGGCAAGATAGCTCTTCAGTTCCCTCTCGAACTCATCGAGTTCCTCCACTGAGCCAATCTGGTCTATTTCTGACGCGACGCAGCGTTCGATCGCCTTCTCAGCTACCCGTGATGCCTCATTGAGAATGTCCTCTCCCACTCCATACTCGTGGATCGCGGAGTCGAGGCTCTGAAGATCCTCCAAGCCGAGCTCGTCGCCATGTTGAGCTAGAAGCGTCGCCGCGAACAAGAGGAGGAAGCGGGAAAGATCCTCGCGTTCTTAATTGACGAGGCAGAATTGCATTTACATCCGTCCGCCCAGCGCAAGCTTAAGGACGCCTTGCTTGCAATCGCAAGGGCTGGGGACCAAGTTTTTATCAATAACCATTCTTCCGTGTTGGTGGCCGATGAGAACGAACTACAGCTGCTTTTCCGCGTTGAAAAAAATCGATCGACAAACAACTGTTGTGCCCATTGGATCAGCGGGCAAGCCATCAGTTATTTATGATCTTCTTGGCGGCAGTCCTCCCGATCTTTTGCTGCCCAGAAACTTTATTATCGTCGAGGGAGCGTCCGAGGTTGAATTCTTGAACAGGGTCATCGAGCGCCACTATGGGCCTCGACCCCGGTTGCACGTAATCCCGGCGAACCGCGATATGACTGCCGCTCGCCGCTCATTCGCACTCGTCGATCGCGCATACCGCCATTTCCACGAGAGCATCTACACTAATCGGCTGATGATTCTCATTGATCATCAACAACAGCGTGAGGCAGTTGACAACTTCACGGCTGCTTATCCGAAGCTCATCGAAAGCGGGCAGTTTCGCGAACTTGCCAAAGGTAGCATGGAAGAAAGCTATCCCGCGCCATGGCAGAGAGCTGCACAGCAAGTGCAGGGAATGAGTGGGCAGCAAAAGATCGTACTCGCTCGCCAGGTCGGCGAAGGGATATCTCAGCAACAATTTGAGGAGGAAATGCCAGAGTTCTTCGCGACGCTTGTAAGAGCATGGGAACTCGCATTCTAGTTGCGTTTGGTACTTAGCAAGATTCAGATCCCGATCCCCTGTCCCCTGCCAAGGTCGATGCCGTGGGTGAACGCGAGCTCTGCGCCGAGCTTGCGGCCTGTGTCGTAGGCGATCCCGAGCTCACGCTTTCGGCTGGCGAGGACCGACTCCAGCTGCGGGTCGCGTTCGAGGCTTTTCGCCATGTCTCCCATGGCTGAGCGGGTGGCCCGGTAGCCGGACATGTCGCCCGCCTGATAATGGCGCTGGCTGGTCTGCCCGAGCTCCTGCCAGCGCGCCACGAAGCGGTCGGCACGGCGCTGCGGATCGGTGCGGAGCTCGGTTTCAAGCTGTAGTGCCTGGACGGCGCGGCGGACCTGACCGCTGCCTGCTTCGCGTGCCAGTGCCGGGTGTTTGATGTAAGCGGCCTCGGCATCGGCCGGACCGTAGGGGCGCACTTCCTCAAACGCTTTGCGGGCATCACGAAGCTCCCGCAGCTGTTCCGGGCTTGCTTTGCTACCTGCATCGTGGGCGGCGAAGATGTCGTCGACCGCGCGCGCATGGCGAATGAGCGCTTTGGTGCGTTCGCGGCGCAGTTCTGCCTCGGGATCCTTGACCAACTTGCGTTCCGGCGCTGCCGGTTCCGGAACATCGGCTCTGGCGCTCGGCAGGCGGAGCCCGTCGAAGATGCCACGCACTTTGTCGGGCACCTTGCGAATGATCTCGGCCACGCGTTCGCGGAAGGTAACCCCGCGCCGTTCTGCAAAGGCCTGCTCCGGATCAACACGCGCGTAGTCGCTGGCCATATCCTTCCCGCGGTCGCGGCTGAGCGTGCGAACCAGCTTGCCCTGATCGGCGAAGTCGTCCTGACCGTAATGTAGGGCAACGGCGTTCCGGTGCCGCGACAACGCTACATAGGCCCCATGGCTGTCCATGCCGGGCGTCGCCAGCACATGGGCGCGGTCCACGGTCATGCCCTGCGCCTTGTGAATCGTCGTCGCATAGCCATGATCGACATGCGCATAGTCCTTGAGGTCGAAGGCAAGACTGCGCCCGTCATCGACCCGCACACTGATCCGCTGCGGGGTCACCTCTTCGACCGTTCCAAGCGTCCCATTCTTCACGCCAAGCTCACGCTCGTTGCGCAGGAACACAATGCGGTCGCCGCTGGCAAACTGACGCGCCCCACGCTCCGCGCTGATCGTAACGTTCTCCGCGAGCTCGCCCGCATCGCGTAATCGCTCATCCTGATTGTCGCGCGACAGTGAAACGCCATCACGGTCCGGTCATGGATGTGTGATCGCATATTCGCTGTCACTGTAGCGCCCGCGGGGTCTGATCAGCTTGCCGTCGTCCTTCTGTTCCATCACGTGAGCACACCAGCCTACGACGCGGCCAAGCAGGAATATGCGAAAGGGCGCATCCTCCGGGAGACTGTCGGCCGCAGCCATCGCTGCAAGCGCATAGTCGCAGTTGGGCAGCAGGCCCGAGCAATCGAACACAGCGCTCGCCAGATCTTTCATGGCATTGCCGACTGCGAGATTTGCCAGCATCGCCGCAGCGCGGGGATCTCCCTCGGGATAGAGGTTGTGCCCGAATCCGGGCAACATACGATCCCGCAACAACCATTGCTGCACCGCCGCGCTCGCTCCCATGTGGCGCGCATCGCGAAGGAGGTGCTGGAGAGCCTCCCCTGCGCCTCCATGCCGGGGCCCGGACAGGGTACACAGGCCGCTCAGAACCGCAGCGGGCAGCGATGCACCGGTCGATGCGGCGACGCGCGCCGCAAAGGTCGAGGCGTTCAGATCGTGATCGGCCATCAGCACCAAGGCCTGACGCAGCCGCTCGGCAAGCGCCTCGCCTCCGCGCCAGCCTTTCGCGAGCCGCTGGTGCAGTGGTTTCGATCCCTTCTCGGCACCGCAGACGAGCCCGAGGTCGCCAATGATCGCTGCCGCATCTCGCACGAGATGTTGGTGATCCTGGCCGAGGATCGGCTCGCTGTTGATGACGCGGTCTGCCAGCAAGGAAAACGGATTCTGGTCCATGCGGGCAGCGCGCCCGGCAAATTCGGGCGTGTCGCCGCATCGCCACAGAAGCTGCGCGGCTTCCTCCAGCGTCGCAGCCGAAGCAAACGCGATTGCGTCCTTGCCGCGATAGCGAAGGTGGCCATTCTCTATGCTCGAAATGGCTGTCTCGATCGCAGGTTCGCCCCAGTCCATCGAGCTCGCAGCGATGCGGCCTGGGCTCCGCCCCCGCACCTTTCGCAAACTTATGCTGGCGATGTCGGCGGCATTGTAGAGGCTGCGCCGGCTGTCTGCGGGATCGGGCTGCACCCGGATGCGACCACGGCTCACATAGGCATAAAGCGTTTGCGCCTTGACGCGCAATCGCGACAGCGCCGCCGAACGATCAATCCAAGCTGACATGTTGATTGAACCTATCAAGATTGATCGGCAGAGCAATTGGAACAAGCATCCTCTCTGATTACGGGAGGTGAACGATGTCCGATAAAGTCGCTTATGCTTTGCTTGCGGACATGGCAGCCGCTCTCGATCTCCCGCATGAGGCGCGGCGGCGGGTGGCATTTACGCAAGAACAGCGGCTTCCTTCGTGCTGGCCCGTATCGGATCTTGCAGCCGCCTCGATTGCCGCGGCGGCCATCGCCGTCTCGCAGCTGGTGGGCTTGCGCGCGGGCTCTCCAACCCTATCGGTGTCCTACAGGTCCGCGTCCTTGTGGTTTGGCTGGTCGATCAAGCCTGTGGGCTGGCAGCTGCCCGATCCCTGGGATGCGATCGCGGGCGATTACAAGGCACGCGATGGCTGGATAAAGATCCATACCAACGCGCCGCATCACCGACAGGCGGCACTGATCGTCCTGCGCTGCGATGCCACTCGGGAAGCCGTGAGCAATGCGATTGCTCAAAGGGGCGCAGAGGATTGGGAAGCCGACATCGTCTCGGCAGGTGGGTGCGCCGCGCGGCTGCAATCGGCCGAGCAATGGGACGCTCATCCGCAAGGCCGCGCCGTCGCCAGCGAGCCGCTGATCATCTGGGGGCAGGGTGCCAGTGCCCGCGGGGCTGCCTGGCATGCGTCGCCCACACGCCCACTTGCCGGCCTCAAAGTTCTCGACCTTACACGCATCATTGCAGGGCCTGTCGCAACTCGCTTTCTGGCGGGGTACGGCGCTGAAGTCCTGCGGATCGACCCGCCCGACTGGGAGGAGGAGGCGGTCGCGCCTGAAGTCACGCTCGGCAAACGCTGCGCGCGCCTCGATCTCAGGACAAAGGAAGGTCGGCAATTGTTTCGGCGGTTGCTGGGCCGCGCCGACATTCTGGTGCATGGCTACCGCAAGGATGCACTGGCCGGGATCGGCTTCGATGCTGCCGCGCGGCAAGCTATCCGCCCCGGCCTGATCGACATTTCGCTCAATGCCTATGGGCACCGCGGCCCATGGGAAGCGCGGCGCGGGTTCGACAGCCTGGTGCAATTCTCGACCGGGATTGCCGCAGCCGGAATGGCCTGGCGCCAGTCAGTAGCGCCTGTCTCGCTTCCGGTACAGGCGCTCGATCATGCCACCGGTTATCTTCTCGCCGCCGCAGCAATCCGGGCGCTCATAGCCAGAGAGACAGGAGAACAGCGCCTCACCGCACAGCTTTCGCTTGCGCGGACGGCCAAACTGCTGATGGATCATCGCACCAGCCCTACCGAGCTAGAATTCGAACCGGCTGGCGCGCGCGACTATGCGGCCAAGCGCGAAGAGTCGGCGTGGGGTCCGGCCCACCGCCTCGTGCCTCCGGTCACGATCGAAGGCGCACCGATGTGGTGGGAGCGTCCGGCGAGCAAACTGGGCTCAGCTTCTGCGGCCTGGCTTGAATGACCACGTCTTCATAGTGCTCGCATCAAGCATACGCGTCCGCGGATAGAAGGCCGACCTTCCAACGCGGAAAGCGGAACACCTGCACGATCATTCGTCGAAAACCTGGACGCCCTTCGAAGGATCGCTTCGGTAGTGAGCCAGTCTCGTTTCGATATTGCCGACGTGAACCTCCAGCTTGTGCCCATCCGGATCGAGGACATAGATGGAAGCCCCTTCGCTGCTATTGTCTTTCCAGACTTTGCAGGCTGCTCGCAGTCTTGCGCTGATCTCGGCGAAGTCGCCTTCAGGGACGCTGAATGCGAAGTGCGTGTAGTCTGGATGCGGCGACGTTCTTACAAGATCGTCACGCGACAGGCATAGCCAGAGTGGGCCAGCCTCCAGATAGGCACCATCATTCCACAATGCTCGGAGTGAACAACCCAGGACGTCTCGGTAAAACGTGACGGACCGCTCTACGTTGGCCACGGCCAGCGTGATGTGGTTCAGTCCGCACACGCCTGCACTTTTGCGCTCGCTCATTGGGAAGCCCCGGCTTGAAGAAACGAAATGTCGGCGTGTTCGAAGTTATTCAGTGCTATCGCTTTTGGCCCCACCGGGCAAGAACAGCTCCCCGCCGGGGCACGGTCGGTCAGCACCGGTCGTGGCGGGGAAGGTGATAGGCAAGCCACCAAAGTACCGCGCGGCGAGATAAGCGATCATATAGGCGCGATCTACTTCAGGACCGTGTCGGTAGACACGATTTCGATGTCGCTCATCATGCCGAGATAAGCTTCGAGCCAGATCTTGTGCGTGGCTCCAACGATGACGAGGACACGTCCACCAGGCGCGCGCGCGCTGGCCTCGCGGATGTTGGCGGCCATCCTGAGGTTGCGGGATTCCCAGGCAGCAACCCGCTTGCGTCCCACGTCTCCTTCGGTTTGCTCTTTCATCGCTCCCAGCCATTCGATCTCGGAGAGACGGCGCTCGATCCGGTCGTCGTTCAGCTTCCGATAGGCGGCAAGGGCGGAATCGGGCGTGGTCATATCCTCGATCTTGCCGCGCTCCTTGGCAGCAGGGTCGGCGTTGTAGCGTTCTCCCACGAGCGGGAAGACCTTCTGTGCAAACACGTCGGACTCTTCCGGAGTGAGGACATCCTCCTCCTGTGAATCGATCTGGTAAAGGCGCTCCAGCCCGAGCCGCACGGCGAGGCGGGCAGCAAGCAATACCCCCTCACCGCGTTCCCCGCCCAGATCCTCCAGCAGCGCTGCCAACCGGCGCGATACACCATCGCCGGGAACCCGCTCGGACGAGGGTAGGCGCAACCATTGCACCAGGGCCGAATAAGGGTCGCCCGAGGCGGCGAACAGCGCGGCCGACCGGCGCCTTGCGGCGGGAGTCGGATTATCGCCGACCTTGCCAATGTGCCGCCGCAGCTCAGCTTCGGCCTGCGGCATGTCCATGTCGAGCGAGAGCCCGGCTACCGTCGCCATCAACAATGCACGCCCGGCGAAGGTAGCCGCTGCCTCGGGATAGATACTGCGATAGGACCAGAGCTTGCTGGCTGTTGGGCCTCGCTGGTTTTCGATGGCGATGACATCAGGCTTGAAGGATGCAAGCCGATCCAACAGAAGGTCCAGGACCTTGGGATCCCAGTCTTCCGCCGCATTGCTCAGATGCGCGGTTCCCAGAACCATCACCTGCGTCGGATTCTCGATGTCGCGTTGATATTCGCGGGGACTGAACTCCTGCGCGCTGGCGCCCGCTGCTCCGAAAACAGATGAAAAGCCTAAAAGCGCCAGCGAAACGAAACCCTTCATGTCTGAACCCTTTGTGACAAGCTTGATGACTGCGGCTTAGGTGGGACCGCAAGTTGACGAGACTTAGGTGAAAGCGCGCTTTTGGCAGCGCTCATCGTGCCTCATCCTCACACCCGTGAGCCTCCGAAAACCCGAGGCGCTTCAGTTCAAATCTGGCTGCATCATCAGCCAAGGCTTTGGGGACGAACGCTTCGCGCGGCGATCCGGCCACGGAAAAAAGCCGTTCGGTTGGCAGCTTCACGAAGAGATCCGTCCGTCCGACCTGGAGATCCTCCACCGAACCTAGCAGCCCCGCCATCCGTGTCCCTTCGACCCTCGCGCCGAGCGCTGCAAGGCCGATTGCCATTCCCTCGCCCATGCTTCCGGTCCACCGCCCCACGAGCACGGTCGGCAGGTAAGGACGGTAACGGCCACTGCGCGGCAGAACCTGCTCGATCCACTGGCGGGGAATTCCCGTCTCGCGCTCCTCGGCAGGTCGGTTGTGGATCTGGTAGCCTCTTGGTTCGCTGACAAACCATCCCATGATCGCGCGGGCCACAGTGGTATTGCCGCCCGACGGCGTGTCGCGAAGGTCGAGAACAAGCCTGTCGCTAGCCGGAACGGCAGCCATTGCATCATCAAAGGCGGCGATTGTCGCGCTGTCGCCAAGACTGTTGTTAAAGCGGATGATCGTGAGCCCGTCGCGAGTGCACGAATTCACCGGCGGGCGCGCTTCCTGCTCTTGTTCATACAGCGAAGGAAGCACGAGTTCGCGAACCTCCTCGGAACGGGATTGGACGGTGATGGCACGCGCGCGATCACGCCGGCCCGCGACCAGCACTCGGGCGGCATATTCCGCGCGCGCCTGGGTAACCTCCATCCCGAGACGCTCCCAGAACATCGACACTGCCTGTCCGGCGGGCATACCATCGATGCGGGTGATCGTGTCGCCCGCCGCAACACCGTGCTGTTCTGCCGGGCTGCCATTGCGCACCGCATCCACGACCAAGCGACCTCCTTGCTGCCCTACCCATATATCGGCGTAGGTCGGCACCACCGCCCAGCTGTCGCGGAAGGAACTCCCGGTGATGGCGTGATGATCCGCCAGCGAGATCAAGCGCTTTTCCGCATAGGCCAGAAGCGTGCGTTCATCGTGAACTGCTTCGCGTTCAGCGGTCAGAACCTCCGAATGCGGCACCTGACCGCCTGGCAGCTTATCCAGATAGGCGTAGTAGCTCGTAATCTTTGAATCGAGATCGCGGGCAGCAAGGAGATACTCGCTCTCCGTGGTCGCAGAGCAGAGCATCGCTGCTGCTGCAATCAGGAAAACCCTCGTGGCGATCCCCGAAGAAATCAGAGGTTTAATGCTTGTCACCTGCTAGGCCTCCGTTTCAGAGCCTGCCCGGCCGAATGCCTTGGCGATCTCAGTTGTTGCGTCCTTGCGATAGCAGGCACCGTGCGACAGGATGATGCCGGACGGCTCCCACGCCAGCATCTGCTCCACGCCCTCGCGCAGGGCGTTGCGGTGGGCGAGGGCGACAAGCCTGATCTCGATGGAAGGCCGCCCGTTGGGCCCGGTGGCGCCGCCGAGTTGCAAGACGGTTCTGACCAGCGGGTTGCGGATCCGCCCGGCTTCGAAGTTCTGCATCAGGTCGGTTACGATCAGCGTGCGCGAGGCGCGGTGGAGAAAAACGACTTCGGCAAAGTCGCCGAGCGCCACCACATGGCTTTCGATCAACCCAGCCCAGTGCGCCGTCGTTGGCTGATCCAGCGCGGTGAAGGCGATGCCTGGCACCTTGGCGGCAAGACCCGGCAGACCAAAGACCCTCGCCTGCGGAAAGGCGCGCGCCCAATCGGCGAGGTGGGTGTAGTGGAACACGTTGGGGGCGATGATCGCGGCAATGGGCCCCAGCGCCTCGACCGCCGCGACCAGATCGGGCACGCAGGCGACCGGGGAATGCAGCCACAGCGCCCCATCGGGCAGCCGAATGATTGTCATCCGGGTGGGGCAGGGCAGGGTCAGGCCCCATAGCCGGTAGGCGACCTCCGGGCCGTTGACCGTCCAGATGTCTTGCGCCCATGGGACAGGCTGCAATTGCGGCTCGTAAGGGAGATAGCCGGGTGCGGACGTCATCGCTCAGTCCGGCATCATCGCAGGCCGCACAGCTAGCCCGAGCCCGCGCGTCGTGCGCCACAGCAGCCTGATCGCCACCAGAAGCAGCGCCAGCGAGACAAGGTAGGGCGCGCCCGGAAAGAACAGGCCTTTGTCATCAGCAAAATGGCCGAAGATCTGGGTCATCATCACCGGGCCGATGATCGAGGTGAGGCTTACCGTGCTGGCAATCGCGCCCTGCAATTCGCCTTGGGCATCCTCGCTCACGCGGACCGTCATCAGGCTTTGCATCGCGGGGAAGGTCATGCCGGTCAGCGCGCCGACCACGATCGCGGCGATCACCATCGGGGTGCCGGTGGCAAAGGCCAGCAGCAGATAGGACGGAATGCCCAGCATCAGGCTGTAGCGCGCGGTGTTGGCCGCGCCGAAACGCGCGATGCTCTTCCCAGTCAGCACTGCCTGCGCCGTCCCGATCAGCACGCCGTAGAACGAGACCGTCAGGCCGCTGACGGTCGGGCTCCAGCCAAACTCAAGCTCGCCCCAATAGGCCCAGATTGACATCTGCGCTTGCGCCGCGAGCTGCATGAAGAAAGCGACCCCAAGGCATGACAGCACGAAGGGCGTGCGCGCCATCTGGATCAGCGAACCGAGCGGATTGGCGCGCGTGACGTCGAACGCGCGGCGGCGCTCTGGCGGCAGGGTTTCGCGCAGGAACACCAGCCCGCCGATCACGCCGAGCGCGGCGAGGCTGGCGGCAATAATGAAGGGCGCGCGGGTGCCGATCTCGCCCGCGATGCCGCCCAGCGCCGGGCCGAGCACAAATCCGGCCGCGCCCGCGCCGCCCAGCATCCCGAAGGCCGCCCCGCGCCGCTCTGCCGGGATGCAATCGGCGATGCAGGAATTGGCCGCCGCCCAGCTTGCCCCCATGATCCCCGACAGCATCCGCCCCGCCACCAGCCACGCCAGCGTCGGCGCCCAGGCCATCACGGCATAGTCGAGCGCCAGAAGGAACAGCGTCGTCAGCAGCACCGGCCGCCGCCCGAACCGGTCGCTCAGCCCGCCGATGAAGGGCGCACACAGGAACTGCATCCCGGCATAGGCGAAGGTCAGCAACCCGCCGATCTCGGCAGAGCGATCAAGGCTGGTCTGCGCGATTTCGCCGATCAGGCGCGGCATGACGGGCAGGATCAGCCCGATGCCCAGCATGTCGACAAAGACGATAAACGCGACAGCCGCGAGAACGGACGAGCTTTTCTCTCTCATATTCAGAACATTGCACGTATTGCGGCGGGCGTCTCGCGCTGTGTTGTCGTGGAGATGGCTGCCTTGTCTGAACCAGATCGTCGTGAAGGTGCGTTCGCAGGTTGTAACCCGCGTTTTGGGCAAGGTGCCGCATTGCAAACCGCGCACCTAAGCCCCAGATCACGGCCCACCTCACGCCTCCTCCGATTACTCACAACACCTTCATATCGCGCAGCCACTCTTCCAGATGCTGCGGCCAGCGGCGGGTGATCGGATCCGCAGTCGGCCGCAAGCCGAAAGCATGGCCGCCCTTTGCATAAAGCCGCATGTCGACCGGCACGCCCGCGTCATTGAGGGCAAGGGCGTAGGCCATCGGCTCGCGCACATCGTCGACGGAATCGTTCATCGCATGGATGATGAGCGTGGGCGGCGCTTTCGGGCTGATCTCGACCCAGGGCTGGAGTTCGAGACTATTCCTGCCCTTGCTGTTGTCCAGCACGCGCGCGTTATAGGCAACGACGGCGAAGTCGGGCCGCGGCGATTGCTGATCCGCAGCGTCGGTCAAGGGATAGGTTCGCTCGAGAGTGTTGCTCATGTTGATGACGAGGTATGCGCCTGCCGAAAACCCGATCGCTCCGATCCTGTGCGGATCGATCCCATAGGTTGCGGCCCTTTCTCGCAGCAGACTGATGGCGCGCTGCGCGTCTTCGAGGCCGAGCAGGATCTTTGGCCGCTGCTGTTTTCCATCGACGCGCGGCCAGACCTGCGGCGTGCGGTATTTGAGCATGGCGCAGGTCATGCCTTGGCGGGTGACCCAGTCGCACACTTCGGTGCCTTCGAGATCGGTTGCCACAGCGTAGAACCCGCCCCCGGGTATCACGAGCATGGCAGCGCCGGTATTGCGACCCTTCGGGCGATAGATCGTCATGGTTGGCCGGGTGATGTAGGTCGCCCAGTGCCATTTGCGCCCGCCCACCAGCGGCGAGCCGTTGCCGGTATATTCGGGATGCGCGCCGCTGTCCGGCTCTGCCAACGGGACGTTCGCGGGCCAGAGCGGGATCTGCGTCCCTCCTTCGTCCGGTTCCCAGACCCCTTCCTTTTCCACCTTGGGAACGTCGATCCTTTCGGACGGCGTCTCGTTCTCGTTTGCTTGGCCGCAGGCGGATCCAGCAACGCCCAGACACAAGAGGAGGGAGGTCGCCAAATTGAAATGTCGCAGCACGTTTCAAGCCCTTGTTGTTAATCAGCAATGTTTTGCGATGCGGGCTTCCCGAGCCTCATCATCGTGCTTCCCTTGTGTGGCCGTCACGCGACCAGAAACGCGGCAACCGAGGGCGCGTCCAATGCGCAGTGCCCCCCGTAAAGCGGATGCCACTCGGTCTGGACGGCGCGGGCGCGGGCCCGCTCGGCCAGTGCCTGTGTTCCCTCGAAATTGCCGAAGGCGTCATACAGTCCGTTCGACAGATAGAGCGCCGGGGACTGGGGCCCTGCCTGCTCGATCAAGGTCAGCGGTGAGGTGGCGCGCCACTCGCGGTCATTGCTGTAGTGACGGCGCGCCAGCATCCAGATGCCGAAGGCGACCTTCGGATCAGCGCCAGTGCGGGCGAGGCCTGCCCTGATTTCACTGATCGGCGCAAAGGGAGAGACCTTGTAGACGCCGGGACATAGCGCGGCGATGCGGGCAAAGCGATCAGGATAGGCCAGTCCCGCGATCAGCACATTGAGCCCGCCCATCGATTCCCCCAACAGGATACGCCGCCGCGGCGTGCCCAGCTTTTTCTCGATGGCAGGGATCCGCGCGATCATGTCCTCCAGCAAACCGCTGTCGGGGGCAGCGCCCTTGGGGGACAGCAGCCAGCTTCCGCCATAGGAAAGCGTCACCACCGTCGGCGGGCGAACGCCCTTTGCCTGCCACTGCGCCTGAAGCAGGCCCGTGTAATAGGTCGCGTCGTTCCAGATGCGCTCGTCGAGATTGCGGCCATGCAGGTGATAGACAATATCGCCATTGGTCCCCCCGCGCGCGCGGTAGACGCAGTACTTCATGGGCCCGTCGCTGGCGCATTCCTCCGACGCGGGGGTGAAGGCTACGGTCTGCGCGCCCTGCGGTGTCGTCAGCGTGCGCCAGCCCCAATAGCCGCAAGCCAACAGGACGGCTACCACACCCAGGGTGATCGCACGGCGGGGATGGCGCAGGGTCAGGCGCATGACGTTCTCCTCGGGAACAGGCGGGCCAAGTTGTCGGGTTGCGCGCGTGCGGACGGCTTGCCGGCGGAATCAAGCCCTTGGCGGGCCAGCGGCGTTGGCGGAAGCATGCAGGCGCTGAGCAGGTATCCGATGATCGCGCTGCCGCCGTATCCCACCAGCGGCGTCGGATAATGGCCGATCACGGCAGCCAGAATGATCGCGAGCCAGGTTGCGCCGAATACCGCGCATTGCCGCGCGCAGTTCCTGTCCCGGGTGCCGAAGGCTGCTGCGGGCAGCAGCAGCAGCGCCCCTGCGCTCGCAACAGCAAAGCCGAGCAGCGGGTGCACCTGCCAGGTCTGGGTGAACACGCCCTCGGTAAAGCGCACCGGGGGAAGGTTGTCGGCCTGCACCATCGTGGCCACAAAGCCCAGCGCGCTTGCCGCGAGCGCAATTTTCACCTGCCAGTTGCGGTGCAGCAGCCAGAGCATGGCGATCCCTGCGACCATCGCGCCTGCCATCGCCCGGTCGGGTTGCATCGCCATGGCCACCGCACCAACCACCAGCGCCACCGCGCCCGCAGCCGTGGTCTTGCGCGCGAACATCATCAGCAGGGCAGGCAGGAGGATCAGGCTCGATTGCACAAGCAGCGGCCCGGCCGCGACCCATCGCACAACGCCATCGGACGAAACCCCGAACAGGCTCGTCAGCACCAGCAATCCGGCCATTATCATCGCAGCGATGCTGCGGGCGCTTTCGGGAAGGCCCCGCCAGACTGCCGCGCCCGCCAGCAGCGCCAGACCGACGCCAAGCGAGGCGATGTTCACAAGGATCAGCGATGACGCCGCGTCGGCAACATGGAGATGGACAACGCCGATCATCACCGCCGCAATGGCAGCCAGAGCGGCAAGACGGCGCGGCCCGGTGCGGCCGCTCGCAAGGCCAAGAGCATCATTCAACCGCACCTTGATGAAGGTGAGCGCCAGACCGGAACCTGCCCCGGCGGCAAAGCGCAGCGCCTCGCCATCGTCGGCAATCGCCGCTGCCTCGGAGCGCACAGCCTCAGCCCAGTCCCGCAGGTGAGCGGGGGCCAGCCCGACCAACTGGACAAGCAACCTGTCAGACAGTTTGCGCACTGTCCGGCGGATCATGTGCGCACCTCCCGCAGCGAGGAGCGATCCGCGCCCGAAGGCTCGATCGGGTTCGCGCGCGCCACCTCGATCCCCGCTGCCGTCAGCTTGTAGATATGGCGGGGCGGACGACCGGGTTCGGCGGGCGGCTGCCATTCGGTTTCGAGCAGGCCTCTTTCTTCCAGGCGGATCAGCAAGGGGTAGAGTGTGCCCGATTTTATCCCGGTGATCTTGGCCAGATCATAGCCATAGGACCAGGATCCGGCTTTATCGAGCAGGGCGGCGAGCACCAGCCTGGCAGCGGGCGAGAAGGAGCGTGAGCGAGTCATGTGATAATAACTCTACCTATGTAGAGTTCGCGTCAAGTTGTTTGTCGATCAGACCTTACGACGATGGGCGGCATGGTCAGGTGGGGCTACGCGGTGTTCGATGAGGGGGCCTCGGCACGGGCATATCTTGCCCGCTCCTTGTCCATCGCCTCGCGCCATCTGGTGCGCAGCACCTGAGCGCGCTCGGGAATGGCCTCATCGAGAACATCCATGGCGAGCATCCGGTCGGTGCGGAAAAACCGGAAGTCGCCGCGCAGTTCGCACCAGGCGGCCAGAATTCTCCCGGCGTCGCGGTAGCCCAGCATGACGGGCCAGATGGTCCGCGCGCTGCTCCGCTCTGACGAATCGCGGTAGACGATATGCACCTTGCGCCGCTCGCGGATCGCGCGCCGCAAGGCCGCACTGCTGATCACGTCGGCAGATGGCGGGACGGGGGCCACCGAGGTGGTCGGCACCGCGATCTGACCGCGCAGCTCCTGCGGCACAACTGCCTCCAGCTTGGCCATGAGGTTTCGCGCCGCCAGCGCCATCTCCGGTTCGCCGCGCGTCAGCACCCAGTGCGCGCCGAGAATGGCGGCATCGAGTTCGTCAGGGGTCAGCATCAGCGGCGGAAGATCGAACCCCCGCTCAAGCACATATCCAACGCCTGCCTCGCCTCTGATCGGCACCCGCAACGCCAGCAGGGCAGCGATGTCGCGATAAACGGATCTTTTCGACACCTCCAACTCACCGGCGATGGCCTCGGCCGTGACGGGCGCACGCACCCGTCGCAGGATCTGCAGGATCTCAAACAATCGCTCCGCACGCCGCACCGAGCACTCCTCTATCGGCTTTCATGCATAGGCGTAGCATGCTGACAGCATGTTGGCAGCAGCGCCGTGGCACATGGTCTGACACTTCAAGAAGGAGGGATGAAATCATGAAACTGCAACAAGCCCTGATTGCGACCCTGGTTGCTGGAGCGTCGATCGCGCAGTCCACCCCAGTGATGGCGCAGTCGATCGAGGTGGAGCGGTTTGGCCTCTACGTCCTTGCGGACGATGTCGAACGCTCCGCGCGCTTCTATGAGATACTCCTGAAATCAGCGCCCGAAGTGCGCACGCCTGCCTTGATCGGTTTCAACATGGCAGGCGGCCTGTTCGGCATCGTCTCGCGCGAGGCCTATGCTGCGCATGAGCCGCGAGCGGGAAGCGTGCGGCCCTACATCAAGGTCGCCGATATCGCGCAGGCCTTCGCGCATGCATCATCGGTTGCGCCCGGCAGTATCGAGGCGCCCGGGATCGTGAGCGAGGGGCCTTTCAGGTTCTTCCGCATGACGGATTCTGACGGCAACGTCCTCGAGTTTTTCGAGTTCAAGCCCAGCGTTGACTGAGCATGTTCGGCGCGATCTCCCGGTAGCTTACTGGGCGATAGGATGGCGACCAGAGCTTCAGCTCTGGTCGTCCCTCACTCCACAAAACTGGGCCGGTGTGTGTCTCCGGCCCTCTTTTGCAAGCAGCGGGCCACGACTTCGGGAAGTACCCGACCGCCGGCTCGATAAGCCTTTGTTCTGGTCCATTCGCACCCTGTCTCAAGCAACCCGGGAAGAATGCATCATTCACGCGCCAAGCCTCCCGCATCGTGATGCTGGGCATTCTTCGGGAAGACGAAATCCTGTATCTCGACGCCGTCTGCCCTCAAGGATTGGAGGAAACGCGCGCAGTCCAGCAGCGTCTCGGGCCAAACCGGCCCGGGAGGGGAATTTCACCGCTCCACAGCAACAACTAGCTCTCAGCATGCAAAACCCTCCATCTTCGAGGGGATGTGATTAAGTTGACGCACCATGAATTCCTGAGTTGCGACGGAAGTGACCCCCGCAGGGCCTGCGCCGAGGCACTGGTGGAGCATATCCCCTAGGGTGCGACGATCATCGCCTATAACGCCGCTTTTGAGCGCAGCGCGCTGCGCGATCTGGCCAAGGCTTTCCCTGATCTCGCGCTGCGTCTGGAAGAAATGGCTGAGGCGACGGTCGATCTTCTGCCGGTTGCCCGCAACCACTAGTATCACCGCGACCAGCGCGGCAGCTGGTCGATCAAAGCGGTGCTGCCGACCATCGCTGCAGAGCTCGACTACGGCGCGCTCGAAGTGAAGCATGGCGGCGATGCGCAGGCGGCATGGTTCGAGGCCGCCGATCCCGCCTGCGATCTCTTACGGCGTCAGGCATTGGAGGAGGCGCTCAAAGCCTATTGCGCGCGCGACACCTGGGCGATGGTCGCGGTCGCAAGGGCGCTAGCTGGCAATTATTCGGTTATTGGCTGAACGTTATCGGCGTTATCGCTTCAATGACCAATTCTGTCGTATCGCTACCATAGGTCTACGAGCGAAAGGGCGAAGCATGAGCTTGCAGGACGAACAGACACTCCTTTCGCAGATCGGTCTGGAGCTTTTTCTCGATTGTGCCTTGGTGCAGGCAGCTTAGCCATCAGGAAAGGTTGGGGCGCTGATGACACGCAACGCAAAGCTCGACAGGCTGCTGACACTGGTTAAGGCGCTAGGGGAAAGCGCCGAAGGTCTGACGCTCGACGAGATGGCTGTCCCTTCCGCCCGCTGCATGATGACCAGTGGCAATTCCGTGCAAGCCGTCACGACTGCCTGGCAGCCTGAGCGGTAATCCGGCCGCCACGCGAGAAGCTTGCGCACCTCGCATTCCAGGAGATGCGGAATGTCGTTCCAGCCATGGTGATAACGGCTTTTGATCGAGTGATAATCGATGCTGTAGAGCAGAATGCGTGCAGAGTGATGTTCACCAAGCCGCAGCTTGGCGTGTTCGTTAAGCTTGCGATAAGCCAGCATCGTCGAGGGCCAGCTAGTGCCGCCGAGCACGCCGATCAGTCTGGTCGCTCCGGTCATTTGCGGACCAACTCGTAGCGGGCCGCCCCTTCACCAAGAACCAACGCAGGGGCGCGAGAAGCCGTGGTCGCGGGCTTGAGGGGGAAGCCCATCAGAGGTCCGTCCCAGATGATCCACGTATCGGGACGAGCAGGATCAAGGCGCACCTCGCCCTGGGCTTCGCCAGCATCGAGGATCAAGCGTTCGCCCTCGATCCGCAGCTCAACATCTCCCAGCACCGGTGAGAAGTAATTGCCCACAACCGGGCGTGCCGCCTCGGCTGGAACAGGCGCTGCCGCAGCCATTGCCTCGGCCCGCTTCACCCTTTCTGCGCGGGCGATGCGCGCGCGTGCATCATGGTCATGCGGCAAGGCGAACAGCGTTTCGAGAAGGCGCGCCCGCACAGCACCGGTGAAATCATTGGCGCGGCCCGCATTGGTCAGCACCACAATGCCGGTGCGCGCGGCGGGCAGAAAGGCGAGATCGCTGGTGAAGCCGATCGTGTTGCCGCCGTGGTGCACGAGATTGAGGCCCCGCCAATCGTCGACAAACCATCCGAGCCCGTAGGACATTGTGGCGCTGACCGGAACCTGCGGCGTCCACAGCCTCGCCAGCGATGCTTTCTCGATCAACCGCTCACCTTCGGACGTGACGCCATCGGCGAGCAAGGTTTGCAGATAGCGCACCATGTCACGCCCGGTCGACCAATGCGCGCCAGCTGGTGCGACAGGCTGCAGAACATTCTCGATGGCCAGTTGCATCGGGCGCCGCACACCGCTGCCGTGCGTAGGGTGCGGGATGGCGTGATCGCCGTCGCGGTCAACTTCGACCGTTTGCAGCGTGGTGCGGTCCATCCCCAGCGGGGCGAACAGGCGCCGGCGGATCAACCGTTCATAACCTTCGTCAAGTTGTCCCCAGGCTGCCCCCTCGGCGCTTGCGGCGACCCAGCCGCCGGTCGCCACCAGCTGGTTGGAATACTGGAAGGCCTCGCCAAAGCCGGTGAAGAAGGAAAAGTCGGCGAGCGAGCCGATCACCTCTTCGGCATCGAGCTGATCCGCATTGAACAGGAATTCGAGATCGCGCCGCGGCACGCCCGAACAGGCGCAGACGAGGTTCTCGACCGTAATCGTTTTCGATAGCACGAGGTCCGAGACGCGGAACTGCGGCAGGATATCCTGCACCCGTTGCTCCCAGCGCAGGAGCCCTTCCTCGACCAGATCCGCCATCAGCATCGTGGTCATCGTCTTGCCGATCGAACCGATCATCATCCGCGTGTCTGGGGTGATGGGGGCATCCGAGCCGCGATCCCGCACGCCGAAGCCTCGGAGCATCACGATGCGGCCATCCTGCACGATGCCGACGACCGCCCCTGGGATGTCGAATTGAGGCATGATGTCGCCGATATAGGCCGCAAGCGCCGCGGTCTCGGCCTCGCCAAGCCGCACCGTCGGCGCCTCGGCAAGGCTGTCGTTGCCGAGATCGCTGGGCTTGAAGCTGGTGACCGCGATGTTGACCTGCGCTCCGCGTCGATCAAGCGCGGCCCGCTCGCCCTTGATCAGCACAATGTAAACTCGGCCGTCACGCGCCTCGGCGAGTGCTTGACGCATCGTCTCGCCCTCGGGGGTGTAGTTGAACAGACGGGCTTCGCTGAAACCGGGGCGCGCAGGGGCGGGGGTGGCCCGTTCGGGTGCCGCAACAACTTGGCCTGTCGCAATCCATGCCGCTGCCACCGCCGCATCGAAATCGCTGCCATTTATCACATCGAAGGTCAGGCTGATGGTTCCTTCGGGACTGGTGAGCACGGTCTGTGTGGTAGTGCTTTGCCTGCTCCACCGTTTCGGCACGATCAGTTCGTAGGGCACTGGAGGCGAGATCGTGGCGGACGGTGCGTCGGGATCAGATGTCGGCGCAGCGGCGGCAAGGCTTGCGCCCGCGATGAGCGCAAGGCTGGAGATGGTTGAAGCAAGGCGCAGGAGAATCATGGGTGTCCTTTCTTGATGTGGCACGGGACGAGTAGGGGAAAGGCTGACGGGTGCCGAAGCCCGGTCCTGGCCGGGCCGGCAGATCAGGCTTGGGGTTGTTTTCCCCTGGCAAGCCAACCGGTGTCGGTCTGCTGCGCAGCGAGCTGCTTCAGGCCAAGGAAAGGTCGCAGCCAGTTTACCCGACGCGCGAGTTCATAGGTGGCAGCGCACCCGAGCACAGTGGTCAGCAGGATGATGAAGAACGACAGCCCATTGTCGGCACCTGCCTGCTTGAGCCAGAAACCGGCCGCAATGATGATGGTCTGATGGGCGATGTAATAGGGAAAGATCGCCTCGGTCAAATAGCGGCGCATAGGGCTGTCGTGGTTGAGCCGGGTCTGGGCAAAGCCGAGCAGGCCGAGGATCGCGCTCCAGGCCAGCACCGCGCGGCCGATGAGCCGGACGATTTCCCAAGCGGGTGCGGCCTCGCGCACGCTGTCGGCTATGAACATGGCAGCGCAACCCAGCACGGCAAGGCCGAGCATGCTCCGCCAGTGCCCAAGGATCGTGGCCCATGTCGTCTGCGAGCGCGCGAGTGCTACACCAAAGAAGAAGGCAAATGCGTAGAGCGCATGGGCATAGGGATCATCCACCAGCGCATGAGTCTCGCCGAACACAGGGTGCAGCACCAGCCGCGCGAAGGCGAGCCATGCGATCGGCAGCACCACCAGGCGCCAGCCGGAAAACAGCGCGTCGAACGCCGCTTGCAGCTTTGCCCGCAGCGCGATGGGCAATGCGGCCAGTCCCGCCAGGACCAGCGAATAGGCCCAAAGATAGGCGACGAACCACAGGTGGTTCCAGGTTGGCAGCACGAGACCGAGGCTTGCGCCGAATTCGAAATAGTCGTGAAGCCAGAAATGGGCGAAGCTGGCATCATAAGCCCTGCGGTCGTGCAGTTCGAACCATGGTTGGGGTGCCACGAACAACGCCATCCCGGCTAGCAGCGGCACGGCAAGTCGGGCTGAACGGCTGATGGCAAAGCCCCTCGTGCCAGCAAGTTTTCCCAAGAGCGCACGCGACACCACGCCCGAGATTACGAACAGCAGAATGAGCCGCCATGGATTGATGGCCATCATCGGCCATACCGCCCATGCGACCGGCTCGGTGGCCTTCACGTGCCAGCCCCACGGCACAAAGAACATGCCGATATGGTAGAGGATCAGCAGCGCGAAGGCACCGATCCTGAGCCAGTCGAGGCCATATTGCCGGCCAGTCATCGGTGAGGTAGCTTGCATGTCGCATCTCCATCGCATTTAAGGTCTCACCAAGACTTGCCGCTGAGGCCCTGCACTGTCGCGGCGCAGGTGACGGACGGCGGAACCAGTGGGACAGGATGCGGGGCGGGTTTTGATGAGCGGTGGGGAACGAGGGACGAGCGGCGAGCAGCGCTATTCGCGTCTGCTGCGCGATGCGCGTGCCCTTGTCGCGATCGCCTATGCCGGCTTTGGCTTGCTTTACATGGCGGTCAACGCTGTCAGTCTGATCGACCAGCGCCGCGCGCTCGGCCAACCGATTCCGCCGTGGCAGGCGTGGACGCTTGAGGGCACCAGTTTTGTGGCATGGCTGGCCCTGTTGCCGATCATCCTGCTGGTAGCAATTCGCTTGTCACCGCGCCCGGTATGGCAAGCAGCAATCGGCCATGCCTTAGCCTGTCTCACGGTGTCGCTGGCTCATACAGTGCTGATGGCGTTGCTGCGAAGTGCGACCTTTGCCATTGGCGGGCAAGACTATCTGCCGGATATGCCCCTGTCCGAACGGGTGCTCTTTGAAGCGCGCAAGGATGTAATTACCTATGCTTCGATCCTTGCCGTGTTTCTGCTCGCGCGGCGGCTTACAACTACGCCCTCGGCATCCTTGTCGCCTCATGTCGAGCCGGCCCTCATCGAGGTGCGCGACGGCAGCCGTGTGGTGATGCTGCACCCGGAGGAGATCGACTGGGTCAACGCGGCGGGCAATTACGTTGAACTGCATGGCAGCTTCGGCAGCGAACTGGCGCGTCGCACCATGGCAGATGTCGAGGCAGAGCTTGCAGCCCACGGCTTTGTTCGCATTCATCGATCACGGCTCGTGCGGCGCACGGCGATTGCGTCAGCACAGACGCGTCAGAGCGGCGACTTTGACATCACCTTGCGGTCAGGGAAAGTGATAGGCGGTAGCCGACGGTTCCGGCAGAACCTCGGCTGATGCCGGGTCCGCTTGCAATACATGTCGCGTCGTGTTCACGCACACCGCCATGCTGTTGATCCGAAGAGCGAAAGTCGACGACCGGGCCGAGATGCTGCGCATCTGGCTGGCCGCGTCGCACGTTGGCCACGCCTTTCTCGGGGAGGAGGTGCTCGAAGCACAGAGGGAAAAGGTCCGCGACGTCTATTTCGACCTCGCCGATCACTGGCTCGCATGGGATGAGGGGCAGCAGGGGTTCATTGCGCTGCTCGACAACCATATCGGCGGCCTGTTTGTTGACCCGCTGGTTCATCGCAGTGGTATTGGCCGGCAGCTTATCGAACACGCGGCCAAGCGCCTCGGCAGATTGACCGTCGACGTCTATGAGCAGAACAGGTCCGCTGTTGCCTTCTATACGCATTGTGGCTTCGATCTGGTCAGCCGAAAAGCGCGGGACGAGGAGGGGCGCGATTTCGCTCTTCTGACGCTCAGGCTTGGCATCCCCGCAAGTCGGCGATGTGAGCCAGCGCAGAATGGTAGATGAGACGGTTGCGATTGCAGGTTCGAGATCGAAACGTCATAATATGATATACTATTACGGTTGCGATCATGAAAAATCGATGGCCGGTGTCTTCTCAAGACCTGCTGGCAGTTCCCGACCCATGCCTGGCCATTCCCGAGCATCAACGGCAATGTCTGATTCCGCCGGAAGCCGTCATGCCACCCTCCGGGTCGAGCCTCGGCCCGGCTTATGACTTCGACTGGGGGAAGCAGAACGGCGGCTCCCCGTTAGCTCGCCGATCGGAATGGACAGCGAAGCGGTCCGATGGCAATGCGGCGTCTTGAAAACACAGCGCCTCATTGTCGAACCACTGCTTGCGGATCATGCAGATGAACTGGTCGACTTGCTCGACGAACGCGTGAATCGATTCTTCTCCCCGAAGGACATGCCTTCATCGCAAGCGGCCCTGCGCGAGCAATTCGCAGAAATGGAAAGGGCAGCTAACAGCCGCGACGTTGGCTCCCGCTTTCATCCCTTCGTAGTCAGGACGGCGGAGCTCCAGACTTGTATCGGCAGGCTAGAAGTCCTCGTGCAAGATAAGGATGCGGAGATCGCATTCGTGTTCGTGCCGAGCGTTTGGGGCAAAGGCTATGCAAGAGAGGCTGCCGAGGCGATGATCGATCACTTCAGGCAAGTAGGGGTGAAGCGCTTCTGGGCTTGTGTCACCCGAGACAACACGCCGTCTCTGGCTCTTTGCAAGCGCCTAGGGTTCGCACTTGCCGAAGTCCCACAGGATCTTGAGCTTTGGGCCTATGACGACGGTGATGTCGTTCTAAGACGTGAGATCGCGGTCGATCCCTTTCAACGATAATAAGCACTGATCAGCTTCAGGTCCGAAAGGGGCTCGTTTCATAAACAACAGCAATTGCCAAATGCTGCCGTCCGCGGCCCGCGTTGTCCCTTTTTTGGGTTGCCAACCCAGACTTCGCGTTTTCGATCAGAGCAACAAACCTCTGCTTCCGACCAGACACGGTCATTTCAGAACGCCGAGCAGAATATCCGGTTGCTCCAAAAGCAGCCGTTCAGTCGCTTCAAAGCTCACGATCGCTCACCCATCACTTGGTGAATCTTAGCGTCCGCTTTGCACGAGATTGTGAAAAAATTCTAAAAGGCGACAGCCTTCGGCACCGGTTGATTGTATTTCACAAAGAGGAATTCGCCCACATCAGCGCAAGTGATGGGACCCTAAAAGAAAAAAACTCAATCTTAATCAGGCGCAAGCGTTTGCCTAGCCTTGCTGTTGGCCTCGATCTTTGCAGGCGCAAGCCACCAGTCGAGCAGCTTGCCATCGCTCCAGGCGGGCAGCTGATCTTTCTGGTGCGGGTGGAACTGGCGGTCGACCGCGCCGCCCGACAGCACCGATTGCACCTTCTCGTCATCGCCCAGATCCGCGACAAAGCGCATCGAGGCGAAGAATTCCACCGGCTCGCCCATGAAGGCGGTGCGCGCGCGCATCAGGGTTTCGCCCGAGCCATCCATCGCCCTTTCGGGAAAGCCGAAAGCATCGCGTTGAGGCCCCGACGGGCGCAGCAGGCTGAAGAAAGCGATGCGGTGCTCGCTCCCCCAGGTCCAGCCTGCCGGATCAGCGCTGTGGCGCGCGGCAAGCTTGGGGCGCACGGTGGCTGCGGCGCGGCGGATGAGATCGGGCAGGGTCTCACGCTCGGGCGTGCGGGTGTCGTCGAACCATGGCGCATCGGGGGTCGCCACCAGCCGATCGAACCTCTCCTGCCAGACATACCACTGCTTGAGATAATCCATCGCCAGCGGCTCGCCCATCTCGTCGACAAACGTTTCGAAGGCGATCTGCTGGTAGAGCCGGTGATAGATCAGCGGAGCCGCCGCATCGGCCTTGTCGCGCCCGTCCCAGGCCGCCAGAATGCGGGCGAGATCAGCCTGTTCGGGCACGCTTTCGAGCGCGGCGATCATCGCGGGCAGCAGGCGCGGGGCTTGCAGGTTCTGCGTATCGAGCATCAGCGCCAGTTGATCACCGGTGGTCATCTTGCTCGCCTTGTCGAGAACCTGCTTCATGCGGCTGTAGCGATAATCGGGCGAGGCGTAGCTGGTGTAATATTGCCCGAGACTGTCAGGCCGGGTGTCGTGATTGGCAGTGCCGACCCAGCCGCGTGCGGGCGAAATCTGGCCCGGCATCATTGCAGGCGGCAGAGTGCCGATCCAGTTGTCCTGCGCCGAGGCCGCCGTCGGCCAGGCGCCGTGCCCGGTGGCGCGCAGCGGGATGCGCCCGCTGGCGCGGTGGCCGATCCCGCCCTGCTTGTCGCCGAACACATAGTTGAAATAGAATACGTCCATCGCCTGCACGGCGTTGTCGACTTCGCCGACATTGCGTGCGGTGAGCAATTGATCGATGCCGAGCCCGCCGCCCGGCGCGATTTCGGCGGCTGCTGTGCGCAGGCTCAAAAGCTTGCCGCCCGCCAGCCCTTCGGCAACGATCGGCCCGCGGTTGGTGGTGCGGATGGTGAGCGTTTCGGTGCGAAAGCCGCCCGGCGCATCCTTGTCGCGCACCCGGATCGTTTCCGTGAGTGTGCCGAACGGGATCGCCGCGCCATCTTCCAGATAATGCCCCGGCTGGCCGGGCGCTTCGGTTTCGATGAAGAGATCCTGACTGTCGCCATAGGCATTGGTGACGCCGAAAGCGACATGGCCGGTGCGTCCGATGACAAGGCCGGGAACGCCGGGGAGCGCGACGCCGATGGCCGAGATGCCGGGGGCGTGAAGGCCCACGGGATGCCACGATCCGGGCAGGGCGCGGGCATCAAGATGCGGATCGTTGACGACAACGCTTGCCCCGCTTGCGCTCCGCGAGGGCGCGACTGCCCAATTGTTGCTGCCCACCGCCAGCCACTCGCTGGCGGCATCGGGATCAAGCAGCATGCGCCCCTCGGCCAGCGCCAATTGGCTCGCCGCGCCTTCGGGGGCGCGCACTGCGTTTTCCTTGCGATCGGGATTGACGAGGATCGGCAGCAGGTTGCCGCGCACATAATCAAGGCCGAACCGATCGATCAGCTTTTGCGTGAGCAATTCGGCCTTGTAATTGGCCGCCTGCGACCAGTTGGCAAAGTGGAGGATGGTGACGACATCCTCGATTGTCCAGGGATCGGGCGTGAGCCCCAGCAGTTTAAGCTCACCTGGAAAATCGCCTTGCTGGCCCGCGATATAGGCATTGAGCCCTTCGACATACCAGCCGATGAACTGGCGGGCCTCGGGCGAAAGCGCCGCCGCATGGCGCAGCGCGTTGCGGCGCAGGCCAATGAGCCGCATCTCGCGATCATTGGCAAGCCCGGCCTCGCCCACCACTTCCGCCAGCCGCCCGGTGATGCTGCGGCGATAGAATTCGAGCTGGAACAGGCGGTTCTGCGCCGTCACGAAACCTTGCGCGCGAATGAGATCGGGGGTGTTCTTGGCAAAGATATAGGGGATACCGTGCGCGTCGCGGTGCACCGTGACCGCCTCGCTGAGCTGCGGCAGGCGCAACTGCCCTGCCACCTGCGGTCCGGCATCAAGCCGCGACTGGGCCGCCGCGCCAACAGGGGTGAGCGCGCTCAGCGCAGCGAGCAGAACGGTAAGGCGTAGGCGCATGGATCGTTCTCCCAGAAAACGGGTCACCTGATATTGAATCCGCGGTCAGCGCGCGGTGCTGCCCCGGACGCAGGCTATACTCTTTTAATCGTCCCCCGTCAGCACCAAGGGGCTGCGCAGATCAGGCAATTTCATGCAACACGGCTTCGCGGAACGAGGTGAGGCAGGAGCATTGAGCAACGATCGGTGCCGCCGCCTTTGCGCGATGCTGCTGCGAAGCCTTGCGAGTGTTTTCATGTCCTCGGTGAGTGACAGCAAATTCGTTCGTCGAGCAAATTCCGCTTGATGGTCGGACAATCAGACTTTGGCAGCGAGCGTCGCAAAGAAACACCGTGATCTATCCTCAACAAACTCCTTCGCTGTCGATTACATGTCATAGTATAACATATTGATCTTGAACCTGCCAATCCCCCCAACTTTGTAAGCCGGTTGTTGGGCTGGATCTGGCAAAGTCTGTTTTTCAGGTTCACGGTGTCAACGCGCAGGGCGAGGCAGTGCTGCGGCGCAGGCTTACGCGCGGTCAGCTGCTGAAGCTGTTCGAGAAGCTGCCGCCCTGCCTCGTCGGCATGGAAGCCTGCGCCTCAGCCCACCACTGGGCCCGTGAGCTGACCGCGCTCGGGCACGAGGTCAAGCTGATGCCGCCGCAATACGTGAAGCCCTATGTGAAGCGCGGCAAGAACGACGCTGCCGATGCCGAGGCGATCTGTGAAGCTGTGACCCGTCCGACGATGCGGTTCGTGGGTGCGAAGTCGCCGGACCAGCAGGCGACCATGATGCTGCACCGGGTGCGCAAGATCCTGACGCGGCAACGCACCCAGATCAGCAATGCCCTGCGCGCGCACATGGCCGAGTTCGGCATTACCGCAGCCATCGGACGCGGGGGACTGGAGAGGCTGATCGCGGTCATCGCCGATCAGGATGATGCGCGCTTGCCCGACGAGGCCCAGGCCTGCCTTGCGGTGCTGTGCACCCAGCTCGAGATGGTGAAGGAGCAGATCCTCGACAACGATCGGCGCATTCTGGCCGATGCCCGCAGAACCGAAGCAGGCCGCAGGCTGATGAAGATACCCGGCATAGGCCCGCTGCTGGCCAGCGCGATCGTGGCCTGCGTGCCTGATCCTTCTACCTTTAGTGGCGGGCGAAGCCTCTCAGCATGGGTCGGCCTGACCCCTCGCCAGAACTCGAGCGGCGGCAAGGAGCGGCTTGGCAGCATCACCAAGGCTAGCAACACCTACCTGCGCGAGCTGCTCGTGGTCGGTGCCATGGCAGTGGTGCGGCGAGCGAAGCGGGGCAGCACCAAGCGCCCCTGGGTGACGCAGTTGCTGTCGCGCAAGAAGCCCAAGGTTGCTGCTGTCGCGCTGGCGAACAAGAACGTCCGGATCATCTGGGCGATGTTGGCAACGGGCGAGGCTTACCGCGAAGCGGAGATGGCAGCCGACTGAGAGATCGCGCCCCAAGGCGCTACACCAGTTGGAGAGGGCAGACTGAACTGACGCAACAAGCCGGTTGAAACCGCCGGAGCAGGAGAACCCGTCCGACCCCAGCACTTCGAGTGCGTGCAATCGGGAGGGACCTGAACCGCGCGAATGACATCAGGGCCAGCGGCCATGCAAAGCCGCGCATACAGGCCGGACACATGGGCGCCACGACCAGCCAGCGCAGTGCAAAAAGACCCTCGCCAACGGAGAGCCGTCCACACAGGGGTCGCTTACTGAACGGCAGCAATTTTCCGAAAGCGTGGCAAAGCCGCCATTTGCGGCCCGAGATGAGCAGTGACGGCTCCCGATCCAGACGAGGTCGCTCGGACAAGCCTTATCTAAGTATGCTTTTGACATAAGTTGCACCCGCCAACTGCGGGCCGGTCAGCCCGCTTCGTGCCGCCCAGTACGAGACGTTAGGCATTGGCAAGGGCGATCTTTGGCGAGTCGTTGGGCTGGCTCCAGAACGGTAGCACCACGTTGCCGCGCTGCACGGCCTTGTAAGCGAGGAACGCGCCGGTCGTGGTCGCGATGAGGCAGGGGATGAGACTCGCTTCGAGCCCGAAGCCGCCGCCGGTCACCAGATCGGGGCCGGTGAACACCGTCTTGAACAGCCCCGGCTGCGCGATGCTGCCCGACACCACCCCGCCGAACACGGCCGACTGGGTGTAGTTCCAGGCGATGTGGAAGCCGATGCCCAGCCACAGCCGCCGGGTGAGCATATAGGCCGCCGCCAGCAGCAGGCCGGCTTCGATGCTGATGAAGATCGCGCCGGTCAGCGTCGCGTCGGGGTTGGTGAGGTGGACCGCGCCGAACACCACCGAGGACACGATCACCGAAATCCAGCTGCCTAGCCATTCCTCGACGATCCGGTAGAGCGCCCCGCGGAACAGCAGTTCCTCCAGAAAGCCCGCGCTGCACGCCTGATAGAGTGCGGGGATCATGACCACGACCGGATTCATGCCCTCGATCCGCCCGTATCCGAGCAGGATCAGCACCAGCACGCCGAGGGTATAGAGCCCCGAGCCGACCACCATCCCGATGCCCAGCTCCCTAAGGCCGGGATTGAACGCCAGATCGCTGATCTCGCGGCGCTCGATGAGCCGGCCGAAGCCGACATAGATCCACATCGCCAGCGCCACCATCCCGGCCACGGCGAAGGCCGATGGCAGGTGGAGGCCTTTGGTCAGGTCCTGAAAGGCATTGCTGTACCCGATGCAATAGAACAGCGGGTAGCCGAGCAGGAACAGCTTGATCGGCGGAAATTGCAGGATGCGCAGCCACAGCGGCGTCGGTTCGGCGTGGTCGGTCATGGCATGATCCCCCTTGTCGTTGATTGAAACTGCCCCGCTTGCGGAGGTCACCAGATCCGCACCCGCTGTTCGGGGGGCAGGTAGAGCTTGTCGCCCGGCTTCACGCCGAAGGCCTCGTACCAGGCGTCGACATTGCGCACGACGCCGTTGACCCGGAACTCGACCGGCGAATGGACGTCGGACAGCACCTTGCGGCGGATTTCGGCTTCCCCGGTGATGTTGCGCCACAGCTGGCCCCACGCGAGGAAGAAGCGCTGGTCGCCGGTGAAGCCGTCGATCACCGGTGCCTTGCCGCCCTGCTTGTCCGCCACGTAAGCGCGATAGGCAGCATAGGCGACCGACAGGCCGCCGAGATCGCCGATGTTCTCGCCGAGGTTCTGGCGGCCGTTGATATGGAGCCCGGGCAAGGCTTCGTAGCCGTTGAACTGCTCGACAAGGCCCGCAGTGCGTTTCTCGAACTCGGCGCGGCTCGCGTCGGTCCACCAGTTGCGCAACTTGCCGTCACCGTCCTGACGGCTGCCCTGATCGTCGAAGCCGTGGCCGATCTCGTGACCGATCACCGCCGCGATCGAGCCGAAATTGACCGCAATGTCGGCCTTGGGATCGAAGAACGGCGGTTGCAGGATCCCGGCGGGGAAGATGATCGTATTGGCCGACGGGCTGTAGCCGGCGTTGATCTCGTGCGGGGAATAGGGAAACTCCCAGGCCCGCGTGCCTTCTTCCAGCTTCTTCAGGCTGTCCTTGTGCGCCCACTGCTGCAACCGGGCACGGTTGCCGACCAGATCGTCGGGCGCGATCCTGACGCCCGAGCGATCATGCCATTGTTCGGGAAAACCGATCTTGGTGGTGATCCGGTCAAGCTTGCGCAGCGCCTCGGCCCGGGTCGGCGCGTCCATCCAGTCAAGCTGCGCGATCCGCGCGGCATAGGTGGTGCGCAGATAGCCGACCATCTCGGCGACCTTGGCCCGGTCGGACGCGCCGAAATAGTTGGCGACATAGAGCCGCCCGATCTCCTCGCCCAGCACGGCATTGACCGCGGCGATGCTCTCGAATTCGGCGGCGCGGCGCTGCGGGACCGATTGCAGGCGCTTGCTGTGAAAGTCGAAATGGGCCTGCACCCAGGGTTCCGACAGCGACGGCGCCCAGTGATCGAGCGTCTTGAACATCAGGAAGGATTGCAGGTCGCGCACCGGGGTGGCGGCGAACAGCTGCGCCATGTCCTTCACCGCGGTATCGGTCATCACCTTGATGCGCTGCTGGCCATCAAAGCCCTGCTCGGCGAGGAAGGCGTCCCATGCAAAGCCGGGCGCATAGGCCTTGAGCTCGGCGGGCGACATGACATTGTTCATCCGCACCACGTCGCGCGTCTGGGCGAGGGTCCAGTGCTTTTCGGCGATCGCGATCTCGAGCGCCAGCACGGCCGCGGCGTGGCCATCGGGATCATCGATCCCGGCGCGGCGGAAGCTGTCGGCGATGTAGTCACGCAGCGCCTGCCGGTGGCCGATATAGGGCTCTTGGTCGGTGAGGTAATAGTCGCGCGAGGGCATGGTCAGGCCGCTCGCGCCGATGGCTGCGATCTGGCGGGAAGGATCGTCGACATCGGCGACCACGCCCCCGCCGATGAAGCCGTCCATCCACGGATAGGCCATGATCCGGGCGAAGCTGGCGCGGTCCTCGGTACCGCCGATGATCGCCAGCGTGCTGGCAATCGGGGTGAGGCCGAGCGCATTGCGCCGCGCCACGTCGGCGTGCGAGCGGTGGAAGTCGCCGATCATCCGTTCGGGACTGCCGGGTTCGTCGGTGCTCTCGCGCGCCATCGCGATCAGTTCGGCGACGCGCTGCTCGGTGGCGAGATAGACCTCCACCGAGGCGTCGATATAGGGAACGCCCTCGGGCGGCTTGGCGGTCTTGAGCCAGCCTTCGTTGACATAGCGGTAGAAATCGTCGCCGGGACGGATCGTGGCCGACAGGGCAGCGGTGTCGACACCCCAGCCCGGCTCGCCCGGCGTGGCGGCCGGATCGGGCGAAGCGCGCACCACGGGCGGCATCAACAGGAGCCCGGCGGCGCTGACGAGAGCAAGCAGATGTCGTGTCATGAATACCCCTCCCGAAATAGCAGGCCGCACTGGGGCAGCGCCACAAGGCACGGGGCGATGCCCTGGCGGTCATCCTTGCAGTGAGGCAATTGCGGCTGACCGGGCCCGTGCCCCCTGGCCGGTCAGCCGCCTCGCCGTCGCCCCCAAGGGGCCGGACTTCGAGCCCGTTGGGTCGGCCAGCGCGCAAGCAGCGCTGGCCCGGCCATCAAACCTCAACCCCGACAGGTGCGGGGCGAGACAGCTTCGATCGAATAGATATTGCCGCCGCTCGAGTTGGTGACGATGCACTGGCGCGAAGCCTCGCGCCAGAAGGTCATGTAGCGGGTATCGCCCACCACCTTGTTGTCGAGCATTCTGAAGCCGCGGTTCTGCAATTGGCCGATGGCGGCCTGGCGGTTCGTCCCGTTCAAATCGTTGACATCGACATAGGAGCTGTAGCCGCCGCCATAATTGTAGCCGCCGCGATACCTCGTCTGCTCGGAGCGTTCGCGCACGCCGCTGTCATAGCCGCTCGAATAGGCGGTGTTGTTGTTGTAGTTGTGATAGGCCTGCCCATACAGTCCGTCGCGGTGGCCGCGTTCAAATTCGGCGGTGCCGCGCTCGTCATAGTCCTGGCCATTGCGGTGGTGCGACTTGCTGGCGAGCGCGACGATCCCGAGCAGGGCAGCAGCGCCCACGGCAACCGCCGCAGCCTTGTCGCCGCTGTTGCCCTTCTGGCCGCAATCGGCGGCCGTGGTCTTGTCGAGCGAGCGGAAATTGCCGTCATAGGTCACAGCCTTGATGCATTCCTTGGTGTTGCCATTCCACCAGTAATTGATCTTGCTGTCATATTCGGTGTGGCCCGAAATGCGGTGGAAGCCGCGATATTCAAGCTGTTCCTCGCCGCTCGATCCGCGCGCGCCCACCAGATCGCGCACCGATCCGGGCGTGTCGGCAAGCGCTGCCACCGGCGCTGCCACCATCGCCGCCGTTGCCAGCAGCGCGCACAATTTTCCTGCAGGTTTGATCATCTTAACCCCCTCTTTTCATCCCATCCGTCCAATAAGGAGCGTCTCATAGAAAAAGCCCCTGCGCATTGGACATTTCGTGCCAGCCGGTGGACGTTTTGCGCCAGTCTGGCCGTGGCAGGCACCCTTGCAATCAGCCGGTTGCGCCGATGGTGATCGTAAAGCTGGTCACCTCGCCGCGGCGCGCGGCATTGCGCATCATGAACAGATCGACGGTGTAATCACCCGATGAGGGGATCACCTCGGTCATGGTGTCGCCCGAGGTCGAGCCGATGAACATCGCTTGCTGTGCGCCCGGCGCGGTGACGTTGAAATAGGTCGAACCATTGCTGGCCGTCAGCTTGACTGTCATCGTCTGCCCGGCACGGACATTGACCACGAACTGGCGCGAGTGATCGCCTTTGAGCGTGCCCTTGATGGTCTTGGACGAGGCGCCCTTGGCGAACTGCACCCGTTCGGGCTTGGCGCTCTGGGCAAGCGCTGCGGGGGCGAGCGGCACGCTGGCCGCGGTCACCGCTATCAGCGCGGCGGCGAGGGGAAGGATAAAGCGCATTACGGTTCTCCTGCTGGATGGGCTGGATCCATGATCCCATCATCGCGCCAGCCCGCGCGCGATGCTTCGCTGCGCACCAGCCACAGTCCGTAAAGGAACAGCGGACCGGTCAGCATGAGGCCATAGGTGAGTTGCTCCTGCCAGGCGGCGGCCGGAGCTGCCGGATCGAGCGCTGCCCCGCTGCCGACGAGAAACACGGTGAAATCCCACAGGCCATGCACCGCCATTACCGGCAGCAGCGAGCGGGTGCGGATGCGCAGCGCAAGGAAGGCTGATCCGCTCATGAAAGCGTTGAGCGCCTGCACGCCAGCGGTGGCAAGCTCTCCGGTGAGGAGGGCATTGAGCACATGGACAAGGCCGAACGCTGCCGAGACCAGCACGAAGCCCGCCCAGAACGGCAGGGCGCGCCGGGCCGCCCCCCACAGCACGCCGCGAAACGCCAGCTCTTCGCTGAAGCCGACCATTGCCATGTTGGTGAGCATCATCACCACCACGGCTGCGGTGAACTTGCCCGTGGTGATGCCAAGCCCGCCCAGCACCGCAAGATAAAGCGCAGGCAGCCACATGAGCTTCCACCACCCGCGCGGGCCGGGCGCTTTCAGCCCCAGATCGCGCCAGCCCGCCAGCCACGCCGCCACCACCAGAAACGCCGCCGCGCCCGCCACCCCCCAGGCCAGATCGCGCGTCACCAGTTCTTGCAGCGTTGTCTTGCCCTGCGCCTGCCATTCGGGCACCAGAATGGTAATCGCCGCCCAGGTGATGACCACGATCAAAGCGATTGCGAGCCGGGCACGCGGCGTTGCCATCAGCGCGCCTGCATGGCGGTGACAAAGCCGATCGTCACCGCTGTGATGATGATGAGCAACACGGCAACCAGGCTCGCGCCGACGGCATTCAGGGCGGCAATGCCATAGCCACTTTTCAGCTTGGCGCGGAACCAGAGGGTTTGCTGAACCAGATACCAGAAAATGCCGCCCCAAAAGATGACTGTCGCGATCTGTGCAGGTGTGGTTCCGCCGATTTGCCACAAGCCGGTCGCCAGCCCGACCATCATGGCGATTGGCGCGGTGACGAAGCACTGGCTGTAGAACACAGGGCGCAGCGTTTCGCGATCGAGCGCAATGCCGAGCCGCGCCAGCAGCCGGAGCGCGAGCACCAGCGGCAGCAGGCTGAACATGAACACCCTGAACATCAACAGGTTTTGCGTGTCGTGCAGGAACGCCGGCAGGCTTGCCCGATCGGCGGCAGGAAGCGCCTGCTCGATCAAGTGATTCACCGCCAGACAGATCATCAGAAACAGCGGCGGGCTGAGCGTGTCGTTATATTGTTCGGACTGGACATCGCCGAGTTCGGTATCGGCATAATCCATCATCCGCTGGGGATGGCGGAGCACGAGGTAAAGCGTGCGCGGAAAGAACACGAGCATCACCATGACTTCATAAAGCAGCTCTTCGAGCGACTTGAGCAGCCTCATGAAATCCATGCCAGCCCCCTGCCAGCTTCCGCTTTGCGCCGTGCCGCTCTCAATCGCCGGTCACGAAGGCATCCGGGACTTCGTAGGTCTCACTGCCCAGCCTGGCGATGGTGGTGTCGCCCTTGCGCGTGGAACTGATCGTCATCGCGGCGGTGCCATCGGCCTCGGCGGTGCTGAAAGTGAGAAAACTGCCATCGGGATTGAAGAAGATCGCCCGCTTCACGCCGCCCGGCAGCATCACCTCGACTGTCGTGCCGTCGGTGCCGCTGCGGATCACCCCGGCATCGCACATCGCGGCAGCTGCACCCTTATGCCCGGCGCAGCGGATCTGCGCCGTGGCGTTGTAATTGGTGCCCGCAACCAGCGCATCGCCTTGCCCGTCGCCATCGCCGGGCGTTGCCGCGCGATCATTCGGCACCGAGATCAGCGTGACCCCGTCGATGGTGGCGAGCACCTTGCCCCCAAGCTTATCTGCCTCAGCAACGCTCGGGCAGCCGACCAGCGCCGCGCTGTCATCGAGAAAGTCGATCGTTGCGGTGCTTTCGCCGATCCGGCGGCACGGCGCGCCGGGGCCGGGATAGCCATCGCCGACAACCTTGAGGCTGGTCGGCCAAACAAATTCGCCCGGCGCTGCATCTGCCGGAGCCTCAGCCGGTGCGCTCTGACAAGCCGCCACCAGCGCCAGCACTGCCGCCGCCAATACCAAGCCCCCGGCACTCGCACGAATGTCCGCCATAAATTCCCCCATCCCTGCCGCGCTGCATGCACTTGCCACCAGCAAGCCGCCGCGCGCGGCGATCAAGTCCCTGTCCGGATGGGATAGTGCGCCAAGCTCGCCTGCAAGGCTATTGTCAATGCTCGCCAGATAATGGACAAATAGTGACATCTATCGGCGCGAGATGGTGCCTGCCTGTTTGCTCTGGCTGCACTTTGCGCTAGTCTTGCACCTGCGGCGGCGTGGGGAGAATTTATCGCGATGCATTCGGTCGACAAGAGATCGTTGCAAACATCGGCAGGGCAAGCCGCCGTCCCCGAGCGCTCCCCGCGCGAAGACGCACGGTTCGCGATCGCCATGATGGGAGCAAGAGCGGCAACCCGCATCCCGACCGCGACACTTCAGCATCTCGGAGAATGGCTGGACTGGCCCGGCTGGCTCTGCTCGGGCACTTCGTTGGCCGGTAGAATTGGCCCTTTGCCTGCCATGCTTTCGCGCGCCGACGACATTCTCATCATGGCCAACATCGTCGAAAATGCTGATATTTTTGTGCTCGTCGAAGCGATGCTTATCCGGCCGCGCCCGGCGCTCAGCCTCGCCGGTGAACTCGCGGTCTTGCATGGTCCCGATCTCGGCAGCTCGATCACCATGGTCGCGCGCGGGCTCGGGGCGCGCAACTCGTGGGTCGGGGTAGATACGCGCGAGCACGCGAGGCAGTTCGAGATCGCGCTGCGCCCCGCATGGCCGATGGGCGCACTGTTCGATTCCTTTGCGCTCTGCGCGCTCACGCTGCTGCAACGCTCGATCGTCGCCTATCGCGGCGAACAGTTGGCTGGCATGTGCATCATGACGCATCACCACGACATTCCGGAAGCGCAGGCCGCGCTGGCGGCCTTCCATTGCCGGATCGAGCCTGCAGGTGAAGCCAATGCGCTGCGTTTCCCGCGCAGTTGGCTCGATCAGGCCAATCCGTATTTCGATCCGCTGGTCTGGGACGTGGCCTGTGCCAAATTGGCGGCGCTCGAGAACGAGGTTCTGGCCACCGAGGCCTCTAACCCGCTGCGGGATTTCATCGTCGAGCAACTCGACCAGATGCGTCGCGTGCCGCGCCTCAAGCAGGCCGCCGCGCATCTCGGCATGTCCACCCGCACGATCGTGCGATCGCTGGCGCGGCAGGACACGAGCTTTCACAAGCTGGTCGAGGAAGAGCGCAAGGCGCGCGCCCTTGCACTGCTTGCGGACACCTCGCTATCGCTCAAGGATGTGGCGGATGCGCTTGGGTTCAGCGACATGTCGAGCTTCGGCCGCTCGTTCCGCAACTGGTTCGGCGATACCCCGGGCAACCTCAGGAAAGAGGCCGCGCAAACCCTTACCGCAGTGTCGCAGGATGCTCCCCGCCGTCGGTCTTTATGCCCGTCGCAAGGTTCCGTTGGCAGAGCTACTGCGCAGTTCCCTCATCCGGAAAGATGAATGGTCGCCAGAAGAATGTTCGCTGGCGTGAGGATTGATAATGCTGCGGCGCTCGCGAACCGCCGGTTTCGGCGGAATCAGTCGTTCAGGCACGCTGTGCCGGTTGGCAGCTTTGTCCCAGATCAGGCCGCGCAGTCCCTCCACTTTCAGCGCGGCCCTCACGGGTGTGATCCGTTTTTCCTGCTTCAATCTGAGCCTCGGCTTGCCAGTGCGCGAACGATGGCGAAGCGGGAGTAGTCGAACGGGGCGGGGGCGCAGATCGCTCGTTGCGACATCAATCTGCTTGACCATGAAGGCGCGATATTCCGCCAGCACTTGGGCCACACCATGCGTCTCGACCCGCTTGGAATAATGCAGGGCGTTGGTGCCCTTGCGGGCATGGCCCATAATGTCGGCGCGCATCAAATCGGGCACATCGGCCTGTGCGTAGAAGCTTGAGCCGAG
>NZ_JAYEEU010000002.1:0-268938 GCF_034653295.1 Erythrobacter epiphyticus | reverse complement strand
GTGCTGGACGGGCGGGCGTGGCGCTTTGACGTGGTGGCGGGCGATGGCTTGCCCGCAGAGGCCTTTGCGCTGATCCGCGAAGATGAAGGGCTCACCGCGATCACCCCGGCGACAGGCGGAGATTTCGCACGGATCACGCTGATGGTGCATTCCGCGCTTGAAGGCGTGGGGCTGACAGCGGCCGTATCCGCCGCGCTGGCCGAAGCGGGGATCGCCTGCAATGTCGTGGCGGGTTTTTACCACGATCATCTGTTCGTGCCATGGCCGCGGCGCGAAGAGGCGCTGGCTATTCTCCAGCGCCTCTCGCAATCCGGGTAATCATTCCCCCAGCAGGTGCTTCTTCCAGAAGGCGAGCTGGGCGAGGAAGGCGTAATCGGCATTGGCCTTCTTGGCGAAGCCGTGGCCCTCATCAGCCGCAACCAGATGCCATGCTTCACCGCCCTTGGCGCGGATCGCGGCGACCATCTGATCGGCTTCCGACTTGGGCACGCGCGGATCATTGGCGCCGGTGATGACAAACATCGGCTTTGCGATCTCGTTGACGCGGGTCAGCGGGCTGATCTCGGTCAGCTTGGCGCGCTGCACCGGATCGCGTTCGTCACCATATTCGACCCGGCGCAGATCCTGCCGGTAGGGATTGGTGTTCTCGAGGAAGCTCACGAAATTGCTGATCGCGACGGTACATTGCGTGGCGGCGAGCTTGTCCTTGAGCTGCACGGCTGCCGCATAGCACATGTATCCGCCATAGGAGCCGCCGGTCAGCCCGACCTTGGCCGCATCGACCCGCTTGTGCGCGCGCACAGCATCAATCAGCGCCGCCATATCCTTGACCGAATCCTCGCGCTTGAACGGGCCATTGTCGAGGCTGACGAACACCTTGCCATAGCCGGTCGAGCCGCGAACATTGGGGTAGAACAGGCCAATGCCAAGCTCGTTGAGGTAGTAGTTGTTGCGCGCGAGGAAGCCTGCGCGGCTTTGCCCTTCCGGCCCGCCATGGACGCTCACCAGCATCGGGCGCTTGCCCGGAAACTTCGCCGGATCCGGCAGGTAGAGAATGCCGGATACTTCCAGCCCATCGAAGCTCCTGGTGGTGAGGATTTCCGGTTCGACATTGACCGAAACATCGAGCCCGCCGGTCTCACTTTGCGTCCAGCGGGTGAGCAGCATCGTGGCGGGATCCAGCGACCAGACGTCCGATGCGCTCTTGGCCGAGCTTAGCGAAAAGCCGATCTCGCCCCACGGCGCGAATTCCACGCCGCCGATCAACCCGGCGGGCAGGGCATCAACCTTGCGCACCTTGCCGGTGGCGACATCGAGCAGGCGCATCCTGTCGGTCCCGGCCTCGTTCACCACATAGGCGATGGTCTTGCCGTCGGGGCTGATATCAAAGCCATCAACGTCCCAGCGCTCGTTGGTCACCGGGGTGAAATTGCCGGTGATCGGATCGAGCCGTCCAAGCCGCTGGAAATCCGAATCGCGGTCGCTGGTCACCCACAAGGTGCCATCCGGCCCGACCCGGAACGAACCATGCGCCACCTGATCGGCCGGATTGCCGATCGGCAGCATCGTCCCGCTTGCCATATCGAGCCGGTAGAGATCGACATCCTGCACCGAATTGTAATCGGCGACATAGGCTTCCTGCTTGCCCGGCGAGAAGCCGAGCACCGCCCAGCCGCCACCATTGCTCTGGAACACCATCCGCGCCGAGGCCGGATCGCGCGGGTCCATCACGTAGAGATCCGAATCGACGCCGTTGCGGCGGGTCGAGCTGAAGGCCAGCAAGTGCCCGTCGGCGCTCCACGCGCCCTGCTGGTTGCGGCTCTTGCCATCGGTCAGCAGGGTGAGGCGCCCATCCTTGAGGGTGTAAAGCTGGAAGTATTCATCCCCGCCCCGGTCCTTGCGGACCACGATCACATCGCCGCGCTTGGGGGCATAGCGTCCGCCGACCGGCTCGGCCTCGAAGGTGATCTGGGTGCGCGCGCCCATCGGTTGGGCCACGCGGTGAAGCTGGTTGGTGTTGGCAAAGCGGGTGCTGACCAGCACCGCGCGCGCGTTGGGATCCCAACCAGCAAAGCCCGCGCCGCGCGCTTCGAGATAGGGCCGCGCGCGTTCTGCCATGGCCAGCGGGATCGGCGGCATCTGTTCGGCGGTGAGCGCGGCGGGCAAGGCGACCGCGGGTTCGGGGGCGGCTGTATCCTGCGCATGGGCAGGCAGGGCAAAACCAAGGGACAGGGTGGTGGTCGCCAGCAAGGCGGCAGCAAAAAGGTTGCGAGGCATAGGTGTTTCAGGCTCTCCGTGGCTTGTTTTGATTTGGGTCGGGAGCAATTCCTAGGGCGCAGGATGCCGCACGGCAATTGCGCCTGATCGACTCACTCCGCGGCTTCGCGTTCCTCGCCCTGTTCGGCGAGCTGGCGCGCCCACATGTCGGCATAGAGCCCGCCCATGGCGAGCAGCGCGCCGTGATCGCCGCTTTCCACCAGCCGCCCGTGATCGAGCACGAGGATGCGGTCGGCATCGGCGATGGTCGAAAGGCGGTGGGCAATCGCGATCGTGGTGCGCCCCTGCGCGACGCGTTTCAGCGTGCCGAGGATTTCCTGTTCGGTGCGGGTGTCGAGCGCGCTGGTCGCCTCGTCGAGCAGGAGAATCGGCGGGTTCTTCACCAGCGTGCGCGCGATGGCGACCCGCTGCTTCTCTCCGCCCGACAGTTTGAGCCCGCGTTCGCCCACCATGGTGTCAAAGCCATCGGGCAGGCGTTCGATCAGCGGCATCAGCGCGGCATCGCGCGCAGCCTGTTCCACCGCCGCCATATCCGCGCCTTCCGCGCCATAGGCGATATTGTAGGCGAGCGTATCGTTGAACAGCACCGAGTCCTGCGGGACAATCCCGATCAGCGCCCGCAGGCTTTCCTGCGTGACCCCGGCAATATCATCCCCGCCGACCAGCACCCGCCCGGCGAGCGGATCATAGAAGCGGAACAGGAGCCGTCCGATCGTGCTCTTGCCCGCGCCTGAAGGCCCGACAATCGCAACATGCGAACCGGCGGGCACTTCGAAGCTCAGGCCATGCAGGATCGTGCGTTCGCCCTCATACCCGAAAGTGACGTTATCGAAGGCGACGGTCGGGCGCTGCACGATCAGGGCGGGCGCACCCGGGGCATCCTTCACCTCGATCTCGGTATCGATCAGGCGGAACATGTCGGCCATATCAACCAGCCCCTGGCGGATCGTGCGATAGACCCAGCCCAGCACATCCAGAGGACGGAACAGCTGGAGCAGGAAGGTGTTGACCAGCACCAGATCGCCGACACTCAGCCGCCCCTGCTGCCATCCCCACACCGTGTAGGCCATGGCGCCTGCCATCAGCGCATTGGTGATGAGCGATTGCGCGATATTGAGCAGCGCGAGCGAGTTTTCCGATTTGATCGCGGCCTCGGCATAGGCGCGTGCTGCGCCTGAATAGCGTTCTTCTTCGCGGTGTTCGGCACCGAAATATTTGACGGTCTCGAAATTGAGCAGCGAATCAACCGCGCGTTGCAGCGCGCGGCCATCAAGATCATTCATCTCGCGCCGCAGTTTGGCGCGCCAATCGGTGATCCAGCGCGTGACATATATATAGGCCATCACTGTGACGGCGGTCGCCAGCACCAGCTCGATCCCGAAATTGATGTAGAAGATGATGCCCACCGCCACGAGTTCGATCGCAGTCGGGGCGAGATTGAACAGCAGGAAGTAGAGCATCATGCCGATACTCTTGGTGCCGCGCTCGATGATCTTGGTCACCTCGCCGGTGCGCCGCGAGAGATGGAAGCGCAGCGAAAGCTGGTGCAAGCGCCGGAACACGTCCTCGGCAAGATGCAGCGTCGCCAGCTGGCCGACTCGTTCGAAGGCGATGTTGCGCAGGTTGTCGAACACCACGGCGGTAAAGCGCCCGAGCGCATAGGCAGTGACCAGCGCCGCGGCAACAATCAGCGCCTGCTCGCCCGCGCTGCCGGACGGCGGCCCCGCCATCTGATCGACCGCGCCCTTATAGGCAAAGGGCAGGGCGAGCGTGACGCCCTTGCCCGCCAGCACCAGCCCCATCGCAATGACAATGCGACGCCGCAACGAAGCATCTTCGCGCGGCCACAGATAGGGAAGGAAGCGTTTGATCGTGGGCCAGCTTTCAATCTGGCGGCGGTCGTCGGCGGTCTGGGTGCTGTCAGGAGGCATAGGCCCCTGCATGTGGGCGCGCGCAGGGGTCAGCGCAAGCTGCCATTCCTTTTGCGTCTAGAAGGAGAAGGGAATGCGCTGTGCCTCGCGCTGCGCTGCCGCGACATCGCGCGGCAGATCGAACAGGATGCGGCTGTTGGCAAAATCGATCGCCACCCGGTCAAACAGCCGCAAATGCTGCATCCCCAAAGCGAGCACCGGCGTGTTGGCCAGCCCCAGCGCCGCGAACACCGGCGAATCAGCAAAGGTCAGCGGGATGTTGTTGAGCTGGAGCGATTCGATCTTGAGCGAGCGCACGACGGCAAGGTGGCCCACCAGATCGACACCGTTCACATCCGTGGTGATGACTTCGGCCTCGCGCTTGCTGCGCAACCTGTCCCGCAAGGCGGGGTTGGCAAGGCTGGCCTGCGCGCCGGTATCGATGATCACCGTGGTGGCAATGCCTTCGACCAGCGCGTTGGTGATCAGCAGTTGCCCCGCTTGCTGGCGCGCGCGGACCACGATTTCAAAGCCGTCGCGTTTCCCCCGATTGCCGCGCATGTCCTGCAGGGCAATCGAGGGCGCACGGAAATCGATCAGCACGCGGAAATCCTGCAAGCTGTCGAGCCCGATGATTCCATCTGCGCCGATATTGTCGCGTTCGAGCAGCGGGGCTGCCAGCCCTTCTATATAGTGCTTGCCGACATCGAGCCGCCCGATCGAGACCAGATCAACCGGCCGGATGCTCGCCATGCCAAGCAGGTTGGCCCGGCCTGCGGGTGGGAGGGCGAGCACGGCGTTGATCTCATGCGCGACGGCGGTGGCCTGACTGCCGGTGTCGATCATGAAGTGGAACGGGCCTTGGCCGTCGATCATCACCGGCAAGGTCAGCCGGCGGTCGCCTTGTTCCTGAAGCCCGAGGATATCCGTCAACGGATCTGTCAGCACCGGGGCGATGGTCTCGGCAGGGAGATTCGACGCAGCACCGGCGGCAGGGCCTGCGGCATGGGCGGCGGGCGTCCCGCTGAGAGCCAAAGCAATCGCGATCAAGGCCAGGTGCGAAGCGCGCATTATATAGTCCTATAGGAGCCGCATCACCATGCAGGGGCGAAGAGCGGCTTGGATGGGAGGAATGTATCACAGCCAGAGACGGTCCCACCATGGCAAAGGATGCGCCCCATGGCGCGATCATGAATCGGGTGCGGCGAGTCTCTGGCGGCTACGTGCCGCCATCGGTGTGGCGGAGCGCTGATTCAGCACCGGATCGGCTCGTGAATCAGCGATTCTGCCCTGTCAGGACGGCTGGAATGGGAGGAAAGATGCCTTTGGACGGCAAAAATACCCGCTCAAATCCTTGGATTTCCTCGCCTTTCGCAAAATTTGAAATAAAATTGCAAAAAGCCGTTGACCGAATCCCGAACCACGCATAGATGGGCTCCACCGACGCGGCGCTGACGGCTTCCACCGCCACCGCAACGCTCGGTCGCCAAGAAATTCGGATAGCCGGTCCCCCGGTGTAAATCGGGGAACCAAGCGCTGTCCCCTATTACTGTCTGGCGGCTCTTTGACATTGTTGGTTTTTGATGAAGGGACATGTGGGCGACGGCGCCTGGTCCGGGGGTTTTAAGGCTCCGGATACCAGTAACCAAGCCGATTGCCACATCCGTTTTGGGCTCCACGCCTGGCCGGATGATAAGCATGTTCATTCGTATCCATTACGTTTGACAGTGCAGGTATCGGCTCCTTGAAGCTCATGCCAGTCCGGTCGATGGGGTTTTCCCCATGCCTGATTGGTGTGTGACACAAACTTGAGAGTTTGATCCTGGCTCAGAACGAACGCTGGCGGCATGCCTAACACATGCAAGTCGAACGAGACCTTCGGGTCTAGTGGCGCACGGGTGCGTAACGCGTGGGAACCTGCCCTTAGGTTCGGAATAACTCAGAGAAATTTGAGCTAATACCGGATAATGTCTTCGGACCAAAGATTTATCGCCTTTGGATGGGCCCGCGTTGGATTAGCTAGTTGGTGGGGTAATGGCCTACCAAGGCGACGATCCATAGCTGGTCTGAGAGGATGATCAGCCACACTGGGACTGAGACACGGCCCAGACTCCTACGGGAGGCAGCAGTGGGGAATATTGGACAATGGGCGAAAGCCTGATCCAGCAATGCCGCGTGAGTGATGAAGGCCTTAGGGTTGTAAAGCTCTTTTACCAGGGATGATAATGACAGTACCTGGAGAATAAGCTCCGGCTAACTCCGTGCCAGCAGCCGCGGTAATACGGAGGGAGCTAGCGTTGTTCGGAATTACTGGGCGTAAAGCGCACGTAGGCGGCTTTTTAAGTCAGAGGTGAAATCCCGGGGCTCAACCCCGGAACTGCCCTTGAAACTGGGAAGCTAGAATCTTGGAGAGGCGAGTGGAATTCCGAGTGTAGAGGTGAAATTCGTAGATATTCGGAAGAACACCAGTGGCGAAGGCGACTCGCTGGACAAGTATTGACGCTGAGGTGCGAAAGCGTGGGGAGCAAACAGGATTAGATACCCTGGTAGTCCACGCCGTAAACGATGATAACTAGCTGTCCGGGTTCACAGAACTTGGGTGGCGCAGCTAACGCATTAAGTTATCCGCCTGGGGAGTACGGTCGCAAGATTAAAACTCAAAGGAATTGACGGGGGCCTGCACAAGCGGTGGAGCATGTGGTTTAATTCGAAGCAACGCGCAGAACCTTACCAGCCTTTGACATCCTAGGACGACTTCTGGAGACAGATTTCTTCCCTTCGGGGACCTAGTGACAGGTGCTGCATGGCTGTCGTCAGCTCGTGTCGTGAGATGTTGGGTTAAGTCCCGCAACGAGCGCAACCCTCGTCCTTAGTTGCCATCATTAAGTTGGGCACTTTAAGGAAACTGCCGGTGATAAGCCGGAGGAAGGTGGGGATGACGTCAAGTCCTCATGGCCCTTACAGGCTGGGCTACACACGTGCTACAATGGCAACTACAGTGGGCAGCTATCCCGCGAGGGTGCGCTAATCTCCAAAAGTTGTCTCAGTTCGGATTGTTCTCTGCAACTCGAGAGCATGAAGGCGGAATCGCTAGTAATCGCGGATCAGCATGCCGCGGTGAATACGTTCCCAGGCCTTGTACACACCGCCCGTCACACCATGGGAGTTGGATTCACCCGAAGGCAGTGCGCTAACCGCAAGGAGGCAGCTGACCACGGTGGGTTCAGCGACTGGGGTGAAGTCGTAACAAGGTAGCCGTAGGGGAACCTGCGGCTGGATCACCTCCTTTCTAAGGATTTTCACGAAAGCGTCAGGGCTGGCCTCTGAAAGTGCTTCGTGATCTCCAAAGAACATTGCCGTCGTCCTCATGTCCTTTCATCAATCGGATGCAACAAGCCTTCTGGCTTGTTGTGTGCCTGAGCCGGCTCACGCCCCTCGCGGCAGCCTGTTCCTTCGGGAATTGGCGGTCGGCGTTTGGTGGAATGGGCCTGTAGCTCAGTCGGTTAGAGCGCACCCCTGATAAGGGTGAGGTCAGAAGTTCGAATCTTCTCAGGCCCACCATTACCTACATGGGGCCTTAGCTCAGCTGGGAGAGCACCTGCTTTGCAAGCAGGGGGTCATCGGTTCGATCCCGATAGGCTCCACCAGGTACCACCGTCCGATAGATGAAACGAAAGCGGATCCCGCATTATGCGGGTCAGGCGATCGCCATATTTCATATGGGATTGCCGTTCTTTGACATTGTGAATGGGTTTTTAAATCGATGCCGTGGCGCATGGATTGTATCGAACAGGCTCTGGCCTGTGCGATCTTTCGTGCATCACAAATCAATCAAATTGATTATCTGGCTGAGATAATTCTCCCACCGTCTTTAAGCGCACAGGCTTTTATGCAGGCCTATCGTTGATGGTGTGGATTCTCAAGCGTGAGGTAAGAGCATTTGGTGGATGCCTTGGCATGTACAGGCGAAGAAGGACGTGGCACGCTGCGATAAGCGTCGGGGAGTTGTGAGCAAACTTTGATCCGGCGATTTCCGAATGGGGAAACCCACCTTCACCATTTCTTCCAGTCTGCCCTCGGGCAGGCCGGGCGAGGTGGATAAGGTATCATCAGACTGAATATATAGGTTTGGTGAAGCGAACCCGGGGAACTGAAACATCTCAGTACCTGGAGGAAAAGACATCAACAGAGATTCCCGTAGTAGTGGCGAGCGAACCGGGACCAGGCCAGTGCCTTCATTTCAACTAGCAGAACATTCTGGAAAGTTTGGCCGTAGCGGGTGACAGCCCCGTATGCGAAAGTGATGATGAAGGACTAGAGTAGGGCGGGACACGTGAAATCCTGTCTGAACATGGGGGGGCCACCCTCCAAGCCTAAATACTCGTACATGACCGATAGCGAACACAGTACCGTGAGGGAAAGGTGAAAAGCACCCCGATTAGGGGAGTGAAACAGTACCTGAAACCGGATGCTTACAAGCAGTTGGAGCTCCATAGGGGGTGACAGCGTACCTCTTGCATAATGGGTCAGTGACTTAATCTAGCATGCGAGCTTAAGCCGTTAGGTGTAGGCGAAGCGAAAGCGAGTCTGAATAGGGCGACTGAGTATGTTGGATTAGACCCGAACCCCGGCGATCTAGGCATGAGCAGATTGAAGGTGCGGTAACACGCACTGGAGGATCGAACCGTTGCATGTTGAAAAATGCTCGGATGACTTGTGTTTAGGGGTGAAAGGCCAATCAAGCCGGGAAATAGCTGGTTCTCCGCGAAATCTATTGAGGTAGAGCGTCAGATGTATGCCGATGGGGGTAGAGCACTGGATGGGCTAGGGCTGCGCGAGCGGTACCAAACCTAACCAAACTCCGAATACCATCGAGTCTTGTCTGGCAGACAGACGGCGGGTGCTAAGGTCCGTCGTCAAAAGGGAAACAGCCCTAACCTACAGCTAAGGTCCCCAAGTCATATCTAAGTGGGAAAGCATGTGGGAATCCCAAAACAACCAGGAGGTTGGCTTAGAAGCAGCCATCCTTTAAAGAAAGCGTAACAGCTCACTGGTCTAAATAAGGGTTCCTGCGGCGAAAATGTAACGGGGCTAAAGATATGCACCGAAGCTTAGGGTTGCAGTTTACTGCAGCGGTAGCGGAGCGTTCCGTAGGCGAGTGAAGGCGAAGGGTAACCGACGCTGGACGTATCGGAAGTGCGAATGCTGACATGAGTAGCGACAAACAGGGTGAGATGCCCTGTCGCCGAAAGACCAAGGGTTCCTACGCAATGCTAATCAGCGTAGGGTGAGCCGGCCCCTAAGACGAGCCCGAAGGGGGTAGTCGATGGGAACCACGTTAATATTCGTGGGCCTGGTGGTGTGTGACGGATCTCGTAAATCGTTCCTCCTTATTGGATTGGTAGGGGCGGTGAAGAGGTTCCAGGAAATAGCCCCACCGTATAGACCGTACCCGAAACCGACACAGGTGGTCAGGTAGAGTATACCAAGGCGCTTGAGAGAAGTATCCTGAAGGAACTCGGCAAATTGCCTCCGTACCTTCGGAAGAAGGAGGCCCCATCTTAAGGCAACTTTTGGTGGGGGGCACAGGCCAGGGGGTAGCGACTGTTTATCAAAAACACAGGACTCTGCTAAGTCGGCTTCAAGACGACGTATAGGGTCTGACGCCTGCCCGGTGCTGGAAGGTTAAGAGGAGGAGTGCAAGCTCCGAATTGAAGCCCCAGTAAACGGCGGCCGTAACTATAACGGTCCTAAGGTAGCGAAATTCCTTGTCGGGTAAGTTCCGACCTGCACGAATGGCGTAACGACTTCCCCACTGTCTCCAGGATATGCTCAGCGAAATTGAATTCTCCGTGAAGATGCGGAGTACCCGCGGTTAGACGGAAAGACCCCGTGCACCTTTACTGCAGCTTCAGAGTGGCATTAGGAAAGAGTTGTGTAGCATAGGTGGGAGGCTTTGAAGCGACGGCGCCAGCTGTCGTGGAGCCATAGGTGAAATACCACCCTGCTGTTTTCTGATGTCTAACCTCGCACCGTTATCCGGTGTAGGGACCCTCTGTGGCGGGTAGTTTGACTGGGGCGGTCGCCTCCTAAAGAGTAACGGAGGCGCGCGATGGTAGGCTCAGGACGGTTGGAAACCGTCTGTTAGAGTGCAATGGCATAAGCCTGCCTGACTGCGAGACTGACGAGTCGAGCAGAGACGAAAGTCGGTCATAGTGATCCGGTGGTCCCTCGTGGAAGGGCCATCGCTCAACGGATAAAAGGTACGCCGGGGATAACAGGCTGATGATTCCCAAGAGCTCATATCGACGGAATCGTTTGGCACCTCGATGTCGGCTCATCACATCCTGGGGCTGGAGCAGGTCCCAAGGGTTTGGCTGTTCGCCAATTAAAGTGGTACGTGAGCTGGGTTCAGAACGTCGCGAGACAGTTTGGTCCCTATCTGCCGTGGGCGTCGATACTTGAAAGGAGTTGCCCCTAGTACGAGAGGACCGGGGTGAACGTACCTCTGGTGTACCTGTCATCCTGCCAAGGGTGCCGCAGGGTAGCTATGTACGGACGGGATAACCGCTGAAAGCATCTAAGCGGGAAGCCTCCCTTAAGATTAGGTATCTTTGAACCGTGATAGACCATCACGTTGATAGGCCGGGTGTGGAAGTGCAGTAATGCATGCAGCTAACCGGTCCTAATAGTTCATATCGCGCTTGAGAATTCGCACTGTCAACGACAGGCCTGTTGGTCTGCGTTGGTGGAGAATGTCTCCAGCCAGATACGTCTTCAAACCACTCCATTAAGAGTGTGCATCGATTTAAAACCCGCATCCACTAGCTTCATTGCTTGGTGACCATAGCGTCTGTGACCCACCCGATCCCATCTCGAACTCGGCCGTGAAACCAGACCGCGCCGATGGTACTGTGCCTCAAGGTCCGGAAGAGTAGGTCGTCGCCAGGCATTGCAGCTGGTGGGTGCGTGTTCAAACCCATTCACATAGTCAATAGGGCTGTCCCGCAAGGGCGGCCCTTTTGGCGTCTGAGGTGTGCAGGCACCGGTATCGCGGGATGGAGCAGCCCGGTAGCTCGTCAGGCTCATAACCTGAAGGTCGTTGGTTCAAATCCAACTCCCGCAACCAGACAAGACATTCAAAAGGCCGCTGACCCGTTGGGTTGGCGGCCCTTGTTGTTTCTGGCGTGGTGCTTATTGCCTTGTACTCTTGAGCAGATCCGGCTGCTTGTTCCCCGAGAGCCTGTTGTGCCTTGCACCCGTGGCCTCTTGTTGACGATCCGAGTCGCTCCCTCCCCTGCCCGCATAAGCGGCTGAAATTCGATTATTCCTTCACAGGCGTCGGCTTTGCCTGCTAGCCTCACAGCCCTTGATGAGGCCAATGGCTGGAGTGCGCCGATGCTTAGAAATGCCCTGATGGTAAGCTTGTCCGCACTGGTCTGCGCCTTGATCGCGCAACCCGCCCGGCTTGCAGCACAACCGACGTCTGTGCCGTTGTTGCGCGGCCTGAACCCGGCGATGATCAGCGCAACGCCGTTTTCGAAGGGCGATTTCGTTCTGTCGTGGAATAACGACACGATCACTTGCAATGGTGAGGCAGTGTCAGCGGTTGAACGGATCGCCCCGCACCCGCAATTGATCGCGAAAAAGCTGCTCAATTTTCCGGTCACGATCGGGTTCTCTGTCGATGAAACCGGCCGCGCGGTCGATATGCGGGTGCTGGAAGGCGGCTATGTCGAAGGCGAGCTCGAAGCCTCCTTTGATACCGAGGCTAAGACCATGCGCATCGATACCAAACGCTTTCTCGCAAGGTTTGCGGTCCGCGACCTGATGCCTTCGCTGCGAGCCAGCCGTTTTGTCGAGGGTGCACGGCGATCCGAATGCCGCGTCGTCTATAGCCCGCAATATGTCGAGGCAGCGCGGGTTCCACGGGACACCTTGGCAATCCTCGGGGTGGTGCCGAGGATGTTGCTCAATACTGCGCTGCGCGATCAGCTGGGCGGCGGCGATTGCAGCACGGTTGGTTGGCCCGCTCCGCTGTTCCGGGGCTTTCCTGATTTTCGCAAAGTTTCGGCGCGCGACGGCGCGCGGAAGTGGAGCTGGGTGCGCTTCGACATTGATGAAAATGGCGCCCCGGCGAACGTCAGCGTCATCTTTTCCTCGGGCGATGCGGATCTGGATGCGCAAAGCCTGCTTGCATTCAGAGACAACCGCTTTGCCGGCGGGCCGCGCACGGGCTGCGTGGCCGCATGGTGGCGTAACCCTGGCGTCATTCCCGCTCCGCCTGCACCTGAGGACAGCGATTTTCCCGACTTCCGCAGTTGCGAAAAACTACGCAGCTGGGACAAGAAGCCCAAGCTTACCTATCCGCAGGCCTATAACGAACGGGCGATCGAAGGCTGGGCGGTGCTGGGTTTCGACATTGCAGCCGATGGGACAGTCGGCAATGTCCGCGTTCTGTCTGTCCAGCCGAGCGAGGAATTCGGCGAGGTGGGCGCAGCGGTGCTGCGATCCGGTCGCTTCGAAGCGGGCGACGCGGCTGTCACCCAATGCGTTGAGCGAGTCCGTTTCGTCACGACGAAGGACGCAGCCGCCACCAGCGACAGCTGAACCGTCCCTCACATTTCCAGCGGACCGTGCTGGATATGCGGCAGCACATGGCGCGCGAACAGATCGGCTTCCTGCATGTGCGGGTAGCCCGAGAGGATGAAGGCCTCGATCCCTTCGGCCTGATAGGCGCGAAGCTTGGCGAGCACCTGATCGGGCGTGCCGACGATCGCTGCCCCGCAGCCCGAGCGCGCGCGGCCGATGCCGGTCCACAGGTTTGCCTCGACAAAGCCGTCGCCATCCGCCGCCCCGCGCAGTTCCTGCTGGCGCTGGACGCCGTAGTTCTTGGCGTCGAGGCTCTTTTCGCGGATCGCGCGGCCTGCTTCATCGTCCAGCTTGGACAGGAGCCGGTCGGCATAGTGGCGCGCCTCGTCCTCGGTCTCGCGCACGATCACGTGGACGCGGTAGCCGAATTTCAGCGTGCGCCCGTAATTGGCCGCACGCGCCTTGAGGTCGGCGATGTTCTCGCGGACCTTGTCCATCGTATCGGGCCACATCAGGTAGACGTCCGCCGCCTCGGCCGCACATTCGCGCGCCTCGTGGCTGAGGCCGCCGAAGTAGAACGGCGGGCACTTGCCCGAGAGCGTCGTGATGCGCGGCGGATCGAGCTTGAGCTTGTAGAACTCGCCGTCGAAATCGAGGTGCTCGCCATTGAGCAGCGTCTTGACGATCTTCATGATCTCGGTGCCGCGGCGGTAGCGCGGGCCGCTCTCGATCTTCTCGCCCGGCATGTCCGAGGAAATGATGTTGACGTTGAGCCTGCCTCCGGTGCCGGCAGCATTCGGGCCGAGGATGCGGTCGAGCGTGGCGATCCGGCGCGCGAGTTGCGGCGGCCAGTCCTCGCCCATGCGCGTCGCCCACAGCAGCTTGATGCGCTTGACCTGCGTGGCGACGGCGGCGGCGAAGATCGTTGTGTCGACGCCCAGCTGATAGCCCGAAGGCAGCAGGATATTGTCGAACCCGCCTTCCTCGGCGCGCAGCACGAGGTTGCGGCAATGCTCCCAGCTTGAAGCGAGATAGGGATCGGGAACGCCGAGGAATTCGTAATCGTCGTCACACAGCGCGGAGAACCACGCGATTTCGCATTGTTGGGTCATAAATCCTCCCGAACTCCGTTCGCCCTGAGCTTGTCGAAGGGCTGCACTTTTCTTCGATCCACCCGCGCTATCCCAAGAAAGGGCAGGGCTTCGACAGGCTCAGCCCGAACGGGGTGGGATTTCTTCCTTACGGCAAAGGCACGCCGCGCGCGGCGACAAGCACCGCGTACCATGCGGTCCGCGTCCACCGCACTGTGAGCGCCTGCGCGCCCTCGGCGATGCGCGCCGCATTCTGCGAGCCGATGATCGGGATGATCCCCCCCGGATGCGCCATCAGCCAGCTATAGGCCGCTACGGTGCGCGAGACGCCCTGCGCCTCGGCCACGGCATCGAGCGCTGCCGCCACCGCCTTGTCACGCTCGCTCTGCGGCGCGGCAAGACGCCCGCCACCGAGCGGCGACCACGCGAGCGGGGTCAGGCCGAGCACCATCGCCTGGTCGAGCTCGCCGTTCTCGAAGCAGTCGATCCGCAGGGGGCTGATCTCGGGCTGGGTCGTCGCCAGCTTGGTGCCGAGGAAGTGATTGAGCGCAGCGGTCTCCGCCATCGTGAAGTTCGAGACGCCAAGGCTGCGGATCTTGCCGCTCGCCAGCGCATCGTCCAGCACCCGCGCCACCTCTTGCGGATGGGCGAGGATATCGGGCCGGTGGATCTGCCACAGATCGACGCTGTCGACCTTCAGCCGGGCAAGCGAGGCGTCGATAGCGGCGCGCAGATAATCCGCGCTCTGATCGTAAGGCAGCGGCGGGAGGATGCCGCCCTTGGTCGCCAGCACCATCTTGCCCCGTAGGGAAGGATCAGCCGCCAGCACTTCGCCCAGCAGCACCTCGGCATCGCCAAACCCGCCTGCGCCGTCGAAGCCATAGATGTCCGCAGTGTCGAGGAACGTGATCCCGGCATCCAGCGCCGCGTGCACCAGCTTGGCCGCTTCGGCCGCGGTGCGGCCATTCTCGGTCAGCCGCCACATCCCCCAGGCAAGGGGAGACACCTCAATGCCGCTCGCACCAAGGCTGCGGGTGGCAGGCGGAAGGGGCAGTTCACTCATCTAGGGATTCCTTTTTGGCGGAGCGACCGAAGCGCGCTCGACAAGGTCATGGGGCAGGCGTTTGTGGGTGATATCCCCGCCGGCGATCAGGATTTGGGTGGCGGTGCGCGCCAGATCGGCCATCGGCTGGCGGATGGTGGTGAGCGGTGGCCAGACGGTGCGGGCGAGCGTGGTGTCGTCGAACCCGACGACCGACAGATCGCCCGGCACATTGATACCGCGATCATGCGCCACGGCGAGCACGCCGGCGGCCATGTCGTCATTCGAGGCGAAGATCGCGGTCGGCCGTTCGGGCTGATCGAGCAGTGCCTTCGCGCCCGCCACGCCGGAATCGAAGTCGAACTCGCCATCGACCACCAGTTGCGGCTCGAACGGGATGCCAACCCGATCCAGCGCGCGGCGGTATCCGAACAGGCGGTCGTCGGATGCCATGTGGTTGGTGTGGCCCTTGATGAACCCGATGCGGCGGTGCCCGGCGTTGATCAGGTGGGTGGTCATGTCGTCGGCAGCCTGCGCATCGTCCATGAACACGCTGGAGGTCAGCGCGTGGTTGGTGCCCGGCGAGATGCGCACGAAGGGCACGTCCATCGTCTCCAGCGCGCGTAGCACGGGATCGCAATCGGTGACGGGCGAGGACAGGATGATACCGTCCACATGCGTTTCGCTGACAAGGCCGCGCACCTGATCGCCCACCCGCGGATCGGCGACGTCGACCGGCTGGGCGAGCAGGCGGATGCCGTTTTCGTGGCACACCTCCCAGCAGCCTTTCTGGATCTGGAACATGTAATAGGGGCTGTGATTGTCGTAGATCAGCGCGACCTGGTTGGACTTGGCACCCGAGAGGATGCGCGCCGCCACCGAGGGACGGTAGTCGAGTTCGGCCATCGCCTTTTCCACCCGCTCGCGCAGTTCGGCGCTGACATAGGGGTGGCCGTTGAGCACGCGGCTGACGGTCTTGACCGCCACCCCCGCGCGGGCGGCGACATCGCGGATATTGGCGCGGCTCATCGGGCGAGCTCCGCAAACAGGGGCGCAAAAGCGCTGGTGCGGCGGTAGAACACGGGCGGCTCACCGATGGGCGCAGGCACATCGTGCCAGCCGGGGGCGAAGTCCACGCCGCTCCACACATGCCGCCAGTCGCCCTGCGGCAGATAGACTGTCCGCGTCACCGCTCCCGCTTCGATCACCGGTGCAACCATCAGGTCCGCACCATAGAGAAACTGGTCTTGGATCGTGAAGGTTTCGCGATCCTCGGGATAGTGGAGGAACAGCGCGCGCTGAGCCGGAAGGCCCGTGGCCTGCGCCTCCGCGACGAGATGCCGGACATAGGGCGCAAGCCGCGCGTGGACCTTGCTCCACCTGACAAAGCCATCGATCAGTTCGGCATTGCTGTCGATCTGGAGATTGTCGTCGGGGCGGTTGCCTTCGTGGGTGCGCATCACGGGACTGAAGGCGCCCAGCTCGTACCACCTGAGGATCAGCTCTTCGGTGCGGACATTGCCGAACAGGCTGGTGTAGCCGCCGACGTCGGAATGGCTGAAGGCATTGCCAACGAGGCCGGATGACAGCGCGGCGGTGATCACCGTGCCGATGCCGTCATGGCGGCTGAAATCGACCGACTGGTCGCCCGCCCACAGCAAGGGACAATGGCCCTGCACCCCGGTATGCCCGGCGCGCATGAACCACAGCACATCGCCGGTGCGCCCGCGTGAAGCGACGGCGCGGGCGTTCACTTCCGCCCAGCGCACCGGCCAGCGGTTGTGCTCCTGCATCGGGTCGCCATTGTGCAAGCGCAGGTCGGTGGGAAGATATTCGCCGAAATCCGCCATCCAGCCATCAAGCCCGAAATCGAGCATCCGCTTGCCGATCACCTCCTCGGCAAACCATGCAGCAGCGGCAGGGTTGGTGAAATCGACCACGCCTGCATGAAACTCGCCGAAATCGACAACATAGGGCTCATCGCTGTCGAGGCATCGGGCGAAGTAGCCTTTGGCTGCGGCTTCCGGATAAAGCGGGCCGTCGACCGCAAGGTAGGGGTTCACATAGCCAAGGAAGCGAATGCCGCGCGCCTTCAGCGCCGCGATCCGGGCGGGCAGATCGGGGTAGCGGTCCGCGTTCCACTGCCAGTCCCAGAATAACCGGCGTCCGAAGCTGGTCTCGCGGATGCCGACCCAGTCTTCGCACCACAGGCCCGAGACGGCAGCGCCTGCCTCGATCAGCCGCTCCAGCCGGTCGAAGCTGGCCTCGCCCTGCTTGAGGCCGACAATGGCTCCGCCCAATGCCCATTCGGGGAGCGCCTGACGCGGACCGAAGCGCGCGCCGAGCTGGCGGGTGAGATCGGCAGGCGCGCCTTCGAACAGGTCGATGGTGACTGCACCCGACCATACGTGGACCCTGAGCCGACCGGGCTCGCGCGCATCGAGTTCGACATATTCGGCATTGGGGAGGCTCAGTGCCCAGCCGCCCGAGCACAGCACGGTGGGTTCGGGATAATTGGTTGTCCAGTAATCCCCGCCCGCGAAAGAGCCGTCAGCGCTCGCCTGATCGGTGAGCGGCGTCCCGGGTTCGCGCCCGACGCCGGGTTCGCTCGTCCAGATCGGGAATGTGCGGCCGTTCAGAGCAAGATAGCTCATCTGCTCACCCCCGCCCCACAGCACATCGTCAGGCGCAAGCAAAACATCCAGCGTGATGCGATCGTGTCCAGAGAGCGCGGTCACGCTCAGCCGCGCCGCGTCGGGCGCAAGACTCAGCGCCACTTTCGCGGCGCCATCGGCGCTGGAGAGCACGGCCGCCCCCTCTCCCACCACTTCGCAGACCGACAGTGGCCTTGCTGCCACAGGGGTATCCGACAGACGGAAATTGCCGCGCACCATCGTCACCAAGGCATCACCAGAAGCCACGGAAATTGCAGGATATTCAGACCGATGACACAGCACGGTGCGCCCGCCTATCAGCAGGTCGAATCCGTCGTCACGTGCTGCCAGTTGCAGGCCCACTTTTGCCGGGTCCCCCTTTGTGTCCTCTTATGACACCGCTTGACATAACGAGACAGAAAGCGCAACCGTCGGCCCACAAGATCGACCGCACGAGCGATGATCCCGTCATCATCCCAACAGTCGACACACACAGGGGAGGGAGAAAACCAACATGCCTGCCAGCACCAAAATTGCGTTCCAATCACTTGCCGCATCGGTCAGCGTTCTGGCGCTTGCCCATGCCGCGCCCGCGTTCGCTCAGGACGAAGGACTCGGCGAAATCATTGTGACTTCACAGAAAGTGAAGGAAAATGTGCAGGATGTGCCGATCGCCATTTCGGTGGTGTCGTCGGAGCGTCTGGAGCAGGCCGGGGTGTTCTCGCTTGAGAATATCGCCACGGTCGTGCCCTCGGTGACCTTCCGCAAGGGCACCACCAGCGCCAACAGCGCCATCGTGATGCGCGGTGTGGGGACCATCACCTTCTCGATCGCGGCCGAGCCGAGTGTGTCCACCGTTGTCGATGGCGTCGTGCTGTCGCGCTCGGGCCAGGCTTTCACGGATCTGGTGGATATTGAACGCCTCGAAGTGCTGCGCGGTCCGCAGGGCACCCTGTTCGGGCGCAATGCCTCGGCAGGCCTTGTCAACATCGTGTCCAAGGGCGGCACCGATGAGTTCGAAGGCGAAGCCCGCGCCGATTGGTTCGAAGGCAATGAAGTGCGCATGCGCGCCGCGCTGTCCGGCCCGCTCGCCGAAAATCTCACCGCGCGCGTGACTGGTTTCTACGGTTCCTTCGATGGCAACATCACCAATGTCGCCAATGGCGATCAGAAGATCAACGGCTTCGAGAATTACGGCGCGCGCGGCATCCTCGATTATTCGAGCGGGCGCACCGATCTGCGCCTGATCGCGGATTATTTCGAAGCCGATAATGATTGCTGCGCCGATGTGACCGGTGCCAGCCGCGGTGCCGTGCTCGATGCCGAGCTCAACCTGCCGGGTGGAGTCGCGCTGGGCGCGGATCAGCGCTTCGTGAACAACAACCTCGTGACCCGCACCCGCGATCGCCAATGGAGCATCACCGGCTCGGGCGACTTCGGCGTGGGCGAGGCGCACACGCTCAGCGTCATCCTCGGCTATCGCAACTGGTTCAACCAGGAGTTCCGCGAAGGCGACTTCCTGCCGCGGCCGATTGTCGGAACGCCGCAGCTGCATGACGAAGGCGAGGTGCGGACCGAGCAGATTTCCGCCGAAGTCCGCATCGCTTCCGATCAGACCAAGCGGTTCTTCTATCAGGCCGGTGTGTTCGCATGGCAATCGGAGAACAGCCAGGTCTTCACCCGCCGCAATGTGGTGTGCAACAGCTCGACCTTGCCGGTCGATCCGCGCACCGGGGCGACCCCGTGCAATCTGGCGGATACCGTCAACACCATCTTCCCCACCGCGACCTCGCTCAGCGATGTGACCTCGACCAACTTCGCGGTGTTCGGTCAGGCGACCTACCGCTTTACCGAACAGCTCTCCTTCACCGGGGGCTTGCGCTACACTTGGGATGATCTGGAATTCACCCACACCCGCGCGCCGGGGGTGAATGCCACCAACGGCCAGCCTGCGGTTGGGCCGGGGGTTTCGCCCAATCCGGCGGGCGGCACGATCGCCAGTGGCGGCAATGGCACCAATACCTCGGCAGGTTCGACCAAGACGGGCAATCTCTCGGGCCGGGCGGTGCTGCAATATGAGCCGAGCGACGATGTCATGCTCTATGGTAGCTACACCCGCGGTTATAAGGGGCCGGCGTTCAACGTCTTTTTCAACCACACGGCCCCCACCAACGCCCTGCCGATTGATGAAGAGCTGTCGGATTCGTTTGAAGTGGGCCTCAAATCGCAGTTCTGGGATCGCAAGGGGCGGTTCAATCTGGCGGCCTTCACCGTCGAGTATGATGGCTTCCAGGCGAACAACTTCGTCCTGCTCAACGGCGCGGTGGTCTCCAACCTGACCAATGCCGGCACCGTGCGCAGCCGCGGGTTCGAGGCCGATCTTGCTTTGGTGCCGACCACCGGCCTGACCTTGCGTGCAAGCGGGGCCTATGCCGATGCACGGGTCAAGGAATTCAACCCCAACCCGCAGACCAACGCCCCCGATGCCCGCAATGGCACGCGCCTGCCGCTGGCACCGGAATTCGTCTGGAACATCGGCGCCGATTACGAAACCGCGCTCGGCACCAGTGTGCGGATGTATTTCTCGACCGATTTCCGCCACACCAGCACCCAGTTCTCCGATCTGGGCGAGCAGGGGCGGATCGATCCCTATGGCATCTGGAACGCCTCGCTCGGCTTCTCGGATGCTGATGACAAGTATCGCGTGACCTTCCACGCGCGCAACATTACCGATGAAAGCTACGTCCTGCTCAATGTCGAGAATGGGCGGCGCCTCCAGATCCCGCGCGATGCGGATCGCTATTTCGGGGTCAGCCTGCGCGCACGGATGTGATTGTGAATGGGATTACCCTGCTTCGGGCCGCACCATGAAGCATCGGGCCGTCGGAGCAATCCGGCGGCCCTCTCATTTCGCGCTGCGGGCTTGCCGCTGCTTGCGCCCTGTCGCTAGGAACCCCTCTGATGGCTGCCACTCCTTCGCCCCTGTCTGATCGGCTGCGCTGGTCGCTGTTCACGGTGCTGTGCGTGGCGGGGGTGTTCAATGCGATGGATCGTCCGATCATCGCCATCCTCAAGCCCGACATGATGGCCGATTTCGGCTGGACCGACAGCGACTTCGGCGATCTGGCTGCGGTGACACAGTTTTCCGCCGCCTTTGCCTTTCTCTTCACCGGCTGGCTGGTCGACCGGCTCGGCGTGAACCGTTCGATGCAGGTGGGTGCGACCGCGTGGAGCCTTGCCGCGATGGCGCATGGCTGGGCGATGACCACCGCACATGTTGTCGCCGCGCGGATCGGGTTAGGCGCGACGGAAGCGGTGCAGACCCCGCTCACCATCAAGACGGTTGCCACCCTGTTTGCACCCGACAAGCGTTCCTTCGCCTTCGGCTTCGCCACGCTGCTGGCAGGGGCGGGCACGATTGCGATGCCCTTTGTGATCCCGGCGCTGGCGCTTGCGGTTGGCTGGCGCGGTGCGCTGGTGGCAGGCGGGATCGGCGGCTTTATCGCGCTCGCCGCCTGGCTGTGGTTCGCCCGCGGGATTGCGCAATTGCGCGAACGCAGCGCGAATGGCCCCGTTACCACAAGCGACGGTGCGGGCTACGGCGCGATCCTCGTCAACCGCAAGACCTGGGCGATTGTTGGCGCCAAGGCGCTGTCCGACATGACGTGGTGGTTCATCAATTTCTGGCTGGCGGATTATTATCGCCGCGAATTCGGGCTCACCACGCTCGAACTGGCGTGGCCGCTGGCGATTGCCTTTGCCGGATCGGGGCTGGGTGCGCTGCTCGCGGGCTGGGCCTCAACCCGCCTGCTCGAAAAAGGCTACACGCCCAACCGCGTGCGCAAGGGGGTGATGCTGGTGTCGGCGCTGATGGTGGCACCGCTGCCGCTGGTGCTGGCGCTTGATTCGTTCTGGCCGGTTGCGATGATGGTGGGTGTGGTGATGGCTGGCCATCAGGGCTTTTCGCTCTCGATCTTCTCGACCATCACCGATGTCGTACCGGGGGCGAAGGTCGGACAGGTGACAGCCTTCGGCGCCTTCATGGGCAATATGGGCGGGGTCGCGATCAGCCTGGTGACGGGCCGGGTGCTCGATGCCGGGCTTGGCTTTGTGCCGCTCTTCGTGTTTGCTGCGGCATCCTATCTGATCGCGCTGGCGTGGTTCCAATGGCTCCTGCCCGATATGCGCCGGGCCGAAGGCACAGCCGCCGGGGCGTGACACGGCGCGCGGTTGCAATGGGACCGTGTGCGGGGTAGGTGTGTGACACCGTAGGACACAGCAGGGCACAGGGGCGGAAACGGCGGATCATGGGCAGGGCCACAGATCGATGACAGGCAGGCAGCGCGCTGATTTTGACGCCTATGCCGGAGATCTGTTCGGCGAGCTGGTGCTTGCCGAAACCGCGCCGGCAACCCCGCTTGCCCGCAAGCCGCTGACCCGTTTTGTGCCGGGCTTTGCGATCGCGGCGATCGCGAGCGCGGCGGCGGCATGGCTGAGCCAGAATTATGGGGTGCCGGTGATCCTCGCCGGGCTGCTGCTGGGCCTCGCTCTCAACTTCGCAGCGGGTGATCCGCGCACCCATGATGGGCTTGATGCAGTTTCGCGCCACGGGCTGCGGCTCGGCATCGTGCTGCTCGGCTTGCAAGTCACGCTGATGCAGGTCGGGGCGATGGGGGTGGTGCCCTTCGCCGGGCTTGCGCTGGTGATGGCGGCGGCGGTGATGGCTGCGCAGCTCGCCGCGCGGCTGACGGGGCAGGGGCCGAGCGTCGGCCTGCTGGCGGGCGGGGCCACCGCGATCTGCGGCGCATCGGCAGCGCTCGCGCTCTACGGCGTGATCGGGCGGGAGCGGATCGAACAGGCGCAATTCACGCTGACGCTGGTGATTCTTGCGGCAGCGAGCGCGATTGCTCTGGCCACCTACCCCGCGTTGACCACGGCGCTTGCGTTCAGCGAGGCGCAAGCGGGCTTTCTGGTGGGCGCATCAATCCATGATGTGGCGCAGGCGATCGGGGCTGGCTTTGCCATTTCCGACAGCGCGGGCGCGCAGGCCACCGTCGTCAAGCTGACCCGCGTGGCCCTGCTGGCTCCGCTGGTGACGCTGGCTGCGCTATGGATCGCCCGTGCGCATCCGCTGCCTGCGTCGGCCAGAGCCGCGCGCGTGCCGCTGATGCCGAGTTTCATCCTCGCCTTTCTCGCGCTGGTTGTGATCAATTCGCTCATCAGCTTGCCCGAAGCCGTCGCGGCGAGCGCGCTGGTCGCCTCCAAGACCATGCTGCTGCTGGCGGTGACGGCGACAGCGATGCGCACCCGGACCGATTTGCTGCTCGAACTCGGCTGGCGTTCGGTGATGCCGGTGCTGGCGGCGACTTTGGCTTCGCTCGGCGCGGCGCTGGTCTTTGCGCAGGTGGCGCTATGAGCGAGACGATCTTCGATATTGCGGTGATCGGCGGGGGCGTGAACGGCGCCGGGATCGCGCGTGACGCTGCCGGGCGCGGTGCTTCGGTGCTGCTGCTTGAACGCGGCGATCTGGCCGAGGGCACCTCGTCCAACTCCACCAAGCTGATCCACGGCGGCCTGCGCTACCTTGAGCATTATGAATTTGCGCTGGTGCGTGAGGCCTTGTCCGAACGCGAGGTGTTGTGGAGCATCGCGCCGCACATCATCTGGCCGCTGCGCTTTATCCTGCCGCATCGCCCCGGCCTGCGCCCGCGCTGGCTCGTCCGGCTGGGGCTGTTCCTTTACGATCATCTCGGCGGGCGCAAGCGGCTGCCCGCAGCAGAGGGCGTCGATCTCACCCGGCACCCGGCCGGCGCGCCTTTGAAGCCTGCGTACACCCGCGCCTTTGCCTATTCGGATGGCTGGGTCGATGATGCGCGGCTGGTGGTGCTCAACGCGCGCGATGCCGCGGATCGCGGTGCGCAGGTGCGCACCCGCTGCGAAGTGACCGGGCTGGCCCGCGAAGGGGCGCTGTGGCGGATCGAGGCGGGCGGGACGACGTTCCGTGTCCGTGCGGTCGTCAACGCTGCCGGGCCGCGGGTGCTCGATCTGCTCGGCCGGGCGGGTGAGCCGACGACGCAGAAAATGCGCCTCGTGCGCGGATCGCATATCGTGGTGCGCAAGCTGTTCGACCACGATTTTGCCTATTTCTTCCAGCTGCCCGACGGGCGGATTTTCTTCGCCATCCCTTACGAGCAGGACTTCACCCTGATCGGCACCACCGATGTCGATCACAAGGCCGGGCTTGATGAAGTCCGCGCCAGCCCCGAGGAAATCGCCTATCTGTGCGAAGGCGCATCGGAATATTTCCGCACGCCGATCACCCCTGCCGATGTGGTGTGGACCTATTCGGGGGTGCGCCCGCTGGTCGATGACGGATCGGGCAAGCCCGAAGCGGCAACGCGTGGCTATCGCTTTGAAGTTGATGGCGGGGACGATGGCAGTGCGCCCTTGCTCTCGATCTTTGGCGGCAAGATCACGACCTATCGCCATCTCGCGGCCGAAGCGGTCGAACGGCTTGTGCCCTTCCTCCCCGTGCTGGATGGGGCAGACTGGACAGGCAAGGCGCCGCTGCCGGGCGGGGAATTCGGCATGACCGACGCGGGCGCGAAAATGGCAGAACTTGCCGCGCGCTATCCCTTCCTGTCCGAGGCCGAGGCACACCGCCTGATCCGGCTCTATGGCACCCGCGCGGCGTTGTTCCTGGGTGCCGCGACCAGCAAGGCTGACCTCGGCGAGGATTTCGGACACGGCCTCACCGCGGCCGAAGTCGATTACCTGATCGTGCAGGAATGGGCGCGCACGGCTGATGATATCCTGTGGCGGCGCACCAAGCTTGGGCTGCATTTCACGCCCGCCGAGACCGCAAGGCTCGCGGCCTACCTCACCGAAAGGACAATCCCCGCATGACGAAAATCGTGGCCCTCGGCGGCACGGTCAATCCCGGCAGCTCGACCGAGCAGGCCTTGCGCCTTGCCGCTGCCATTGCCGCAGGCGAAGGGGCCGAGGTGCAGGTATTCGGCGGGGAATATCTGACTGCGCTGCCCCACTATCTCGGGCCGCAGCACGATGCTTCGCAAGGTGCAGAGATGGTCGCCGCCGTGCGCGAGGCGGATGGGCTGCTCATCGCCGCACCCGGCTATCACGGGACGATTTCAGGGGTCGTCAAGAATGCGCTCGACTATCTCGAAGATCTTGCCCGTGACGAACGGCCCTATCTCGATGGCCGTGCGGTCGGGCTGATCGCCACCGCGTTCGGCGATCAGGCCTCGATGTCGACCCTGCTGACAATGCGTGCGATTACCCATGCCCTGCGCGGCTGGCCGACCCCGATGGGCGCCACGATCCGCACCTATCACGGGCTGTTTTCGCCCGATGGCGAATGTCTTGATGAACGCGCGCGTGGCCAGCTCGAACTGGTCGGCAAGCAAGTCGTTTTGGGTGCGCGCAGCTTTGCGGCGGGAAGGGATCTGGCATGAGCGCGGCGGCGTTCGATCACGCCCTTGCAGAAATTGCGGCCGGCCGCATCGTGGTGATTGGGGGCGATCGGCTGCGCGGCGGTGACATTGATCTGATGTGCGCCGCGCGCCACGTTACCCCGCAGGTCATCAACTTCATGGCAACGCACGGGCGCGGGCTGATCTGCTTGGCGGTTACGCCTGCGCGCGCCAAACAGCTTGGTCTCAGCCTCGTCAACCCGGGCACGGCCCGCCAGACGGGGCGGCCCTTTGCCCGCTCGATCGAGGCGGCGAGCGGGGTTTCGACCGGAATTTCGGCGGCGGATCGCGCGCATACGGTTGCTGTCGCCATCGCTGAGGGCGCGAGCGCGGCTGATGTTCATTCGCCCGGCCATGTCTTCCCGCTGATCGCGCAGGCTGGCGGTGTGCGGGCGCGGCCCTCGGCTTGCGAGGCTTCGATCGACCTTGCCCGCCTTGCCGGTGCGGGCGATGCGGCGGTGATCTGTTCGATCATGCGCGATGATGGCGAAATGGCGCGGCTTGAGGATATTGGCGATCTGCTGCGCGAGCATCATCTTGCGGTTGCTGATATTGGCGAGCTGATTGCCCGGCTTGAAGGAGCAGCGGTGTGAGCGAAAGCAGGATCACCCGGCGCGCGCTGATCGCGGGGGCAGGCGGGGCGGCGCTGGCGGCGCCCGCCATCGGGCAAAAGCTGGTTGATCTCGGCCTGCCCGGCGGGCCGAGCCTGCGCCCGCTTGCGCCGGCCTTTCCCGGCAAGGATGCCATGATCGTGCAGCGCATCCGCCCGCCGTTGCTCGAAACCCCACTTGGCGTGCTGGGGGAGAGCGCGATCACCCTTAACGAGCACTTTTTCGTGCGCTGGAACTGGGATTTCCCGACCGCGATCAATGTCGCCAATTACCGCGTGGCGGTGGGCGGCGCCGTGAAGCAGGCGGTCGAACTCTCGCTTGATGACATCGTCAACGCGGGCGAGCCTGTCGAGGTGGTTGCGGTCAACCAATGCGCGGGCAATGGCCGCGGCCTGTCCGAGCCGCGCGTCACCGGCACGCAATGGGGCAATGGTGCGATGGGCTGTGCCAAGTGGACAGGCGTGCGGCTCAAGGATGTGCTCGCCAAGGCGGGGCTTGCACCGGGGGCAAAGCGGGTGCGTTTTGCCGGGCTCGATGTCCCGCCGATGGAGGGCGCGCCGCAATTCATCAAATCCGTGCCGCTCGATATTGCCCTGCGCGATGATGTGCTGGTGGCCTGGGGCATGAACGGCGCGCCGCTGCCGATGCTGCACGGCTATCCCTTGCGGATCGTGGTGCCGGGGTGGTTTTCGACCTATTGGGTCAAGATGCTCGCCACCATCGAAGTGCTCAGCGGTGAGGATGACAGTTACTACGTCGCCAAATCCTACCGTATCCCAGCGCGCCCGATCACACCGGAGGACAAGGATTTCCCGACGGTTTCGATCACCGCCATGCCGCCGCGCGCGCTGATTACGAGCCACGCCGACGGCGCAGTGGTCAAGCGCGGCGCACCGCTGACCTTACGCGGGCTTGCGCTGGGCGGTGAGGCGGCGCTGAGCCGGGTTGATCTGGTGGGCGAAGGCTTTGAACGGCCCTGCACATTGGGACCGGATGAAGGGCCCTATGCCTTCCGCCTGTGGGAAGTCACGATCCCCGAGGTGCGGCAAGACCTTGTCGGGATCGGGGTGCGCGCCGCCAATATCAACGGCGCAGTCCAGCCCGAGGCCCTCAACTGGAACCCTTCGGGCTATGCCCGCAATGTGATCGAACGCATCACCCTGAGGGCGGTATGAGAGCGCTTGTGCTGATCCTTGTGCTGGCGCTGGCAGGGTGCGAGCGTGCCCCCGCAGTGACCTTTGCCGATGCCAGCATCACCCTGCCCGATGATCCGCTTGATCTGCCCGATCTGCCTGGGCGTGAGGCGGTAATCGCCAACTGCACGGCGTGCCATTCGCCTTCGACCATGCTGCAACAGCCGCGTCTCAGCCGCGAGAAGTGGGAAGCCACGGTCGGCAAGATGATCACCACGTACAAGGCACCGATTGACCCAGCCGCGATCCCTGCCATCGTTGATTACATGGTCGCCGCGCAGGATGCCGAAATCACGGGCGAGGCTGCCCGCTCGCAGTAACCGATCCCCCCCGTACATGGGGCGTCTTTCCCATAGTCGCCCCGGCTTAGGCCTGCTATGCCCGCCGCTGTTCCAGAGCAAAGCGGGCGAGGTTTGCACAGTGGCAATCAGTTTCAAGGTCAACGGCAAGGATGTCAGCGTCGAGGCTGAGGCGGATACGCCCTTGCTCTGGGTGCTGCGCGAGGATCTCGCGCTGACCGGCACCAAGTTCGGCTGCGGTGTCGCTGCCTGCGGCGCATGCTCGGTGCATGTCGACGGCCAGATCACCCGTTCGTGCAGCGTTCCTGTGAGCGCGGTTGCGGGCAAGGCCATCACCACCATCGAAGGGCTCAGGGGCGAGGATGGCACGCTCCATGCCGTGCAGCAGGCGTGGATCTCCGCGCAGGTGCCGCAATGCGGCTATTGCCAGTCGGGCCAGATCATGGCTGCCACCGCGCTGATCAACGCGGTCGGCACGCCAACCGACGCGCAGATCGATGCCGCGATGACGAATATCTGCCGCTGCGGCACCTATCCGCGCATCCGTCAGGCGATCCTTGCGGCGACAGGTCAGGCGGCCAAGGCCACCAATGCAGGAGCGGCATGATGGCTGACAATCCCACCCCGCATCTCGATGAAAACACCGCCGCGCCCGAGGCCAAGCCGAAGAAGACAGGCGTCAAACGCCGGGCTTTCCTGGTCGGCAGCGCCCTGCTGATCGGGGGCGGTGCATTCGGCCTCTATCTCGCCGAAAACACCGTGCGGTCGCGCGCCAAGGCCCTGACCGAAGCAGGCGGGGGCCACAATTTCCTTACCTGGATGAAAATCGCCGAGGACGACACAGTCACGGTCTATTCGCCGCATATCGATTTCGGACAGGGCTCGCACACGGCGCTTGGCCAGATGCTGGCCGATGAGCTTGATGCCGATTGGAAGAAAGTGGTGGTTGAACAGGCCCCCGCCGACAGCGCCTTTGCCAACACCGCCTTGGTCACCAGTTTCCTCGGCGAGATGACGGGCATGCCGGGGGTGATCAACGCGTTGCCAGCGCCGGTGGTGGGGATGCTTACCCGCACGCAGAATATCCAGATCACCGGCGGTTCGAGCGCGGTGCGCTTCACCGGGCAGATGGGTATGCGGGTGGTCGGCGCAGCGGTGCGGCTCGCTTTGATCGAAGAGGCGGCGGCGCGGCTTGGCGTGCCCGCCGGCGAACTCGTCACCGCCAACAGCGCGGTGACACACACCGCTTCCGGGCGGAGCCTGCGCTATGGTGAACTGGCCGCAGGGGCGGCGGAACGTTCGCTCGATGGCTCGCCGACGCTCAAGGATCCCAAGGATTTCAAGCTGATCGGCACGGGCGTGCCGCGCGGCGATATTCCCGCCAAGGTGGATGGCAGCGCGGTCTATGGCATTGATTTCACCATGCCCGGGATGCGGGTGGCAACCATCGCTGCGGCGCCGGTGCGCGGCGGCAAGCTGGTCGCCGTCGACGAAGCGCCCGCGCTTGCCGTCAAGGGCGTCGAGAAGGTCGTGAAGCTCGATGATGCGGTGGTGGTGATCGCCAAGGGTTACTGGCAGGCGTCCAAGGGGCTTGCCGCGCTCAACCCCGAATTTTCCGATGGCGGGAACGCGGATGTGTCGACGGCGTCGATCTATGCCGCGCAGGACGCCTTGCGCAAGGCGGGCAAGCCGACCAACGAGGCGGGCGAAGGCGATGTCGATGTGGCCTTCAAGGCGGCGGGCGACAAGCTGATCAGCGCCGAATACCGCGTGCCCTTCCTCCACCATGCGATGATGGAGCCTTTCGCCATCACCGGCCACTTCACCGAAGGCAAGCTGCACCTGTGGGGCGGTTTGCAGGATCCGCTCGGCGCGCGCGATCGTGCGGCCAAGGCTGCTGGCCTGACGATGGACGAGGTGGTGTTCCATCCGATGATCATGGGCGGCGGCTTCGGACGGCGCTTCCCCGGTGTCACCGAAATTCTCGATCAGATCGGGCCGCTGGCAAAGCAGGTACCCTATCCGGTCAAGCTCATCTGGAGCCGCGAGGAAGAGGTGCGCCATGGCACCTATCGCCCGCAATCCTCTGCCCGGCTGTCTGCGGCGCTTGATGGCGATGGCAAGATCACGGCCTGGCGCGCCGACTATGTGCAGAGCGACAATGCCGAGGGCGAGACGACCTTCATCTACGATGTCCCCGCGACATCGCGGCGGCATTTCGAGTACCGATCGAACCAGATCGACGGGCCGTGGCGTTCGGTCAATTCGACCCAGATCGGCTTCTACAACGAAAGCTTCATGGACGAACTCGCCGCTGCGGCGGGCGAAGACCCCTATCGCTTCCGCCGCAAGCATCTGCCGCAAGGTTCGCGGCACCTGGCCGTGCTCGATGCGGTGGCCGCGCGGGCCGGGTGGGACAATCCCCTGCCTGAAGGCAGCGGGCGCGGGATCGCGATTGTCGAAAGCTTCGGCACGATCGTCGCCGAAGTGGTCGAAGTGGCGATGAGCCCCGATGGCACGCCCAAGGTAGTGAAAGCTTTCGCGGTGGTGGATTGCGGCACGGTGGTGAACCCGCTCAATGCCGAAGCGCAGATTTCGGGCGGCCTCATCATGGGGCTTTCGTCGGCGCTGGGCGAAGCGATCACGCTCGAAAAGGGCGCGGTGGTGCAGAGCAATTTCACCGATTACCCCCTGATCAAGCTGGCCGATGCGCCGCCTGCGGTGGATGTGCATTTCCTCAATAGCGGGGCCAAGATGGGCGGGATCGGGGAGCCGGGCGTGCCGCCTGCCTCGCCCGCGCTGGCCAATGCGATTGCTGCCGCCAGTGGCCAGCGTATCCGTACCCTGCCGATCCTCGCGCAGGCCAAGGCCTGAGCCACGCATCGCGAGCGGCGCGCTGGTCAGCGCTGGTGCTGGCCGCTGGTGCGGGTCGCCGGTTCGGCGGCGGCAAGCTGCTCGCGCCCGTTGCCGGTGCACCGCTGATCCGTCGCACGGTTGAGGCTGTTTGCGAAGGCGGCTTTGCCGAAGTCGTAGCGGTTGCGGGAGCAGACCTTGCTACGATCACGGCAGCCCTTGATGGCCTGCCCTGCCGGATTATCGCTGCCTCCGACTGGCAGGAAGGGATGGCCGCCAGCCTGCGCGCCGGGATCGGTGCGCTCGCGCCAGACACGGCAGGGGTGTTCATCTTCCTCGGCGATATGCCGCTGGTGCCTGTTGCCCTGTGCGACGAACTGGCCGCGCTGGCGCAAGATGCAGGCTATGCCGCGCGGCCGGTTGTCAGCGGTAAGCCCGGCCATCCTGCCGCCTTCACCCGCGCGGCCTTTGCTGATCTGGCAGGCTTGCGCGGGGATGGCGGGGCCAACCGCTTGCTGGCGGGGCGGGCCAGCGGCGTGGCCTATCGCGCGACGCACGAAGTCGGGGCGCTGATCGATATTGATGCGCCGGGCGATCTTGCGGCCGCAGAAGCGGCATGGAAGGTGCGTGCCACATCGGTCACCAGCGACAGCGCAATTTCCCGCGGGGCTTTCCCCAAGCCGGACAGGCCAAGCGGCGCGTGAAGCCGCGCCAGCTGTGCATCACCGACACCATGGCCGCGCAACTTGACTATCCGGCCATCAAGCCGCGCCCGCGCGCCGACGGCGCCGACATAGCATGCGTCGCTCACAAGCGCCGCGGCAAGCGCGGCCTCATCATCATCGCGGTCATGCGAAAGCACCGCGATGGCTGTCCACGGATCGGGCGCGAGAGCGGCAAGCGCTGCGCAGGGATCGCCGCGATGATAGGCAAGACCGGGGAAGGGGGGCTGTTCCGGTCCGCCAGCCGTGATCAGCGCGACCTCCCAGCCAAGCGTCTGCGCTAGCTCGGCTGCGGCAAGGGCCGCGCCATCCGCGCCGATCAGCACCAGACGGGGGGCGGGCAGGTAAAGCCGGGTATAGCCCGTGCCGTCCCATGCAAAGCCAATCCCGCTGGCAGGCATGGTCTGGCGCGCGCTGCCATTGCTTGACCATGCAAGCGGCGCCCGTGCTGCGTCAGCGTCGAGTAATGCGACGACCGCTGGCTCATCGGTGCTTACCGGCTCGACCAGCACCGTGATCCCGCTGCCGCAAGCCAGCTTGATATCAAGCCACGGGCTGCCCTCCCCGTAGCGCAGCAGGCGCGGCGCGCCCGCCGCCATCGCTTCGCGCGCGTGGCGGGCGACATCATCCTCGATGCAGCCGCCCGACAGGAACCCCCAATGGGCGGCTTCGGTGATGAGCATTTGCGCGCCAGGATCGCGCGGGGCCGAACCGCTGATTTCCACCAGCGTGGCGATGGCGCAGCGCGTCACCCCCGCCGCCGCAGCCTCGCGCAGCGGTGCGCGAATATCATCGATCTGGGCGGCAAGGCGCCAGGTGGTCATCGAAAGCGAGGCCCCTGTGGGTGAGAGGCCTTTGCCTTACGCCGCTGTGCTGCGGCGGGCAATCCTCAGGCGTCGCGCACGCGCCGCAGGAAATCCTTCACTTGCTGGCTGAGATGCGCGGCCTGTTGATCGAGCTCGGTCGCGCTTGTCAGCACCTGCGAGGCGGCGGCGCCGGTCGAGAGCGACAATTGCCGCACATCCTCGATATGGCCCGCGACCCGCTCTGTGCCGCGCGCGGCGAGATCGATCGAACGCGCGAGATCCTGCCCCGCCACCGATTGCTGATCGACCGCACTTGCAATCGAGACCGCGGTGGTTTCGAGCTGTTGCACCTGCCCGGCAATCGCGCGCAGCGCCTTGACGCTGGCGCCGGTGGTGTCCTGCATGGCGCGGATTTGCTCGGCGACCTTTTCGGTGGCGCGGCTGGTCTGCATGGCGAGTTCCTTGACCTCGCTGGCAACCACCGCAAAGCCCCGGCCCGCTTCGCCGCCGCGCGCGGCCTCGATGCTGGCATTGAGGGCAAGCAGGTTGGTGCGCTGCGCGATCGTCTGGATCAGCTCGACAATCTGGCCGACCTCCTCGGCCGAGGCCGACAGCGCCGAGATGGTCTCATCAGCCTCGCCGGTGGCTTCGCTCGCCAGCCGTGCCAGCTCGCTCGATGAGGCGGCCTGACGGCTGATTTCGTTGATCGACAGCGCGAATTCATCGCTTGCTGCTGCGGCCGAAGTGGCGCCGGCATTGGCTTCTTCCATCGAGACCGCGACCTCGCTGGTGCGGCGGCTGGCTTCCTCTGCGCTTTCCGCCATCTTCGAGGCGGTGGTGTTGAGCTCGCTCGAGGCGCTGGCAACGCGCTCGACCACTTCGCCGACCGTGCGTTCGAACTGGCGCGCCACTTCGTCGAGCAGCACGGCCTTGCGCTCTTCCGCTTCCTGGCGTTCGCGTTCGCGTTCCAGCTGATTGCGGATTTCCTGCTCGGCCCGCTCGGCGCGTTCGCGCGCCCAGTCTTCGAGCCGCTTGCTGGCACGCTTGAACAGGTCGAGCGCGCGCACCATGGCGCCGATTTCATCCTTGCGCTCGGCACCGGTGATATCGAAGTTGCGGTTGCCCTGTGCGAGCAGGGTCATCCCGCTGGTGATCTCGCCGATCTTGTGCGAGAAATCGCGTGAGAGATAGGCCAGCCCGACCACCAGAACGGCAATCCCGAGCGCGGCCAGCCCCGCAATCCAGGTGACGATGCCAAAGAAGTGGCTGATCCCTGCCGCTCTGAGCGCTTCGCTGCGCGCGGTCAGTTCGGCGGCGAAAGCGCGGGTGTCGGTGAAGAGAGCATCGCCTTGCCGCGTCAGGTCAGCCCCGATGGCCGCGCGTTGCGCCTCGCCGGTGCCGCCAGCAGCGATGCGGGCAAAGCTCGCATCATAATCCTTGAGCTGCTGTTCGAGATCATCGATCCGACCCGCGAGATCAGGCGCGGTGGTGGCAATAACGGGGGCAATGGCGGCAAGCTGCTCTCTGGCGGCCTGCGCGCTGTCACTCTGGCGCACACGCTGCGCGGCATCGCCATCGGTAGCAAAGCGCAGGGCGTGGAGCCGCATTTCCCCGGTGGTGCCGTGCAGCGCCGTGGCCGTGATCACCCCCTTCTGCATCGCATAGGAGGTCTGGTAGCGCTGCCAGATATCCGACATGCCGAGCGTCATGACCAGCGCAATGGCAAAGCCGATCGCGAAGAAACTGCCGAAAATCGCGTTGATCTTGCCCGAAAGCGTCAGATCGCGAAACCATGCCACGCGTTCAAACAGGCTTGTGGGTGCCGAAGTCGTCCCCGCAAACCGGTTGGCCATATCGCCTTCTTCAAGCGTTTCGGCGGCCAATTCGCGCATGAGATCAGGCACCTGCTGCGATTCGCGGCGGTCGTGCTTGGCCATCATATTCATGGAAAACTCCCCAGATCCTGCGCGATCTTTCCTGAACGAAAATACTTTCCAAAAGCTTTCCGGTCAGGCGGTTGGCCCGGTCTGGTGAGTGCCGCGGAGTCGTGCGGTCAGTGCTTGGCGTTCTTGATCGCCGGTGTGGGCAGATGGGTCACGACCGCGCTGGCGGCCGCAGCGGCGACGCGCTGGTGGTTGATCAGGCGATCCACTTCGGCCGCCGGGACGGCTTTGAAATAGAGCCAGCCCTGAATCTGATCGCAGCCCGCCTGTCGCACCATCTCGGCCTGCTGCGAGGTTTCCACTCCTTCGGCGGTCACGCTCATGTTGAGTGCGCGGGCCATGGCAATGCTCGAAAGCATCATGGCGCGGCTGCCATCATCCTCGCCCGCCAGAATCACCAGCGAGCGATCCAGCTTGAGCTTTTCAAACCGGAAGCGGCGCAGAAATCCGATCGAGGCATAGCCGGTGCCGAAATCATCCAGCACGATCCGCACCCCGAAACTACGGATCACATCAAGCGTGCGCTCCGCCACCACCGGATCGAGCACCAGACAGGTTTCGGTGACTTCGAGTTCGAGCATGTCCGGGGCAAAGCCCGTTTCCTCGATGATCTCGCCAAGCCGGATCGGAAATTCCGGGTTGCGCAATTGCGCCGCGGAAATGTTGACCGACAGGGTAATCCCCCACGCCTTGGCATCGGTCATTGCCTGCCGCATGGCAAACAGGCCAAGCGGATTGACCAGCCCGGAATCCTCGGCAATCGGAATGAAGATGTTGGGGCCGATCAAGCGCTGGTCGGGGCGTTCCCAGCGCAGCAAGGCCTCGACCGCGACAATCGCGCCCCCTTCGGCATCCACCAGCGGCTGATAGGCAACGGTGAATTCGCCGCGAGTGATCCCTTCGCGGATCTCATCCTCGATCGCGCGCATCCGTTCGCGCCGGCGATCGAAATTCTCGCTGAACCAGGTGCAGCGCATCTTGCCGCCGCGCTTGGACATATACATCGCGACATCCGCGCGCCGCAGCATTTCAGAAGAACCGAGCCGCACCTGCGCCGTGCTGCGCGCCAGCCCGATGCTGGCTCCCATCGCAATCAGCCGGTCACCGATCGACACCGGCTCTGCCAGCCGTTCCAGCAGTGCGCGGGACATTCCTTCGAGTATCGTTCCTGCCGCCTGCCCTGTCATGATCGCGGCGAATTCATCGCCGCCGAGACGGTAGGCGCGGGCCTCCTCGCCGCAGGCCTCGCGCAGCATGGTGGCGAGAGCCTGGATCAATTGATCGCCAACGGCATGCCCGTAATGATCATTGACCTGCTTGAAGCTGTCGAGATCAATCAGGGCGACAGCAACTTCCGCATTCCCGCGCGAGAAATACTCGATATCCTCCTGAAGGCTGCGCCGGTTGGGCAGGCGGGTCAGCGGATCGAGCGAGCCCATGGCGGCGAGATCGCGCGCATTGGTGATGCTGTTCCAGCTGAGGAATACCAGCGTGGCGGCATAGACCAGTGCAGCAGCGATAAGCAGGGGCAGCGGCGAGCGGACCGTGATCTGATCGCTCGCAATCGCGACCATCAGGATCAGCCCCGATACCATGCTGAGCACCGCGAGCGGCACCAGCACAATGACAATCGCTGTCCGGCGCAATGGCATTGCGTTCAGGGGCATGGGCTCACTTCCACCGCCTTCGCTGCTTGCGGCACGCACGCCCGCATCCTTCGAACCTTCGGTCTATCAGGCCAACCGCAAGATTTGCTGAATCGTCATGGTGAATCTGGGGTAAAAAATGGCGCCGCGTACCTGACCGTGGCCTATTCGGCAGCGGCCAAATGCCCGATGGTCAGCGGTGTGCGCGGCTGGAACAGCCCGACCAATTGCGCCGAGGGCACGAATTGATCGGTCTGTCCGGCCACGGTCTCGCCCGCGCCCAGCATCAGGAAGCCATCACCGGCAAGCGCTTCGGCCAGCCGGTTGAAGGTATGCGTGCGGGTCTGCTGGTTGAAATAGAGCAGGACATTGCGGCACAGGATCAGATCGAAGGACTTGCGTCCGGGGAACTGCTCCAGGATATTATGCTGCTCGAACCGGGCAAAGGCCCGGGCTTCGTCGCGGATCTGCCAGGCCCCGCCCTGTTCATCGAAATGGGTGAGCATCTGGCTCACGCTCAGCCCGCGTTGCACTTCGAACTGGCTGTAGCGCCCGGCCCGTGCCGCAGCGATTGCGCGCTGCGAGACATCGGTGCCGAGGATTTCGATGGTCCACCCCTCCCACTTTTCGCGCTGTTCGGCAAAGAGCATGGCAAGCGAATAGACTTCCTGCCCGGTCGAACAGCCCGCCGACCAGATCGATAGCCGCCGCGTGTGCGCCCGGCGCTTGGCCAGCGCGGGCAGGATGGAGTTGGGCAATTGATCGAAGGTCGGCTTGTCGCGGAAGAAATAGGTTTCGTTGTTGAGCAGCGCTTCGACCACCTTGCGCACCAATTCGTAATTGGGTGGCACGCCCGGCTGCTCATCGAGCAGGCAGACAAGCTGTTCGACATTGGTGATGCCATGTTCCCGGAACAGTCCGGCCAGCGCCGAACCGATCCGCCAGCGGCGGCTTTCGGTCAGTTCCTGTCCGGTGTGCATCGTCAACAGATCGGCGATGATTTGAAGGGCAGCGGGGCTCGGTTCCATCATGGTCGGGGCCTTGCCGTCAGCTCAGGGCACGCGCGGGCGTGGCGCAGGCCATGATGGCCTGTCCGAGCGCATCGGGCGGAGCGACAAGGCTGGCCAGCCCGGCACGCGCGACAACACCGGGCATGCCCCAGACCGCGCTGCTCGCGGCATCCTGCGCGAGAATCGTGCCGCCGGCTGCGGCGAGCACCTGTGCACCGGCAAGGCCATCGCTGCCCATGCCGGAAAGAATGATCGCCAGCGCGCGCGCGCCGCAGGTCTCGGCAAGGCTCGCCAGCATGGGATCAACCGAAGGACGGCAGCCGCTTGCGGCGGGAGCGGTCGAGACATCGACGACCAAGGCCTCGCCTTGGCGGCGCACCACCAGATGCCCTTCGCCGCTGGCGATGACGATCTGCCCGGGCGCGAGCACCAGACCATCGCGTGCCAGCACGGCCTGGCGCCCACAGGTTTTCTCGATCTGACGCGCGAACACCGGCATGAACGAGGCAGGCAAATGCTGGGTGATGAGGATCGGCTGGGCGAGCGCGGGGCTGAGTTGCCCCAGCAGCAGGCCCAACGCATGAATGCCGCCGGTCGAAGCGCCAATGGCGATCACGTCCGGGCGCGGCGGGGAGAACGCGCCTGCCGCCGGGGTCTTGCGCGCTTGCGCAAGGGTGGCGCTGATTGGCGGCGCTTCTGACGCGGGCCGGGGCAGATCGGCCTCGCCCTGCTCGCTTGTCTTGCTGTCACCGAGCGCACGGATCCGCTCGATCAGCGCTGTGCGATAGCCTTCGTTGAATTCGCCGGGACGCGGCTTGAGCATGGTATCGGCCGCGCCCATGGCAAGCGCTGCAAGCGTCGCCTCGGCACCTTCCTCGGTTAGCGACGACACCACCAGAACCCGCACATCGGGGACAAGTCGCAGGATCGCGGGCAGGGCATCGAGCCCGCCCATGCCCGGCATTTCGAGATCGAGCAGCACCACATCGGGGGCTTCGGCTTTCATCTGGAGCAGCGCGCTTTCAGCACTGCTGGCCGTGGCCGCCACCGCCAGCCCGGCATCGCTTTCGACCATGCGCTTGATCGCGGTGCGGACGGTCAGCGAATCATCGACAATCATCACCTTGATGGGGGCCGCCTTCTCGCCATGCGAATGCAGGCGCGGCGGGCTCGCCAAGGGCGCCGCACGGGGCGAGGCGGGCGCTGTCCTCACGCAAAGCCGACCAATTGCAGTTTGATCTGGAGCGTTTCGTGATCAAACGGCTTCATCACATATTCGTCGGCACCGGCCTGGATCGCTTCGCGGATGTGGGCGACATCGTTCTCGGTCGTGCAGAATACCACTTTGGGCCGGTCGCCTCCCGGGCGCTGCCGCAGGGCGACAAGAAATTCGATGCCGGTCATCACTGGCATGTTCCAGTCGAGCAGGACGACATCGGGCATGGCTTCGGCGCAGGCATCAAGCGCGAGCTGGCCGTTTTCGGCCTCGGACACTGCAAAGCCGAGGGTTTCGAGAATGTGCCGCGATACCTTCCGGATCACGCGGGAATCATCGACGATCAGGCAGGTATTCATGCAAACCCCTTAACTCGAAGCGGACCCAAGCTAGGACGCGAGGAGTAACCATCGCCTTAAGCCGCATGGACGTTTCTGCTGATGCTTGTCTCGGGCCCGACGATCAGCGCGGGCAGGTTGAGCAGCAGGGCAGGGCCGATTCCCGTTTCAATCATGCCATCGGCCGCGCGTGACCATTGCGCCCCGAAGCCGCCGGGGATCTGCCCCGGTTCGCTCAAGCCGGTGGTGATGTCCTCGATGGCATCGACCATCAGCGCATAGGAATGGCCTTCCACCGCAACGACAGCGGCGCGGCTGTCGCAGGGCCAGACCTCGTCCGACAGGCCCATTGCAAGCCGGCAATCGATCACTGTCAGGGCTTGGCTGCGCAGCGCGGTGATCCCGGCGATAAAGGACGGTGCGCGCGGGACCGGCGCGATCACGCCGAGATCGATCACGGATTTGACATCCTGTGCCTCGATCGCGCAGCGCCGTCCGCCAATCTGAACCATCAGCAAAAGCGCGCTCATGCCACGGCTCCCATGGCAGCGGCGCGCGCCAGCGGTGCGCTGTCGCGGACTTCGCGCAGCGCCTTGATCAGCGCTTCGCGGTCATAGCGGTAAATGCTTGGCGAATCGGGCGCAGCATCGGGATGATCGCGCAGCCGGATGATCGGCCCTGCGGGCAATTGCCCGACATGGCTTGCCGCCTCGTACACGTCTTCCATCAGGATGGTCACCGCCTTGCTGGCATCGCTTTCGGCAGGGTCGGCCACCTGATAGCCCGCCGCTTCCACCAGCGGACCAAGGATGCTGCGCGCCCATTCGGTGTCGGGCAGCAGGCACTGCGGCCGTGTCGCCGGGCGGGGTGCATCGCCGAACCGGGCAAACAGGCCATGGCCATCAAGCACCGCCACGGGCCGCCCCCCGATCAGTGCAAGCCCTTCGACCAGCGGATCGTCTTCCGCCGCCCCGAGGCTGGCGGGCAGTTCGGTCGCATCCTCGACATCGCGCACGGCATACAGCAGCTCGGTCAGCCCGTCAGACAGCCGCAGCAGGCGCAGCTTGGCGCGCACAAGCGGCTCGTCACCCAGCCCGGTCAGCGGCAAGATCACCCCGTCGATCACCGCGCGTGGGCGCGCGCCCGAGCGGTCGATCGCGCTCGCGGGAATGGTTTCGATCCGCTGCACCAGTTCGAGCCGGATCGCCGCCCGCCGCCCATCAAGCCCGGTAAAGAGCATCACCCGCCCCGCGCTTTGTGCCATATCGCCCGCGATTTCCGCCTTGCGCGGCGCGGTACGCGCGCGGGTATCCGACAGGAGATGGTGTTCAGCGGCAATCCGCGTCACATCAAGCAGCAGCACCGGCTGGCCATCATCAAGCAGCGCCGATCCGGCATAGAGCCCGCATTTCATGACGGCAGGCGCAAGCGGCTTGACCACCAGATCGCCGTGGCTGTGGATGCGCTCGATCGCGAGCGCGAAGAGATCGCCGCTCGCCAGCCGCAGCAGCGCGAGCGTGTGGCTGCCCTGCGTCATCTCCGGCGCGGGCAGGCCCAGCACATCGGCGAGCAGCAGGCAGGGCACGCGTTCGCCCCGGAAGGTGACCAGCGCGGTTTCGCCCATGCGGGCATAATCGAGCGCTTCTGCCGAAGCCTCGATGATTTCCTCGATATAGCCTTGCGGAATGGCGAGCCGCTGGCCCGCAACCTCGACGGTCAGCCCGGCAATGATGCTGAGCGTGAGCGGGATCTGTAATGTGAACAGGGTGCCCACTCCGGGCTGGCTCGACACGGCAATGCTGCCACCGACCTTTTCGAGATTCTGCCGCACCACATCAAGGCCGACCCCGCGGCCCGATATGTTGCTGACAGCCTCCGCGGTCGAAAAGCCGGGCTCGAAGATCAGTTGCAGCACCTTCTCGCGCGACAGGGTGGCGCGCTCGGCAGCCGTGATCAGGCCCGAGCTCACCGCCTTGGCGGCGATCTTTTCGGCATCGAGCCCGCGCCCGTCATCGCTCACCACGATGGCGATAGTGTTGCCCGATTGGTGCGCCGACAGCGTCAGCAGCCCCATCTCGCGCTTGCCCGCTGCGAGGCGGGCAGCAGGGGTTTCAATCCCATGGTCGATCGCGTTGCGGATGATGTGGGTGAGCGGATCGCGGATGGTCTCGATCATCTCGCGATCAAGCTCGACATTGCCGCCTTCCAGATCGATCAGCACCTGCTTGCCGAGTTCGGCGGACAGATCGCGCACCAAGCGCGGCAGCGCGCCGAACAGCGTCTCGATGCGCTGCATCCGCATCCGGGTGATGGCATCGCGCACATCCGAGAGGATCGCTGTCAGGCGTTCGAACGGACCGTCGATGGTGGGCTGGGTGCCGGCAATCCGCAGGCGGTGCGCCAGATCATTGCGCGCCAGCACCATATCGGAGACGCCGATCATCACCCGGTCCAGCAGTTCGACCGGCAAGCGGATCGTGCGCGGCGCGATCAGGTTCGCCGCCGGATCGCTGCGCCGCATCATCAATTGTTCGGGCAGCAGCGGGGCAGGCGCTTCGGGCGCATCCGCGCTGCTATCCGGCGCATGGTCCGCCGCCAGAGCCGCGATCAGCGCGGCATCATCCCCGCTATCCAGCTCCTCGCCCGCCTCGATCGCTTCAACCATCTCGGCGATGCGATCAATGATCGCGAGCACGGCGGAAACCAGTGGAGCCGAAGCCTCGCGCCGCCCGGCGCGCAGATCGGCAAGGGCATCCTCGGCTGCATGGCTGAGCGCGGCCAATCGCGGGAAATCGAAGAAGCCGCAATTGCCTTTGACGGTGTGCACGAAGCGGAACACGCTGTCGAGCCGCGCGCGGTCTGCCGGATCGGCTTCCCACGCGACAAGCTCGCCCCCGGTTGCTTCGAGCATCTCGCGCGTTTCCGCGATGAATTCTGCCAGCAGGTCATCCATACGGTCTGCTATGCCGCGAGATGGTTAAATTTGGCCTAGCGCAATGCGCGTTTTCAGGTCTTTACCCAAGGCCGATAGCCGCGGGCCAGCACATGGCGCACCAGCAGGATCGCGGTGACAGCGCCAAACAGATTGGCGGCGAGTTCTGCGGTGAAGATCGCTGCACTGCCCCAGGCCGGGCGCAGCACCAGCGCGGTCGGCAGCATGATCAGGAACACCCGGCCAACCGATTGCATCAGCGCAAGGCTCGCCCGGTCAACCGCGTTCATGATGCCATTGCCGACAATCAGCAAACCAAATCCGGCATAGCCCCATGCCGCGATTTTGAGGTAGAGTGCAAATTCGGCAATCACCGCCGGATCGCCGGTGAAGAGATAGGCAAACCATTCACCGAAGCTGATCATGGCGAGCGCAACAACCAGCCCATAGACGAGGCAGAAACCGCCTGCATAGAGGGCCGCCTCGCGGGCGCGGCCATATTGCTGCGCGCCCCAGTTCTGTCCGATGATCGCGCCGATCGCGCCCGACAGGCCAAGCAGCGGCACGATCACGAAGCTTTGCAGCCGGCCCGCCGCGCCGAAGCCGGCGACAGCCGCGTCCCCTTCGAGCGCGACCAGCGCGGTCAGGATCGCAAGCCCCATCGGATTGATCGCGTTGGAGAACGCCGCGGGCAGGCCGATGCGCATGATCGCGCGGGCCTGTTCGGCCATGTTGCAATCCTTGAGCAGCGACAGATCAAGCGGCAATTGCGTGGTGCGGGTCAGCCACAGGCACATGGCCACGCCCGCGCCCCAGCCGATCACCGTGGCATAGGCGGCGCCAGCCATGCCAAAACCCTCGATCCCGAAAGCACCGGTGATGAGCAGCGGATCAAGCACCCAGTTCGCGGCAGCATAGGTGATGCTGATCACACTGGTGCGGCGGGCTTCCCCTTGCCCGCGCAGCACCCCGTTGAAGCCCATAATCAACAGGATCAGCGGAAAGCCGAGCGCCAGCGGCTCCATGTAGAGCCGGATAAGCGGCATCAGGGCGGGCGGGGCATTCATCGCCTCGAACAGCGGGTCGATCAGCAGGTAAAGCGCCCCGCCCATCACCGCCCCGCAGGCCAGCGCGAAAACAATCCCGAAATTGGCCCGCCGCGCGGCGCGGGTGCCATCGCCTTCGCCCAGCGCGCGGGCGACCACGGCGTTGATCCCCACCATCACGCCCACGCCAAGCGAAGTCAGCGCGACCGAAACCGGGAAAATGAACGAAATCGCCGCCAGCGCATCGCGGCCCAATTGTCCGATGAAATAGGCATCCACCAGCCCGATCGACATCACCGCCGCCACGCCGATGATCATCGGCAGGGTCTGTTCAAGCAGATGGCGCGGGATGCTGCCCGTGACCAGGCGCGCCTGCGCGCTCGCACCGGCGGCAGGCAAGGGCGGAACTGGTGGAGAGGCAGTGGCGGACATGCAGTGACAGGGCTAGCGAGCAGAGCGGCCCTTGGCAAAGCAATATCTTGCAAGCACGGGCTTGCGGGCGTGATCCAAGCGGGGTTTAAGGGGACAAAGCAGCTTTTGCGGAGAGGACATACCATGGCAACGCAGCTTCACGGCGGCACCAGCGTGCAGGACCATTGCAGCAAGGAAGAATGGCAGGCGCGGCTTGATCTGGCGGCGTGCTACCGCATCTTCGATCATCTCGGCTGGTCGGAATCGATCTACAACCACATCTCGGTGAAAGTGCCGGGGGAAGAGAACACCTTCCTCATCAATCCCTTCGGCCTGCTTTATGACGAGGTGACTGCGAGCAATCTCGTCAAGATCGATGTCGAGGGCAACAATGTCGGCCCCTCGCAATATATGGTGAACAAGGCTGGCTTCACCCAGCACGCCTATTTCCACAAGCATCTGGGTGATAGGGCCGCGGCGATCTGCCACGTCCACACCACCGCGACGATGGCCGTGGCGAGTCACAAGGATGGCCTCGTCCCGTGCAATTTCTACGCCTGCAATTTTCAGGGCCAGATCGGCTATCACGACTTCGAAGGCGTCACCGTGCGCGCAGAGGAGGGTGAGCGGCTCGTCCAGAACCTCGGCGACAAGTCGATCCTGATGCTGCGCAACCATGGCCCGGTGGTGATGGACCGCACCATCCCCGGCATGTTCGTGAAGATGTGGGCGGTCCAGCGGGCCTGCGAAATCCAGGTTGCGACGCTCGGCATGGGCAATCCCACGCTGGTGCCGCAAGAAGTGGTCAACGTCCACCAGCGCGATCTCGCCGTGATGGCGGGGCAGGGCGGCGCTGGCCTGTTCGATTTCGAGGCGTGGAAGCGCCGGATCGATCGCATCGACAACAGCTGGCGCAGCTAGGGCAGACTGCCTGCATGCCCCGCATGATTGTCAACGAGCGGCCGGTCGAATTCGATCTCGATCCGCGCACCCCGCTGCTGTTTGCGCTGCGGGAGGCGGCGAACCTCACCGGCACCAAAAGCTGCGGCAGCGGGAATGATTGCATCGGCGCGGCCTGCACCGTGATCATCGACGGGGCGGCGCTGCGTTCCTGCCGGGTGTCCTTGGCCGAGGCCGAGGGGCGCTATGTCACCACCATCGAAGGGCTGTCGCGGGATCGCGCGCATCCGGTGCAGCAGGCGATGGTGGCCGAACAGGCGATCCAATGCGGCTTCTGCACGCCGGGGATGGTGATGGCCGCGGCGGCACTGATCGCGCGCAATCCCGCCCCGACCCGTGAAGAGATCGAGGCCGCCGTGCCCAATCTCTGCCGCTGCGGAGTCTATCCCCGGCTGGTGCGCGCGATCGAGCTGGCAGGCCGGGTGGCGCAGCGCCGCGAAGCGCTGAGCGCTGCGCCGGCTCCGGGTATCAGCGCCGAAGACGCCGCGCAGGCGGTTCCGGCGCTTTCGGCGCCTGCCGCCCGGACAGATCAATAACGCACGGTCAACCCGGCCTGGATGGTGAAGGGCTGGCCCGGCAGAATGCCGCGCGCGCGATCAATGATGAAGGTGCGATCGAACAGGTTGCGGGCAGTGGTGAAAACCTCCCACTTGCCGTTGGGCGGGCCATAGGACAGCGCGACGTTGACTTGGGTCCAGCCTTCGATCAGGCCGCGCTGGCCATCCGGGGTGACCGGGATCAGGTTCACATCATCGGCGAACATCTCGGACTGGCTGACGAGTTCGAGCTGGCCGGTAAAGCCCTTGTGCTCGACCCCGAGAGCCGCCGAGAGCAGCCATTCGGGTGAATAAGGCAAGCGGTTTCCATTCACATCGCGCGCCACGCCGCAGGGCACGGCGCCCGCACCGGTGGCAACCAGCGAACCGGGAGCGGCTCCATCGAAACAGGGCGCGCTGGCAATCCGGGTGCTGTTGTAACGCGCCTCGGCGACCCATGTGGTCGCCAGCCGAGCGAAGACATCCGTCTCGGGCGCGGTCCAGCCGGCATCGCGCGATGATGCTGTCAGCGACAATTCACCACCCTTGTGCAGGGTGCGCCCGGCCGAGGTCAGCTGGGTGCCAATGCCTCCGGCAACTGATTGGGCCACGATCTGGTTGTCGAAATCCATCACGAAGAATGTCGCATCGCCGCGCAGACCGGGCGTGATCGTTCCCCGCACCCCAAGCTCCCAGTTGGTGCTGAGTTCAGGATCAAGATCAACCGATCCGCCCGTTGCGGTGATGATATCTTCAACGCGGGGCGGGGCAAAGCCGCGGTGCACGCCGCCGTAGAGGGTCACGTCCGGCGTGATGTTCCAGGTCGCACCCAGACCGGGCAGCACCTTGTTCAGACGCTCGCTCCCGCTCACTGCTGCGGTGAGCGAACCGGTCGGGCGTCCCCCGGCGATCATATCGACAGGCAGACTGCGGCGCTCATTCTTGATGAATTCACCGCGCACGCCCGGCGTAAGGGCAAAATCGCCGAATTCGAGGCGCGATTGGACGAAGGCGGAAAAGGCGAACGCATCGCGCTCGCTGTTCTCGCGCACTCCCGCATTGAGGCCCGTGCCGGGCGTGCGTGCGGTGGGCGTATCGCCATTCCACTGGCGGCGGCGTTGATATTCCTGATGGGCGCGCACGCCGATCTCGGTCGCACCACTGATGCCCAGCAGGGCGTGATCGATGGTCAGCCGCGATTCGATCCCGAAGGTGTCGTAATCGCGCAATCGGCCTTCGTTGCCACAGGTGGTCGAGAGATTGGCAAGGCCGCCGCAAGCCGGGTCGCTCGCATCATTGGGGCGCTGGCCGGAATTGGAGGATTGCCGCCACCAGTCGCGGGCGAAGTGGTGGTAATAGGCCGTGGTGCGCAGCGTCAGGTCGCCGGTCAGATCCCAGCGATGGGCAAGGGTCGCATTGAGCCGCTCGGTCTGGAAATCATCATTGATGAAGACATTGCCGCGCGGATTGATGGCAAATTCGGCGCGGGTCAGGCCAGAGTAAGTGAGCTGGCTATCTTCGCGGAAGCGCGAGAGCTTGATGGTGAGGCCGTGATCGGGGCCAAGCTCCCAGGCGCCTTTAAGGAAGATATCCGTGAATTTGATCGCCTGATTGTCACGATTGCCGTCAGTCTGGTTGTGATTGACATGGAGCATCACGCCCCCGCCGAGCAGACGTCCGCTAAGCTGCCCATCCAACGTCAACTGATCGCGGTTGCCGCCAGCGACAGTGCCTTGCGCCATCAGCTCTGTGGGCACATCGGGGGTGATGTAATTGACAACGCCGCCGATGGTCTGCGGGCCAAAGCGGATCTGTCCGGCGCCTTTCAGCACCTCGACACCCGAAAAACGCTGGATCGGCGGGTGATAATAGGCGGCATTATCGCCATAGGGCGCAAAGCCGAGCGGAATACCATCCTCGAGCAGCAGCACCTTGGTCGAACGGATGGGGTTGAGACCGCGAATCCCGATATTGGGACGCGCGCCCGCGCCTTCCTCGTCGCGCGGAAAAACCCCGGCAACCTGCCGCAGCGCGTCGTTGACATTGAGCACGCGGCTGCGCTTCAGATCCTGCGCCGTTACGGTGCTGAAGGACCCGCTGATGGTGTTCGCCGTTTCGTTATCGCCAACCACGACGATCTCGGTGCCGACCGGGGTTTCGCCCGCCACGTTTTCCGCGTCCGCGCTGGTATCGGCGGCATGGGCGGGTAGGCACAGGCTTGCGCAACCAAGCAGAAGAGCGGTGCGGAAGGCCGAATTGATCATGAGAATCCTTTGCAGCTTCAGATATTCGAGAGCGCGTTATTGCAACTCACTCGCAGGTGCAAAGGAAAAATATCATGATCGGCGATCGCGCCTGATCTGTGGTATTTTTGCGCGCCTTTGCCTAAAGCGCAGCGCAGCACACCCGCAGGAGACCCCGCATGAAAGCAACGATCTGGCACAATCCCAATTGCGGGACATCGCGCAAGACGCTGGCGATTCTGGAAAGCCTCTCGCGGGTCGAATTGACGGTGATCGAGTATCTCAAGACGCCGCCAACCGCCGAAAAGCTTGCCCAGCTCTATCGTGATGCCGGAATCACGCCGCAGCAGGGCTTGCGGCTGCGCGGCACCGATGCGGCCGAGCGCGGCCTGCCCGATGCTGATGCGGCCACGGTGCTGGCCGCGATGGTGGCCGATCCCATCCTGATCGAGCGCCCGCTGGTCGAAACCGACAAGGGCGTGCGGCTGTGCCGGCCGCAGGATGTGGTGCTGGAGATTGTTTGATGAGTGTGCCCGCATCTGCGGGCACATCCTCGGTGCGTTTCAAACCCTGCGGGTTTGAGCACCTGCGGGCGTGCGGTCGCGCTTGCGGCGGCTCTGCCGCCGATCATCGCGGGCGATCTAGGCCCGCTCGCGCGTGAGCACCTCATCTGCCTGCAAACCGCGCCAGCCGAGGATCAGCACAATCGCGCACAGCGCGATCATCAGCCCGAAGCCAAGCCAGTCCGACACGCCATAGAGCCACACGCCCAGTGCGGGCGCATAGATGTAGCTCGCGCCTGCGAGCGAGGCGACAATGCCGCTGGCCTGCCCCTGTTCGGCGCGGCTCACCGCGAGCGAGGTGCCCGCTGTGGTGCCGGGCCGGAACAGGCCAAAGCCCAATGAGGCAATCGCATAGCCGAGCGCGATCGTGTGCAGGCTCTCCCCAAGGCCAAGCACCAGCGTGCCAAAGGCAGCCGTCACGATTCCCCACAAGGTCGCCGCGCGCGGGCCAAGATCGAAGCGCGGGATCAAGCCCCATTGCGCGAGCAGCGTGGCAATCGCGCCGCTCATCAGCACGAGGCCGACGGGCCCGGCCCCTTCAGTGGGCGTATCGCGCAGCCCCAGCCGGTCGAGCACCAGAAAACCCGAAACCCCGAGCACCATCGCCTGGGCATGGCCGCCGAAAAAACCGGCGATGATCCATGGGCGCAAGCGCGGATCGAGCCACGAAAGGCGCGGCGGCTCTTCCCCGTTTTCGGGATCTGCCCCCCCTTCACCCGGATCGCTCGGCGCGCCCGATCCGCTCGAATAGGGCGTGGGCCCCGCCTTGGCGGCAAATTGCGGCTCATCATTGGGCAGGCGCAGGCGCAGCAGCACCAGCGCGGCGAGCCCGATCACGGCAAAGCAGATGAACGGCCCGGTCAGCCCGAAGCCAAGCAGCGGCAGCACCATCAGCGGCGCGAGCGCGGGGCCGATCACCGTGCCAAGGCCGAAGCTGGACGCAATCAGCGAGAGCGCCTGCGTGCGTTCCGCGCGCGGTGTGCGGGCCGCGACATAGGCCTGCACCGCAGGCGGGGCGGCGCTGCCGAACCCGCCATAAAGGCTGCGCGCGGCGGCAAAGGCAACCAGCGTCCAAAGCGCCGAAAGCCAGCCGTTGAGACCTGCATACAGCGAAAGCCCGCACAGCAGCATCGAGACCACAAAGCCGATCAAGCCCAGCGCCATCATCGCCTTGCGGCCGCGCCTGTCGGATCGCCGCGCCCAGATCGGCGCGCACACCACCCACAACAGCGCTGACCATGAATAGGCAAGGCTGATCCACACATCATCAACCTGCAAGGCGGTGCCGATCGAGGGCATCACCGATTGCATCGCGGTGTTGCCCGCTGCCGTCACCAGCATGACGGTGAACAGCAACGCCATGCGCGAGGGCGGGATCGCGCCGGTTGTTGCGCGCCCGCGCGCCGCGGTCGTCAAAGCAGGGTCAGTGTCGGCCATGGCGGCGCGCTATCATCAGCCCTATTCGAAGGTCGCGGCGAGTTGATCGCCGCTCGGCCCGGCCAACTGCTGATGCACCGCGGCGAGCACCAGCACGAAAATCACGCCCAGCGCGGTGTTGACGAGGCCCGCTGCGACGGCATTGCCGATTTGCGCAGCCGCGGGGCTGAACAGCGCGAACACCAGTCCCAGCACCAGCGTGACCAGCAACGAGATGATCCCAACTGTCAGGATCAGCAACGCCATGAAGATCGCAATGCGCACCGAATTGCCCTTGGTCAGCTTCCACGAGCGCGAAAGCGCCGTGATCGGGTTGCGGAAACCCTCGATGGCGATGACGGGGGCGAGCAGCGAAAACTTCACAAACAGATAGATCGCGGCCACCATCGCCACCAGCACGGCAACCGCCACAGCCACGCCGGGCGCTGCCGCCATCACCAGCCCGAGCGGCACGCCCACCACCACCGCGATAAACAGGGCTGAGAGTATCTGCGCCACGAAATAGGACGGCGCTGCACCAAGGCCGCGCTTCAGCGATTGCCCCACGGTCGGGCTGTCGGGATTGCCGAGCAACGCCAGCAGGCTCAGCGAGCCGACGAATTGGGCCACCGTCACGCCCAGCAGCACGGGCCAGTTATCGGCATAGGCTGCCGTGAGCTGTTCCATCGCAGCTTTGGCTGCTGCATCCGGGCTCGCACCGGGCGCCACCTCGGCGGGCTGCGGATTGGCCGCCTCGGGCACGAGCAGCGCCACGGCAAGATAGGGCAGGAAGAAAAACAGGCCGACAATCGCGCCCACCGTATCCTTGTTCTGCGCGATCAGGCTCATGGCGCTGCTCCATGCTGCGCCCATATCGAGTTTCTTGCCAGCCATGCCCGTTTATCCCTTGCGTTCACACAGCAAGCCGGATTGCACCGCGCGCGGCCCACAATCCCTCTTGCACTCCATGCTGAATGCCTGCACCGCCGCACCATGGCAAGCGTTGCAGAACATCCTTCCGCGCCCGCTCCGATTGAATGGCGGCGTGAAACGGCGCAGGTTCCCTATGCGCAGGCCCTGGCCGAAATGGACGCCCGCAATGCCGCGGTCCATGCGGGTACGGCAGCGGAACTGATTTGGCTGCTCGAACATCCCCCCGTCTACACCGCTGGCACCAGCGCCGACCCAGCCGAACTGGTCGATCCGCGGTTCGAGGTGATCGAAGCCGGGCGCGGCGGGCGCTACACCTATCACGGGCCGGGTCAGCGGGTCGGCTATCTCGTGCTGGATCTTGCCCGGCGCGGCAAGGATGTGCGCTGCTTTGTCCATGCCATCGAAGGCTGGGTGATCGCGACCTTGCGCGATTTCGGAGTGGAAAGCTGGCGCGCCGAAGGGCGGGTCGGCATCTGGACCCGCGACATTGACGGCTCCGAGGCCAAGATCGGCGCGATCGGGGTTCGGGTGCGGCGCTGGGTGACGATGCACGGCTTCTCGGTGAATCTCGCGCCCGATCTTGCGCATTTTGGCGGGATCGTGCCTTGCGGGATTGCCGAATATGGCGTCACCAGTCTGGCGAAGCTCGGTCTCGCGGTCAGCAAGGAGGCGTGGGATGCAGCGCTGATGGCGCGCAGCGATGATTTTCTTGACGCGCTTGATCGCGCCGCGCGAAAGACATGTTCATGAAACGCCTCGCCCTTGCTTTCAGCCTGCTGCTTCCGCTTGCCGCCTGCGATAGCGGGCCCGGCGGCACGTCAGGGGAAAAGGGCGGACGGGCCGAAGGCGAAGTGCTTGGCGGTGCGATCAGCGATGACATGATCCCGCTTGAACAATTGCGCAGCGAAGCGCCGCTCGCCCCGCGCGAGGGGCCGGTGCCGAGCGAGGTTGACGCCCAGCAACCTGATGTCACCCCGATGGAAGGCACCGAGGGCGCGCCGGCCGAACCCGCTGCGGCCCCCGCCGCCCCGGCTGGCGATCAGCCGCAGGAATAGGCCGTCACCCGTCCGCCGCCCCTCACGGCTGGGCGGGGCACATCAGCGTGATCGTCTTCGCGTCGAAATCATAGGTGATTGATGCGCAGTGGCCGATGGTATCCAGCCCCGCGTAAAGCCGCTGGCTCGGGACCTTGCCCTTGCCCACGGCTGTCACCACGATTTCATTGGGGTCCTGTTCGGGCGGGGCCGCTTCGGCGATGCCGCGCGCATTGCCCATGTCCGACACCCGCACGGCGAGTTTGCGGACTTCGAGCTCGCCCAGCATCAGCGGCCGATCGAGCTTGAGCGACCGGATGGGGCGGGAGACGCCGTAAAGAACGGGCGCCTCGCGTGCCTCGCCGTTGAATTGCCCGCCATTCGCGTCCGCAATCCATTTGCCCCCGGTTGCGGTCACCAGGCTTTCCGCGCGGGCGAAACTGAAGGCGACGTAGATGGGACGCCCGCCGACATCAATCGTCGTGCCGGTCTGGGTGCGGCCCATCTCCTCGTCGAGCGGGAAGGTGACCGCGCGGTCGCCGGGCTGCGGATCGCGCAGGGTCAGGACGGTGCGGCGGAAGGGGAAGGTCGCCGGGCCCGCGACGCCGTCCGCCCCCTCGACCAGCTGCCGATTGCTGAAGGCGGTGCGGCGCTTGAAGGCGGCATCGCCCGCGCGATAGGGCACGTTGTCGGTGCCGAACCTGATCCGCTCGGGACCGATGACATAGATATAGCCGATCATGCTCGGCTTGAGCCCGAGGCGCTGCGCAACGTCGGCATTGAGGGTGGGAACGGAGATGGCGTCCGGCTCGAGGCGGATGCGCACGGGCTGATCGTTGATCGTGACTGCAAGGGTCTCGCCGACCCGGAGCTTAAGCTCGTTTTGCGCAGGTGCGGCAGGCTTGGCGCTAGCCTGCTGCGCGGCCGCGAGCGCCATGACTATGAGAACCGATACGAACCGCTGCATGTGACCGTAACCCCCTATGAAGAGGGGGAAATAAAGCCGTTGCTGCGCTGAATGCCGTGTGAATGGATGTCCGCCGGACGAGCGATTTTCAGGCCGCTTTGCGGACCGCAAGGATGCTCCCGGCAGCGCCCCAAGTGGACGCTGCCGGGCACCGGTTTACTCCGCTGCCTGCGCCTGTTCTTCCGCGAGCGTCGGATAATCGACATAGCCTTCGGGGATCGGGAAGTACCAGCTCTTGGGCACATCCTTGTTCGGGTTCCAGTGCGCGCCGACCGCGATCCGCTTTTCAAGATCGGGGTTGGAGATGTAGGGCCGGCCGAAGCTCACCGCATCGCACTTGCCGCTGGTGACGTCGGCCTCCGCCTGCTCGGCGGTGTAGTCGCTGTTGAGGATCAGCTTGCCGGTGTAGATCTGGCGGATCAGCGGGCTCTGCTTGGGCACATCGGTCTGGCCGAAGGTGCCGTCCGGGCCCGGCTCGCGCAGTTCGACGAAGGCAAGGCCCAGCTCTTCGCACACCTTGGCCGCCGCACCGAAAGTTGCGGGCGGGTTGCTGTCATCGGCGCCTTGCGTCTCGCCGTTGGGCGAGAGGCGGATCCCAACGCGGTCCGCGCCCCACACATCGATCAGCGCTTCGAGCACTTCGCGCATGAAACGGGTGCGGTTTTCGGGCGAACCGCCATATTCATCGGTGCGCAGATTGGTGCTGTCGCGCAGGAACTGGTCCACCAAATAGCCATTCGCGCCGTGCAGCTGCACGCCGTCGAAGCCCGCCTTTTTGGCGTTTTCGGCAGCGCGGCGATAATCGGCGATGGTGCGCTTGATATCCTCATGCGTCATTTCGCGCGCCTGCGCATAGGGCTGCTTGCCTTGCGGGGTGTGCGCCTCGCCCGGCGCGGTGGTGGCGCTGGCCGAGACGGGCGGCTGGCCATCGAGGAACACCGGGTGGACGATCCGCCCCATGTGCCACAGCTGCATGACGATGAGGCCGCCCTCTTCATGCACCGCTGTGGTGGTGGCCTTCCAGGCTTCGGTCTGCTCGTCGCTCCAGATGCCGGGGGCGCTCGGCCAGCCGAGGCCTTCGCGGCTGATGCCGGTCGCTTCGGTCAGGATCATGCCTGCGCCCGCGCGCTGGCGGTAATAGGTCGCCATCAATGCGTTGGGCGTGAACATCGGATCGGCCGCGCGCCCGCGGGTGAGCGGGGCCATGTGGATGCGGTTCTTGGCATGGAGCGCGCCCATCTGGAGCGGCTGGAACAGGGCTTCGTGCATGGGGGAGATCTCCTTCGATTGCTCTTTGCAACTTGCACTAGGGCGCGATGCGGCTAGGGCGCAAGCATGGAAAATGACGGGTCGGTCCAAGCAAAAGTTTTGAGCGTCCCGCACGGTTGGCGGGCGGCGCTGCTGCTGGCCGCGCTGCTGGCGGGCAATATCGCGCTGGCGCTGGGGCCGTGGTTCGTGCGCCTGGCCGATACCGGGCCGGTCTCGGCCGGGTTCTGGCGGTTATTCCTCGCGTTGCCCTTCCTCGTGCTGCTGGCGCGGATCAATCGCCAGCCGATCACCGGGATGGGCGCGAAAACGCTGGCGCTGGTGGCGCTCGGCGCGGTGACCTTCGCGCTCGATCTGGCGAGTTGGCACATCGGGATCGAGATGACCCGGATCGGCAATGCGACCTTGTTCGGCAATGCCGGTTCGATCGTGCTGCTGTTCTGGGTGTTCCTTTCGCGCGGGGTCTTGCCCAAGCCGCTTGAAGGGCTGGCGATCCTGTTCGCGCTGGCGGGCGCGGCGATCCTGATGGGCCGCAGTCTCGAAATCTCGACCAGCACCTTGATCGGCGATCTGTTCTGCCTGGCTGCCGGGCTGCTTTATGCGGTCTATCTGCTGACCTTGCAGGATGCGCGCAAGGCGTTCGGTTCGTGGAGCCTGCTTGTCTGGGTGAGCATCTTCGGCTGCCCGGTGCTGCTGGCAGTGGCGCTGATGCTGGGTGAGCCAGTCTGGCCGACCGACTGGACGCCCATCCTCATCCTGTTCATTTCGAGCCAGCTCGTGGGGCAAGGGCTGATGGTCTATGCGCTGGGGCATTTCCCGCCGCTGATCATCGGGCTGGCCTTGCTGACCCAGCCTGCAGTGGCGGCGCTCTATGGCTACTTCGCGTTCGGCGAAGTGCTCTCGCCGCTGGATATCACCGGCATGGTGCTGGTGGGCGCAGCGCTGGCGGTGGCGCGGGCGAAGGCCTAGGCAAGCTTCTCGCGGGCCTCTTTGCCTAATGCCTCTGAGAGCGCTTCTGCCCAACTCTCATTGTTTACCAACCGCGATTTCGAGAAGTTCATTTCGGAGCAACCTTCCAGGTCAATCGAGATCTCGCGGAGCGACTTTGCAAGGCTGTCAGGCATACCCGGACCTAAGACCACCCTTTCGATACAATCTAACCTGATCGGGATATGCATTAGCTCGGTGCCAAAGATTGCATTGTCTAGGGCTACCACACGATACTCCTCTTCCGCCTTGAAGGTCTCGCGCTTTAGAAATGGTAGCTGCTCAATGGGTATCGGACTTCGGTCTCTCAATTGCTTGAGGTTGCAGTATAGTACTGGCCCGTGACGGATTTCGTAAAAATCTTTTAAAGCATCAAATATTTGAAGAAGTCTGTCCTTATTGAAGATAATGGCGACACCATGAGCATCGCCAGCAAAAATTTGCCAATGATGTGCTTGCTCTGCGCCTTCAGCGAAGCAAGCGGCAAAGACCGACATATTATCAAAATGTCTACCATAGCTCTTGAGGCCGAGTGCGTCATTCTGATCATACCATCGGGAAGGATTAAGCAGTGTGAGGCGCTGGTGCCTCAGAATATCAAGCAGTGATAGGGCGTTAGTGTATCGCCTTAATGTCGCACTTGTGCTCATTTAACGCTGCCCCCTCAATCCCCGCTGAACGCCACCTTCCCCAGATCGCCCAGCCCGACAGTCCCGCTCGCCATGTCAAGCATCCGGTCAAGGCTGCGCTTGGCCTTCACCCGCACGCCTTCCTCGATGTGGATCTGCGGTGCGAGGTCGCGCAGCGCCACGTAGAGCTTCTCCATGGTGTTGAGCGCCATGTAAGGGCAGATGTTGCATGAGCAGTTCCCGTCAGCGCCCGGCGCGCCGATAAAGGTTTTCTCGGGCAGGGCCTTTTCCATCTGGTGCATGATGTGGGGTTCGGTCGCCACGATCAGCGTGTCGCCGGGGAAGGTCTTGGCGAACTGGAGAATGCCGCTGGTCGAGCCGACATAATCGGCATGATCGATGATCGAGGGCGGGCATTCGGGGTGCGCGGCGACCGGGGCATCGGGATATTGCTCCTTGAGCTTGAGCAATTCGGTTTCGCTGAACGCCTCGTGCACGATGCACACGCCCGGCCACAGCAGCATCTCGCGGTTGAACTTGCGCGCAAGGTAGCCGCCAAGGTGGCGGTCGGGCCCGAAGATGATCTTCTGTTCCGGCGGGATCTGGGCAAGGATCGTCTCGGCGGAGGACGAGGTGACGATGATGTCGGAGAGTGCTTTCACCTCGGTCGAACAATTGATGTAGGTGAGCGCGATGTGATCGGGGTGCGCTTCGCGGAAGGCGCGGAACTTGTTGGGCGGGCAGGAATCCTCAAGCGAGCAGCCGGCGTCCATGTCGGGAAGGATCACGGTCTTTTCCGGCGAGAGGATCTTGGCGGTTTCGGCCATGAACTTGACCCCGCAAAAGGCGATGACATCGGCATCGGTTGCCGCCGCCTTGCGCGACAATTCGAGGCTGTCGCCCACGAAGTCGGCAATGTCCTGAATATCGGGTGTCTGGTAATAATGCGCGAGGATCACGGCATTGCGCTCTTTGCGCAGGCGATCGATTTCGGCCAGCAGATCGGCGCCGGTCGGGTTCTTGGTCAGGATGCTCATGCGTCGGTCCCCGTGATCACGTGTTGCCCGCGATATAGGGAACGGCCCGCGATTTTCGAGCGAAAAACGCTGGCCTTACATGTCGGGCGGGGGTGGACCATAAGACAGGCCCGAGACAAGCTCGCCCGGCGTCCCGGCACCTGTTGCCGTGTAGATGGCAGCACCCAGCGCCGAGTGGGCGAGGAGATGGACAGCAAGCAGCGTCAGCGGGATTGCAGGCAGGCCCCAGGTCCAGGCGGGATGCAAGGCTCCGCTCCGCGCATCGCGGGCCATGGCCACGAGTGGAAAGATCACGCCGAGCCCGGATGCGATCTCAAGGTTGTAGGGCCCCATGAAGGGCATGGGCAGCACCCGCCCGAAACCCGGCCCCAGCAGCGCGGCCATCGCGCACAAGTGCAAGCGGCGATGCCAGTCGGTGCTGCGGCGCATGACGAGGGCAGCGCTCGTAAGGATCAGGAAGCACAGCAGCATCGCGATGTCGGCGAGGAGAAAGTGCTGCGGCAGGAAGAAGAACGGCGCCCGGCCCTGCTGCGTGGTGTGCACTGTGATCGCCACACCCATGCCCAGCAATCCGATCATCCATGGCACGGCCACCCAGCCGAGCTTGCGGTGAACCGCCACGTTGCCGCTGGCGACGAGATAATTCTGAAAGACGTAGAAGCCGAGCCAGCCCATGAACAGCACGGCATGGACATGCACAACAAGTGGCGCAGCAAAGCTCGACCAGCCCATCGCTAGATGAAAGGAGAAACCGCCAACCAGCACCAGCGCCATCGCGCAGGCCAGAAGGAAGTAAAATCGCGCCTCGCGCTCCGTCACGACAGCAGCGGCGGCAGGTACATTCGTAGCCATGGCGATACCCTCCTGATGGTTCACCGAAGGCGGATTGCAGCAGAAATAAATCAAATAAACAAGACTTTAGGCTGCTTGCCAGATGTCCCCTGCACAAAGCGCCATCCCGCGCTTCTCCAGATCGAGCAGATGGGCCGTCACGCTCATCTCCGCAGCGGGGATCAGGCGCGGGTCGAGCCCCTTGTACATCGCCGGAATGAAAGCGCTGACAGGGCGGGCTTCCTCGGCCAGCAGCCGCATGATCTGGTTTTCGCGTTGGCGGCGGTGGCCGATCATGCCGCGCACCAATTGCTTGGGCTTCTCGATCGCCGCGCCGTGAGCCGAGTGGTAGCGCGTGTCATCGCGCGCCATCAATTTCTCGAGGCTCGCCATGTAATCGCCCATGTCGCCATCGGGCGGGATGACGACGCTGGTTGACCAGCCCATCACGTGATCGCCGGTGAACAGCGCGCCGCTTTCTTCGAGCGCGAAGCACAGGTGGTTCGAGGTGTGCCCCGGTGTGGCGACGGCGGTGAGCGTCCAGCCCGCACCGCGCATCCCTTCGCCATCGGCCAGCACCCGGTCGGGCGCATAGGTCGGATCGAAAGCCTCGTCCGAACGCGGCCCGGCGACTTGCAGCATCAGCGGCGCGCAGCCGACAATCGGCGCGCCCGTCCTGGTGGCGAGCGGCGCGGCGGCGGGGGAGTGATCGCGGTGGGTATGCGTGCACATGATCGCCACCACCTTGCGCCCGCCGATCGCCGCGATGATCGCATCAATATGCGCGGCCTCGTTGGGGCCGGGATCGATCACCGCGCAATCCGGCCCATCCACCGGGCCTACCACATAGGTCTGCGTGCCGGTGTAGGTGTAGGGCGACGGATTGGGCGCCAGCACGCGCAGCACCAGCGGTTCAACCTGTTCGGCAAGGCCTGTCGGCCAGGGCTTGGGAGGAATATCGGCCATGCCCTTGCATATGCCGGGCAGCGTGGCAGAAGTCACGTGCGAGAGAGGGAGATCCCATGTCACAGAATATTCTGGTGCTCGATGAAGGCACCACGTCCACGCGCGCGATGCTGTTTACGCCCGAGGGGGCTTGTATCGGCACCAGCCAGCGCGAGTTGACCCAGCATTATCCGCAAAGCGGTTGGGTGGAGCATTGTCCGCACGAAATCTGGGAGCGCACCCGCGATTGTGCGGCCGAGATGATCGCGCGCGCCGGCGGGCCGGAACGGATCGCCGCCATCGGAATCACCAACCAGCGCGAGACGGTGGTGGCGTGGGACAAGGCGAGCGGCGAGCCGCTGACCCGCGCCATTGTCTGGCAGGATCGCCGCACCGAGCCCTTCTGCATGGCGCTGCGCGAGGCCGGGCACGAGGCCGAGGTACAGGCGCGCACCGGCTTGCTGCTCGATCCCTATTTCTCGGGCACCAAGATGCGCTGGATGCTGGATAATGTGCCCGAAGTCCGTGCGGCGGCCGAGCGCGGCACGCTCGCCTTCGGGACAGTGGAAAGCTGGCTCACCTTCAAGCTTTCGGGCGGGGCGCATATCACCGACGCGAGCAATGCCAGCCGCACGCTGCTGATGGATCTTGCCGCGCCCGGCTTTGATGCGGGGCTGTGCGATCTGATCGGTGTGCCGATGAACGCGCTGCCGCAGGTGACCGATATGGCAGGCGCACTGGCTGCTACCGAAAGCGCGCTGTTCGGGCGTGCCATCCCGATCACCGGCCTTGTCGGCGATCAGCAGGCAGCCACGATCGGGCAGGCCTGCCTTGCCCCGGGCGAGACCAAGGCGACGTATGGCACGGGCGCTTTTGTGCTGGCGAACCGTGGCAGCGCGATCCCCCGTTCGACCAATCGCTTGCTCGGCACTGTGCTGACCCAGCTTGGCGGCGAGCGCATTTACGCCATTGAAGGTTCGGTTTTCGTCGCGGGCAGCCTTGTCCAGTGGCTGCGGGATTCGCTCGGCATTGTCGAAGTCGCCAGCCAGACCGAGGAACTCGCCCGTTCGATCCCCGATAGCGGCGGGGTGGTGATCGTCCCTGCCCTGTCCGGGCTTGGCGCGCCGCATTGGCGGGCCGAGGCGCGCGGGGTGATTGCCGGGCTCAGCTTCTCGAGCGGCAAGGCGCAGCTCGCACGTGCCGCGCTCGAGGCCATGGCGCATCAGACCTATGATCTCGCGCGGGCCTTTGCGGCGGACGGGGCCGAATGGCAGACGCTCAGGATCGATGGCGGGATGTCGGCCAATAACTGGATGGCGCAGGATCTTGCCGATGTGCTCGGCGTGCCGGTCGAACGGCCAGCCTTTGTCGAGACCACCGCGCTCGGCGCGGCAATGCTGGCTGCGACCGGGGCAGGGCTCTATCCCGCGCTTGGCAGCGCGGCCGCGGCGATGCGCGGACAGGCGATGCGGTTCGAGCCCGCCATGGCCGATGCGGTGCGTGACGAGCGGCTCGCCCGCTGGCAACACGCCTTGCGCGCGGCCTAGCCGGTGCGGTCGCTCAATCGGCCAAGTTCGCGGCCAATCCGTTCCTGAAAGGCGCGCGCCGGCGAATCCATCGTGAAGCGCTGGCGCCACGCCTCATCCAGCCGGGCAATCCGGCGATGCAGGTGTTCGGTCTCGGCAATCAGCGCGCGGGTTTCCGGCTCGAGCATCGCCAGATGCTCGGGATCGGAACCGCGATCGGGTGGCAGCGCGCCGTGGCGCCGCATCTGGGTTTCGTTGAGTTCCCCGGCGAACAGCGCGCGCTGGTTGAGCAGCCATGCCAGCACATGCATCATGCGGGTGGTGGTTTTCAGCCCCTCGGTCGAGAGCGCAAGCCGCATCATCGTATCCTCGGGCCCGACAGGCTCCCGGATGCCGAGCGCAAACACCGCGCGCACATCATCCGTCAGCAACAGTGCTTCGGTGTAAAGCGCCTCGATGATCGGGCGGGAAAGATTGGTGGTTCGCGCTGTCATTGGGGCGAAGAATATCCGCTCCCAGGCTAGCACGCCACCGGTGCATGGTTAATTTCCCGCCCCTATTTGGATCCGTCCCGCTGCGGTACGTTTTTGCGCGTATTGCACGCGCCCGCTCCGCCTCACGCGATGATGTCGGGCAGCAGCGTATCCTCGATGATCGCGATCTGATCCTTGAGGCGCAGCTTGCGCTTCTTGAGGCGGGCGATCTGGAGTTGATCGGCAAAGGCATTCTGCCGGGCGGCTTCGGTGAGCGCGGCAATCGCCGCATCAAGATCACGGTGCTCGGTGCGCAGCAATTCAAGCCGTTTGCGCAGTTCCTGCTCGTTCATCTGTTGTGAAACCCGTGTCCCAAAGCCGTGCCCGAGGCGCTATGCGATGAAGCGCGCCAATGAGCAAGCGTGCAACCCGTTCGCGCCGCATTCGCGCTGCGCAAAAGATGCGCCATGCTCGTTTGGCCGCAAGTCAACCGCAAGACATCCGTTCATCATCCGGAAGTGCTTTCAAAGCTAGCCTGAATATGGTTCAACTTGAACCTGCGGCTCGGCCGCGTTGTGCGCCGAGTCGCTTTCCCGGGGGCAGACCCCCGAACTGGAAGGAGTATGCGATTATGGCATCACAAGCCCTGTCTTCCCACCTCGAGGCTCTCACCGCCAAGCACGCCGGGCTCGAAGCCCGCTTGCGAGAGGAAATGGCACGGCCCATCCCTGATGCCGGAACACTCCAAGCTCTGAAAAAGCAGAAGCTCCGGCTCAAGGAGGAAATTGCCCGCGCCTGACGGGCAGGCGGATGGCAGCGCGGCGGCAAAACCCCCTTTTGCTTTTCGCGCCCACTGGCCTTAAGCCTTGGGGCCTATGACCGCTGCTGCTGCCGCCCGCCAGATTCTTACCCGCCTCACGGAAGTCATGGCCTCGCGCCTCCATGCGCAGGGCAAACTCGATCAGGTCGTCGAAATCATCGGCGAATGCCTTTCGAGCGAGGTGTGCTCGATCTACCTCCTGCGCGAAGGCATGCTCGAATTGTTCGCGACCCGCGGCCTCAACCAGAGCGCGGTGCACGTCACCCGCATGGCGATCGGCGAGGGGCTGACCGGCGCGATTGCGCAGAAGGTCGAGACGCTCAATCTTGCTGAGGCCAAGGCCCATCCCGATTTCCAGTATCGCCCTGAAACGGGCGAGGAAAAGTTCCATTCCTTTGCCGGGGTGCCGATTGTCTATCGCGAACGCGCGGTGGGCGTGCTGTGCGTCCAGCATGTCGAGCCGCGCCGCTACGAAGAGGTCGAGATCGAGGCGCTTCAGACCACTGCGATGGTGCTGAGCGAGCTGATCGCCAATGCCGAACTGGTCGACGAGGAAGAAGCCCGCGGGCTCACCGCCGAGCAGACCGGGCCGCAGACTGTCTCCGGCCTGACACTGGTTAAAGGGCTGGGTTCGGGCTTTGCCGTCTATCACCAGCCGCGCGTCGAAATCACGCAGGTGATGGCCGAGGACACCGAGGCCGAGCGCCAGCGGGTCTATCGCGCCTTTGCCCGGATGCGCGAGCAGATTGATGGTCTTGCCGGGCAAGCCGAATTCGGCGTCGGGGGCGAGCATGAAGAGGTGCTCGAAACCTACAAGATGTTCGCTTACGACGAAGGCTGGTCCCGCCGTATCAACGAGGCGATCGACAGTGGCCTTACCGCCGAAGCGGCAATCGAGCGGGTGCAGCAGCACACCCGGATGCGGATGCGCGAGATCGATGATCCGCTGCTCGCCGAACGGATGCACGATCTCGAAGATCTCTCCAATCGCCTGCTGCGGATCGTGTCGGGCCAGCTCGGCACAGCCGCATCGCAGGGCCTGCGGCGCGATACCATCCTGATCGCGCGCAATCTCGGGCCTGCCGAATTGCTCGAATATGATCGCCGACGGCTCAAGGGCGTGATCCTCGAGGAAGGCTCGCTCACCGCGCATGTGGTGATTGTCGCGCGGGCGATGAATGTGCCGGTGCTGGGCCGCGCCAAGAGCCTGCGCGGTGTGATCCGCGAAGGCGATGAAGTGCTGCTTGATGCCAATGCGGGCCACGCGATCATTCGCCCCTTGCCGCAGGTGGCCGAGGCGTTTCAGACCCGCTTTGCCAAATCGCGCGAAAAGCAGGCGGCCTATGCGTCGCTGCGGGATGTCGAGCCGTTCACGCGTTGCGGCACGCGCATCCAGGTGATGATGAATGCGGGTCTGCGCGATGATATGAGCGCGCTGGCGATGACAGGGGCGGACGGCGTGGGTCTGTTCCGCACCGAATTCCAGTTCCTCGTCTCCGCCACCTTGCCGCAGCGCGAGCGCCAGACGCGGCTTTACCGCGACGTGCTCGATGCCGCGGGCGACAAGCCGGTGATCTTCCGCACGGTCGATATCGGCGGCGACAAATCGGTGCCCTACCTGGCTGCGGGCAGCGGCGAGCATGATGAAAACCCGGCAATGGGCTGGCGCGCGCTGCGGCTTGCGCTCGAACGCGAAGGCCTGATGAAGGCGCAGGCACGCTCGCTGCTCGAGGCTGCTGCCGGACGCTCGCTCTATGTGATGTTCCCGATGGTCTCCGAACCGTGGGAGTTTGACGATGCCAAGGCGGTGTTCGATGAACAGCTCGCCTTCCTGCGCGCCAAGAAGCGGCTGCTGCCCGAGCGCATTCATTTCGGCGCGATGCTCGAAGTGCCGGCCTTGGCAGAAGTGCTCGATCATCTCCTGCCGCGCCTGTCGTTCCTGTCGATCGGCACCAATGATCTGACCCAGTTCCTGTTCGCGGCTGACCGCGCCAATCCCAAGCTGGCGGAACGTTATGACTGGCTCAGCCCGTCGATCATGCGGTTCCTCAAGCGGGTGATGCAGACGAGCATTGGTTCAGGTGTTGATGTCGGCGTCTGCGGCGAAATGGGCGGGCGCCGCCTCGAAGCGCTGGCCTTGCTCGGGATCGGGTATCGCCGCCTCTCTATCACGCCCGCCGCGGTGGGCCCGATCAAAGAGCTGATCCGCAAGGTGGATCTCGACGAGATCACCACTGCCATGAATGGCTGGCTTTCCGATCCGGGGCGAAACCTGCGCTATGAACTGGCGCTATGGGCCGATGAACGGGGCATTGAATATGATTGATCGGGGTTGCTGCACGGCTTGGCGAAAGCGGGCACAGCGCCCTTGACTTGGCAAGCTCTCATCGGCTGTGTGCACAGCTTCCATGGATGGGCAACGGCGGCCCAGCAAAGCGGATCGGGTCATGAACAGCGAACAGGATAACAGCGCGGGCGCAGAGCCTGAACAAACCCACTCGGGTGCCGGCGGGATGTTGCGTCGCGCCCGCGAGGAACAATCGCTTTCGCTCGCCGATATTGCGACGCGCACCCGCATCCCCATCCGTCAGCTTGAGGTGATCGAAGCGGGCGCGTTCGATTCCCTGCCCTCGCGCACCTATGCGATCGGCTTTGCCCGCACCTATGCGCGGGCCATGGGGCTCAACGAGGCGGAGGTCACCAAGGCGGTGCGCGCCGAGCTGGGCGATAGCAGCGAACCGCGCGGTGCCATGGCTGGCGGCATGGAGCCAGGCGATCCCGCCAAGCTGCCGTCGCAAGGGCTCGCCTGGGCAGGCGCTTTGGCGGCCGTGCTGCTCGCTGCCGGGCTGTTTGCGTGGTTTTCGGAGTATTTCCGCGCTGGCGAGGGCGCGCCGCCCGTCGTTGCCGAAACCCCGGAGCCGGTGGTGACGGAGCCGACGCCTGCCGCGCTCCCCGCGCCGACCGGCGGCGACACGGTGGTGTTCACCGCGCTGGACGATGGCGTCTGGGTGCGCCTGTTCGAGGAAGGCGGCGCGCGTTATCTCGAAAAGACCCTCACCAAGGGCGAAAGCTTTACCGTGCCGACCACGGCGCGTGATCCGCGGCTCAACACCGCGCGGCCCGATGCACTGGCGCTGACTATCGATGGCCAGCCCGCTGCTCCCCTGGCCGAGCGCCCCGTGGTGCTCGCAAGCGAGCCGGTTGCCGCCGCTGTTCTGCTGGCCCGTGCAGGCACAGTGCCGGCAGCGGTGACCCCTGCGAATTCAGCCCCGGTGATGCGCCAGCGCAGGGCCGCGACGCGGCCTCCGGTCGTCACCAATTCGGCGCCTGCTCCCGAAGCGGAGACGGTCACAGCCCCGGCGCCTGCCGCCGAACCGACCGCCTCGGCGGAAAGTGGCGAATAAGCCGCAACATAACGCCAATTTTGCGGTGAATAGCGCAGGGGCAAGGCTCGACTTGGCGGACGCAAGGCGGCAGGAGTTTCGCTGTCATTCATCCGGGGCTTGGCATCACCCAGGGCAGCCAAAGGGAGCTTGAGACGCCATGACAATCACCTTGCAGACTCTCGTGCAGCGGACGGCCGGAGCGCTGCTTGTCGGTGCCGTGCTGGCCGCTGCACCGCTGCCGGTTGCCGCGCAGGACAGCGCCGATGAAACCCGCATCCGCAAGCTCGAAGCCGAAGTCCGCGCGCTCCAGCGCAAGGTCTTTCCGGGCGGCGATGCCCGTTTCTTCGAACCGCAGATCCAGCCGGGCAGCCAGACAGCGCCGACCATGCCCGCCACGACCGCGCCGACGGCGAGCGCGCTGACCGATGTGCTGGCACGGCTCGATGCGCTCGAATTGCAGATGCAGCGTCTTACAGCGCGCTCGGAAGAACAGGCCAACACCCTGTCCGAAATGGAGCGGCGGCTCGCCGCGCTTGAAGCAGGCGGGCCAAGCAATCCGGCTGGCATGCCGGGTGTTACGCCCACGGCGGGCGCGCCAGCGGCGGCCTTGCCTGCCGCCCCCAACGCGACCGCGGGCAATCTCGCTGCCATGTCGGGCACTGCCCCCGCCACCCGTCCGGCAACCTCGGCAGCGGCGCCCGCGCCCAATGCTGCCCGGCTGGCCGCGGTGCAGGCGATTGCCAAGCCACAGACCGAAGACCCCGGCGATGATGAATATTCCTATGGTTTCCGCCTGTGGAATGCCGGTTTCTACCCCGAAGCTCGCCAGCAGCTGACGCTGTTTGTCGAACAATACCCGCGTCATCGCCGGATCAGCTTTGGCCGCAACCTGCTCGGACGCGCCTACCTCGATGATGGCATGGCCGAAGAAGCGGCGCGCTGGTTCCTGCGCAATTATCAGGCCGACAAGAATGGCGATCGCGCCGCCGACAGCCTGCTGTATCTCGGGGTCTCGATGATCGCTATGAAGGACACCAAGCGCGCCTGCATCGCGCTTGCCGAGTTTGGCGAGACCTATCCGGCGGTTGCAACCGGGCGGCTGGCCGGTGAGTATCAGGCCAATCGCGCCAAGGTGAAGTGCAGCTGATCGATCCCGATCTGGTCGAGCGCTTTGCCGCTGATCTCGAAGCGCTTTGGCCGCGCGATGTGCGCGATGGGGCCGCGCTCGGGCTAGCAGTGTCGGGCGGGCCGGATAGCCTCGCCTTGCTGCTGCTGGCCCATGCCGCCTTGCCGGGGCGCATCGCGGTGGCGAGTGTCGATCACAGGCTGCGACCCGAGGCTGCGGGCGAAGTGGCGCTGGTCGAGCAGGTCTGTGCCGAACGCAAGATCCCCTTTGCCGCGCTCCAAGCCGATGTCCCGCCCGGCAATCTGCAAGCGCAGGCGCGCCGCGCCCGCTATGCCGTGCTGGGCGAATGGGCGCAGGCGCGCGGGCTGGGGGCGCTTGCCACGGCGCACCATGCCGATGATCAGGCCGAAACCCTGTTGCTGCGGCTCAACCGGGGCAGCGGGCTGTCAGGCTTGGCGGCGGTCCGCTCGGTCAGCTTGCTCGATGATAATGAATTGCTGCTGCTGCGTCCGCTGCTGGGCTGGCGCAAGGGCGAACTGGCCGAGGTGACCGCGCGCGCCGGGATCATCGCGGCGCAAGACCCTTCGAACGCCAACCGCGATTTCGACCGGGTGCAGATGCGCGCGCATCTCGCGAACAGCGATTGGCTTGATGTGCGCGCGCTGGCGACCAGTGCGGCGCATCTTGCCGAAGGCTGGCGCGCAATCGAATGGTATGCCGGGCTCGATTGGGACGAAATGGTGCACCCCGATGAAGACCGGCCCGATGCCAGCCCTGGCCTCGTCTATTACGCCAATGTGCCGCGGGTGGTGGCGATCGAAACGATCTGCCGCATCATCCGCGAACTGGGCGGGCATTGCACCCGCAGCGAGGCTGCGCGCGCATTTGATCGGTTGTGGCGCGGGGAGAATGCCTCGCTCAGTGGGGTGCTGGCCGTGCCGGGGATCGAGCGGATGCAGGGTGTCGGCGTGGAACTGCGCTGCTGGCGCTTTGCGCCCGAGCCGCCGCGCCGCTTGCATTGACGGCGCAGCAGATCAGCCAATCACGCCGAACAGATCATGCGCATCGGCATCTTCGATGGTGGCCTGCACGATGTCACCCGGTACAAGGGTCGCGGGCACGTTGCGCAGATACACCGCTCCGTCGATCTGCGGCGCATCGGCCTGTGAACGGCCGGTCGCGCCGATGTCGCCATCTTCGTCCGGCTCACCCACCTCGTCGATAATGACAGGCAGCGTGCGCCCTATTTTGGCGGCAAGCTTGGCGGCCGAGATACGCTCGGTCACTTCCATGATCCGCGCGTAGCGTTCTTCCTTGATCGCTTCGGGCACCTGATCGGGCAGCGCGTTCGCGGCAGCACCCTCGACCGGTTCGAAGCGGAAGGCGCCGACCCGATCAAGCTGGGCTTCTTCCAGCCAGTCGAGCAGGTATTGGAAATCCTCCTCGGTCTCGCCGGGGAAGCCCACCACGAAGGAGGAACGGATGGCGATGTCGGGGCAGATGGCGCGCCACGATTTGAGCCGTTCGAGCACCTTGGCCTCGTTCGCGGGGCGCTTCATCAGTTTGAGCACTTTGGGGCTCGCGTGCTGGAACGGGATGTCGAGATAGGGCGTCAGCAGCCCTTCTGCCATCAGCGGGATGACCTGATCGACATGGGGGTAGGGGTAGACATAGTGCAGCCGCACCCACGGGGTCTGGCCATCGGGCGTGCGCAGACCGCCCAGTTCGCGGGCGAGATCGGTCATATGGGCGCGCACCTCTCGCCCCTTCCACGACCGGGTCTCGTGGCGGGTATCGACCCCGTAGGCGCTGGTGTCCTGCGAGATGATCAGCAATTCGCGCGTCCCCGCTGCCACCAGCTTTTCCGCCTCGCGCAGCACGGCATCGATCCGGCGGCTGGCGAGTTTCCCGCGCAGCGCCGGGATGATGCAGAAGGCACAGGCGTGGTTGCAGCCTTCGGAAATCTTGAGATAGCTGTAGTGGCGCGGCGTCAGCTTGATATCCGTATCGGACGGCTGCGGGATCAGGTCGATGAACGGGCCTTGCGCGGGCGGAGCGTGGGTGTGCACCGCCTCGACCACCTGTTCATATTGATGCGCCCCGGTGATCGCGAGCACTTGCGGATGGGCGGCGCGGATCGCGTCCGCTTCCTCGCCCATGCAGCCCGTCACGATCACGCGGCCGTTTTCGGCAATCGCCTCGCCAATGGCGGCAAGGCTTTCTTCCTTGGCACTGTCGAGGAACCCGCAGGTGTTGACCAGCACCACATCGGCGCCCGCGTAATCTTCGGCAAAGGCATAGCCATCGGCGCGCAGCCGGGTGAGGATGCGCTCGGAGTCGACCAGAGCCTTGGGACAGCCAAGGCTGACCATGCCGATCTTCTTGGGCTCGGGAAGTGTGGTTGCGGGGGCGTTCATAGCGGCGCGCCTCTACACCGTGCGCGGCCCCAGCGCTAGAGGCCGCGCCGCGCCCAGTCTCGCCGGGCTTGACCTCGGGCTGGCCTAAGAGGCAATGTCGCGCGCATGATCGCAAAGCTTTTCACCGAACACCCGCGCGCCATTGGCGAAACCTACACTCAGCACGCCCGCACCGCGTGGCGCTTTGGCTGGCGCATGGTTACAGGCGGACTTGCCTGCATGGTGCACGCCATCGTGCCCGGGCTGTTCGTCAAGACCGCCAGCCGCACGGTGGTGCAGCTCGATGCCGAGATGCGCGGTCGCAAGGCAACGCCCGCCGAGGAAGAATTCGCCTATGTGATCTAGCGCGCTGTGCGCCCCTGCCATGCCCACATAAGGAGCCGCGCCGATGAGTGATTTTGCCCTATGGCCCGTGCTGGCCGGAGCCGCGGCGTTCTTTGTGGTCGGGGCGCTGTGGTACGGCGTGCTGTTCGCCAAGCCGTGGCAGCGCGCGGCGGGGCTTTCCGACCGCGATCTGCAATCGGGCAATATGGCCGTGATTTTCGGCCTGACCTTCGCCTTTGAAGTGCTGGTCGCGATGGTGTTGTGGCACCTTATCGCCCGCACTGATCCCGCCCCGCATGTGGTGATGATGATGGCGGTGGGTTTTGCCGTGGGGGTGATGATCCCGGCCATCGGGATCAATTACCTGTTCCTGAGAAAACGCTTTGCCTTGTTCCTGATCGATGCCGGGCACTTCATCATCGGCATGGCGGCGATGGGCGGCGTATTTGTGCTGTTTCGTTAAATCCCACGGCTTCGCGACTTGAGGATCGGATTCTCAGGCGGGGCTTAGCCTAACTCTCGCTCCCTGCGGTCGGCACGATCTCGACGATCACATCACCTGCCTGCAAGGTCTGGCATTCGTCTTCCCAGAAGCCGATGGCGCGGCCATTGCGATAGACGCGCAAGCCCCGTCCGCCGCTTTTGAGCGTTTCGAGCGAGCAGCCACATTCCGCATCGCTGACAACGCGCTGCACCAATTGCACCCGCCCGCTGACGCTGGCGAGATCGGCGAGATAATCCGCGATATAGGTTCCGCTGGCACTGCCCGCCAGCAACAGCCCGGTGAAGCGCACCGGGTTGATCACATTATTCGCCCCCGCCTGCCGGGCGAGCACTTCGTTGTCCTCGTTGCGCACCACCACGCTGATCGGGACATCGGGCGCAAGGTGCCGCACTGTCAGCACGATCAGGATCGACGTGTCATCGCGCCCGGCGGAGACGAGCACGCTTTGCGCATTGGTGATCCGCACCGCGCGCAGCGTGTCGTCGCGCGTTGCATCGGCGCACAGCACATTGACGCCGAGCTTTTCCGCTTCGGCGAGGCGATCCTCACCCGGATCCACCACCACGACGTTTTCCGGCTCAATCCCGCGATCGATCAGCTCGCGCACGCTTTGCGAGCCGGACACGCCGTAGCCCAGCACCACGACATGGCCGCTCAATTTCTTCTGAATGCGCGCCATGCGCCAATTCTCCCAACTGCGGCGGATCACGAAAGTATAGGCCGTGCCGACAAAGATGAATATCACGGCGAGCCGGATCGGTGTCACCACCAGCGTTTCGATCAGACGGGCCTGTTCGGAAATCGGCGTGATATCGCCAAAGCCGGTGGTGGTGATCGAAACCACGGTGAAATAGGCCACATCAAGGAAAGTGATGGTGCCATCGTGGCTGTCTTTCAGCCCGTCGCGGCCGAGCCAGTGGATCAGGATCAGGAGCAGGATCAGCCCGAGCGCAATGCTCATGCGCACGCCGATATCGGCCCACACCGGCACCTTGACCTGCCGCCGCAGCGGCCCGCCCGAGCGTGTGGGCGGTGGCATCAGTCCCCGAACCGCTCGGCCAGCACGCCGATGGTGGAATAGTGAGTCAGATCAAGCTGCAACGGGGTCACCGACACAAAGCCTTCCTCGATGGCTTCCAGATCGGTGCCATGATCAAGCGTGTGTTCGATCGGATCAAGCCCGAACCAGTAATATTTGTAGCCGCGCGGATCGCGCCCTTCGATCACCGTGCCGCGCGCATAATCGTGGAACCCCTGCCGGGTGACGCGGATGCCTTTGACTGCGGCGGCGGCAACGGGCGGGAAGTTCACATTGATCAGCGTGCGCGCAGCGAGCGGCGCATCGAGCAGCGGCGCAAGCACCTTGGCGCCCCACTGGCTCGCCGCTTCGAACAGATTGCCCGAGGCGATGCTCGCCGCCGTGTGCACCTGACTGAACGCGACCGAGCGGATGCCGGCGAGCGCGCCTTCGATCGCGGCGGAGACCGTGCCCGAATAGGTGATGTCGTCGGCGAGGTTCGCCCCGCGGTTGACGCCTGACAGGATCAGATCGGGCGGATTGTCGAGCACCTGCCGCAGTGCCATCACCACGCTGTCCGTCGGCGTGCCGGTGACGGCAAAGCGCCGCTCGGCAAACTTCACCAGCCGCACCGGGCGATTGAGCGTCAGCGCGTGCCCTGCGCCCGATTGTTCTTCCGAAGGGGCGCAGATCCAGATGTCATCGGAAAACTGCCGCGCGATCGCTTCGAGCACTTCAAGCCCCGGTGCGTGATAGCCATCATCATTGGTGAGGAGGATACGCATCAGTTGTGCGGCTCCAGCCTGGTGACCCCGCCCATATAGGGCAGCAAGGCGTCCGGCACTGTGACAGAACCATCGGCGTTCTGGTAATTCTCGATCACCGCCACCAGCGTGCGGCCCACCGCAAGGCCCGAACCGTTGAGGGTATGGACGAATTCGGTCTTCTTCTCACCCGCCACGCGGTAGCGGGTGCCCATGCGGCGGGCCTGGAAATCGCCGGTGTTCGAACACGAGGAAATCTCGCGGAAGGCGCCTTGGCCGGGCAGCCAGACTTCGAGATCATAGGTCTTGCGCGCGCCGAAGCCCATGTCGCCGGTGCACAGCAGCAGCTTGCGATAGGGCAGGGCGAGGCGTTCGAGGATGGTCTCCGCCGCGCGGACCATGCGCTGGTGCTCTGCCTCGGAGTCCTCAGGGCGCACGATGCTGACGAGTTCGCATTTCTCGAACTGGTGCTGGCGGATGAAGCCGCGCGTGTCGCGCCCGGCGGCGCCCGCTTCGGAACGGAAGCACAGGGTGAGCGCGGTGAGGCGCATGGGGAGTGCCGCCTCGTCGAGCAGCTCGCCCATGACGCTGGCGGTGAGGGAGACTTCCGATGTGGGGATGAGCCAGCGATCATCCGTCGTCTGGAACCCGTTGTCGAACTTCGGCAGCTTGTCGGTGCCATACATGGCATCGTCGCCCACCAGCACCGGCGGGTTGCATTCCTCATAGCCATGCTCGCGGGTCTGCACGTCGAGCATGAATTGGCCGAGCGCGCGATGGAGCCGGGCCATGTCACCGCGCAGGAACGTAAAGCGCGCACCCGAAAGCCGTGCGCCGGTTTCGAAATCCATGCCGAGCGCCTGGGCAAGGTCGGCGTGTTCCTTGGGCGTGAAGTCAAAGGTGCGCGGCGTGCCCCAGCTGGTCACCTCGACATTCTCCTCCTCGCCCGCGCCCTGGGGCACATCGGCGGCAGGCAGGTTCGGGATCACGTCGAGCGCGGCCTTGAGTTTTGCCGCTGCCTCATCCGCCTTGGCCTCAAGCGCGGGCATCGTGTCCTTCAGGGTCGCGACTTCGGCCTTCAGCGCTTCGGCTGCGTCCTTGTCGCCCTTGGCCATCGCCGCGCCGATCAGCTTGCTCGCCTCGTTGCGGCGGCTCTGCGCCACCTGCACTTCGGTGGTGAGCGCGCGGCGTTCCTCGTCGATCGCGATCAGATGCGCGGCCAGCGGCTCCAGCCCACGGCGCGCGAGCGCTGCGTCAAAGGCTTCCGGGTTTTCGCGGATAAAGCGGATATCATGCATGGCCAGCGCCTATGCCCGCTCGTGCTGCCCATGAAAAGAGTTGATCGGCAGGCGCACCAAGACCCCCCAGCCATTGTGCGCGCCTGCCGATCATGAGCGATTATGCTTTTCCGGGGAGAGACCTCAGAAGCGCACTTCGCCCGTGACAAAGATCCGGCGCGGATCGCCGTAGAACCCGGTCAGCGTGCCTTCGCGGCCCAGTGTCGGGATGATCGGCGTGCCCGGCGGGAAACCGCCCACGGTGAAGTTGTACCCGGCGACGAGGTATTCCTTGTCGAACAGGTTCTTGCCATGCACCCCGATGGTGAAACGGCTGTTGTTCGGAGTGTAGACGATGCTGGCATCAGCCAGCACGAAGCCATCCTGATCGAGGAAGGGGCTCGGCACTTCGAACTGGCTCGCATCCGAGCGCAGCGACAGGGTGCCAATGAAATCAAGCATCCCCTTGGCCACCGGCACACCGAAGTTGAAGCCCATGTGCGCAGTCAGATCAGGGGTGTTCTGGAACACCCGCTGGCTCGCCACATCGCGGCCGAAATTGTCGATGAAGGTGTTGAACTTGGCATCGATGTAACCCAGCGACCAGTTGATCGACAAGCGGCTGCCTGCCCCGGCAAAATCCTTGCCGACCAGCGCCGAGCCTTCGAACTCAACCCCGTTGATATCGGCGCTCGCCGCGTTCGAGGTGATCCCGATAAAGCTGTCGTTGATCCCGTCGCCATTGCTGTCGAACCCGACCGAGCCGGGGATCTGGACGTTCTTGTACTGCCCGAGGAAGCCCGCGAGGCGGATATTCACGCGGTTATCGAGCAAGGAGGCCTTCCACCCCGCTTCATAACTGTCGACCGTTTCCGGCTCGAAGCTCATGAAGTCGAAGATCTGATCCGGGGTGCATAGCCCGCCGGTCGGGTTGCGGCAGGCGGTCGTCTGGCCGCGCGGGTCAAACCCGCCGCCCTTGAAGCCCTGCGAATAGGTCAGGTAGAAATTGTGATTGCGGTTCGGCTGGTAGCTGATCGAGGCGCGCGGATTGAAATCCTCGAAGGTGGCGCTGCCGTTGAAATTGCTGGTGACAGCAAAGGGCACGCCCGCGCCATTGAACAGGTTGGAGAAGCCACCTGCGAAACTGGTGCGCAGCACCTGGCTAGTGCGCTTGTCGCGGGTGTAGCGGCCGCCTGCCGAAATGCTGAGCTGATCGGTCAGCTTGTAGGTGAAGTCGCCGAAGACCGACCAGGTATCGGTGTTGACATCGCCCAGCGTCTGCGCGGTCAGCCCCGGCACCCCGATCAGCGCACCAGTGGTGAACAGGCCCACATCAAACGCGGTGAAAGCATTGGCATTGAGGTAATAGAACCCGAGCACCCCCGAAAGCCGCTCGCCTTCATAAAGCAGCTGCAATTCCTGGCTGAACTGATCGTTGTTGTAGACTGCCGGCACATCGACATCCACGGCAGGCAAGCTGTCGAAATCGATCGGCGTGGTCGACTTGTCCTCGCGATAGGCGGTGATCGACTTGAAAGTGAGCGTGTCGGTCAGATTGATCGCGATATTGAGCGCGCCGCCATAGGCTTCGACTTGCTGGTCGGTAATGTTGAGCCCGGCGCGGGTGTCGAACACATTGCGCAGGACGGGCGCACCGCTGACAAGCCCGGGAATCAGGCGATGGCCCTGACGCGGCTCGCTGGTGTCCTTGAGATAATCACCCGTGAGCCGCACGGCCACGGGGCCGCTGTTAAATTCGATCGTGCCGCGCCCGGCCCAGATATCCTTGTTGTAATTCTCGGTGCCGAGATTGAGATTGCGCCCGAACCCGCCGCGCGACAGGCGTGCACCGGTTGCCCCGATCTTGAGACCATCAGTGATCGGGGTCGATGCGGTCACGATCAGATCGGCTTGATCGAACGAACCATAGGTGCCGCGCACCTTGAGCCGGGTTTCATCCGGCAGGGCCGCCGTCACATACTTGATCGCGCCGCCGATGGTGTTGCGTCCGTACAGCGTGCCTTGCGGGCCGCGCAGCACTTCGACGCGGTCAACCTCGTAGATATCGAGCACCGCAGCCTGCGGGCGGTTGAGATAAACATCGTCGATATAGAGGCCCACGCCCGCTTCGAAACCGGCGACCGGATCTTGCTGACCCACGCCGCGGATAAAGGCGGTGAGCGTGGTGTTGGTGCCGCGGCTCACTTCGAGCGTGATGTTGGGCACCTGCTGGCCGATCTGGGTGAGATCCTGAATGCCCTGCTGGAGCAGCGCTTCGCCGGTGAAGGCCGTGATCGACAGCGGCACATCGAGCAGGCGTTCCTCGCGGCGGCGTGCCGTGACGACAATCTCGCCATCATTGACAGCGACAGCGGCCTCGGCGCTTTCCTCGGCCACGTCCTGCGCGGCGGCAGGGGCGGCAAAAGCGGCCATGCCGGCGCATCCGGCAAGCAAGGCTGCCCGGCGGCAGCTACGAAACGTGGTAGCCCGATAATTCATGGATTGGTTCCTCTCCTACCCTTATGTCCGCGGTGATATTGAAAGTTGAACCATCTTTCAAGTTAATCGTTGCGCCGCTCCCTAAGGCGGGCTAGCGAAAGGGGGAGGGAGATGCCGATGAGCAACAGTCCCATGGCTGCCAGCGACAAGCACGGTCCCTTGTCGGGCCCGGGCAAAGGGCCGCATCCGCGTGCGGGGAGCGAGGCCAAGACCCCGCGCACCGAGCGTGGCCGCCGGACCTTGCGCAAGCTGCTCGATGCCTCGGCCATCGAATTCGGCGAGAAAGGCTTTCACGAAGCCTCGGTCAGCTCGATCACCCGCCGCGCCGGTGTCGCGCTCGGCAGCTTCTACACCTATTTCGATAGCAAGGAGGCGCTGTTCCGCGCGCTGGTGCAGGATATGAGCGAGAACGTGCGCGCCAGCGCGCGCGCCGCGATTGCTCCCGATATGCCCGCGATCGCGATTGAACGCGCAGCGCTTGCCGCCTTCCTGCGCTTCGCCCGCGAGCACAAGGAAATCTACCGCATCATCGACGAGTCCGAATTCGTCGATCCTGCCAGCTACCGCGCGCATTACGAAACCGTCGCCGAGCGCATCACCGCTCGCCTGGCGGCGGGCAGCGCGCGCGGCGAATTTCGCGAGGGACTGGGCGAGATCGAGGCCTGGGCGCTCATGGGCATGAACGTGTTTGTCGGCCTGCGCTTTGCGGTGTGGGATGATCGCGATGAGGCGGGCGCGGGGCGTCGTTCGCTTGAGGATGTGGCGGCGACGGTCAACGCTTTGATCGCGCGCGGCGTGATGCGCGACTAGCCCTGCTGCGCCTGCGTGGGTGCGGGTTTCGTTTGGGCGCAAGGCGCGCTAGAGCCACCCCATCATGATCCTCCTCATCTCCGCCATGCCTGATCCTGCTGACGCGGCGGCCTTGGCCGCGCGGGCCGCGCAGCTCGATTGGCAGGACGGCGCGGCGACAGCCGGGCCGGTGGCGCGCGCCGTCAAGCACAACCTGCAAGCGGTGATGCGCACCCCGGCGGCCAAAGCGCTCGCCGATGATGTGCAGGCGATCCTCTCGGCACACCCCGTGCTGCGGGCTGCGGCCCAGCCGCGTCGCTTTTCAAACCTCATCATCAGCAAGACGGAAGGCGGCGGGCATTATGGCCTGCATGTCGATAATGCCGTGATGAAGGCCGCCAGCGGCGCAGCGATGCGCACCGATCTCTCTTTCACGCTCTTCCTCACCCCGCCCGAGACCTATGACGGGGGCGAGTTGGTGATCCATTCCGCCAGCGGCACCGAAGCGGTGAAGGGCGCACCGGGCGAGCTGGTGCTCTATCCGTCCACTGCGCTGCACGAAGTGCGCCCTGTCACACGCGGGGCGCGGGTCGTCTGCGTTGGCTGGATCGAAAGTATGGTGGCAGATGCGGCCGCGCGCGAGATTCTGTTCGATCTGGAAAACCTGCGCGTGGCGCTGCGCGCCCGGCTGCCTGCTCAGGCTCCCGAATCACTCACTCTGGACAAGACCATCGCCAATCTCCTGCGGCGCTGGGCGCAGCCGTGATGGCGCGCGGCGGCGTGAGGCCTTGTCCTTGATCGTGAAGTAGATGATCAGGCCGACCCCGATCGTGCTTGGCCCGGCCCAGATCAGCGGATTGAACACATGCTCGGGAAAGGCGCGCACCAGCCCTACTGAAAGGAACGCGGTGTAGGCCGAGATCCCCATCCCGATGAGCGCGCGGAAATGCTCGCCCACATACATGCTGCGCGGCGGGGCCGCGCTCCAGATGAAGCGCTGCTGCATCGCCATGGCGACAAGGCCGATCCCTGCTACAATCATCATCAGCGGATGGCCAACCTTCCAGCCGAACCAGCCGCACCACGCCCCCGAAATCACCACCGCTGCGATCACGCCCTGATAGCGCAGCCGCCGCAAGGCGCTGTGATCGCGCGCGTGGCGCACGACGGCGAGGCCATAATCGACAAAGCCGATCGTCAGGCAGCCGAGGTACAGCATCATCCAGCCGAACAGGCCGGCGAACAGCTCACGATCGGTGATCGAAGGGATGCGCTTGTCCGGGCCGTAGAGCGAAAGCAGCGCCATCGCGATGGCGAGCACCCCCGCGCCGAGAAAGCCATAGCAGGCGACCTTGCCCCAGCTGCGGTGATTGGCGGCACCCTTGCGGGTGGCAATCGGGCCCCAGAAGGCAATCAGGCCGGTGGTGCCGGTGATGATGTGGACAACAACAAGGGCTTCGAACAGCGCCATGATGCGAAAATTGCACAGATCGCGCGGCGATCCTAGCCCCGCAATGGGGATGGCGGCAGGCCATGGCCACCGCGCCATCTTTTTCCGTCAGCTGCTGAAAAGATGGTGGGCGCGACAGGGATTGAACCTGTGACCCCACCCGTGTGAAGGGTGTGCTCTACCGCTGAGCTACGCGCCCGTCCGAAAAGGCTGATACGGCCCGGACAGGGGGGCGCCTTTAATCAGGCCGCGCGCGCTTGGCAAGCGTCAAGCGCGCGCAGGGCGCCATTTCCTGATCGGGGCTACAAGGCCAGCCAGCGCAGCGCGGTGATCAGCCACGGGCCCGAAGCCTGAAGCTGCGTATCCGCAGTGACCTGTGCCGGGCGACGCTCCGGGCATTCAAGGCACAGCGCCTGCACCCCGCCGCCATTCATCAGCCGCGCAAGATCGGCGCTGAGCTGGCGCGCCAGCATCGTCTGCTGGCGTGCGGCAAGCCCGAACAGGTCGGCGCGCTGCGCCGCGGGCGCAGCCTGCGCCTCGCCGATCACGAGCTGGCGGAGCAGCGAATCATACCGCCCGCTTTCGCTGCCGAGATAGCGCGCATGCCATTCGCCATCCTTCAGCCCCGCCTTGCTGGCTGACCACGCGAGCGCATCCTCAAGTCCGCCGAACTGATCCACCAGGCCAAGCTGGCGCGCGGTCCCGCCGTCCCACACCCGGCCCTGCGCAATGGCATCAAGCTTGGCGACCTCGATCCCGCGGCCCTTGCTGACAAGGCCAAGGAATTCGCGATAGGTCGCGCTGATCGAAGCCTGCACCATCGCGTCGGCTTCCGGTGTCAGGCCCGCGAGCAGGTCTGGCTGGCCCGAAAGCGCCGTGGTGCGATAGCCATCGGCGCTGACCCCGATCTTGCCGATCGCCTTCTCCAGCGTCGGCAGCACGGCGAAGACGCCGATCGAGCCGGTGATGGTTTCGGGCTGGGCAAAGATCCGGTCGGCCGACATGGATACCCAATACCCCCCGCTTGCCGCGACATTGGCGAAGGAGACCGCGACCGGGATTTTCTTGTCACGGTGACGCTGGATCGCGCGGCGGATCTCTTCCGAGGCGATCACCGAGCCACCCGGCGAATCGACTCGCACCACCAGCGCGGCGAAATCTTCCTGTAGCGCTTCATCCAACAGCGTTGCGATCCGCGTGCCGCCAGCGGTGCCAGGGCCGGCCTCGCCATCGACGATCTCACCCGCGATGGTGACAACGCCGATCGCCTTGCCCTTGCTCGGCGCCGGATGGGCCGCAAGGAAGGCGCTATAGTCGCTGCTGGCATAGGCGCCGGGAAGCTTGCTCGACCGGCTCTCGCCCACGATCTTGGCCACACGCTGGCCAAAAGCGACCCGATCCCCCAGCTTGTCGACCAGCCCCGCCGCCAGCGAGGCATTGGCGAGGTCGCCGCCCGACGCGTTGACCCAACCCACCGGATCGCTGGTCACAAGGTCAAGCTTGAGCTTGGGGCGGGCCTTTTTGACATGGGCCTGCCACTCGCTCCACAGCGCGTCATAGACCCCGGCGAGGTTCTGGCGCGCTTCATCCGACATCGAATTGCGCGCATAGGGTTCAACCGCCGATTTGAACTCGCCCACACGATAGATGCGTGCGTTGATCCCCAGCCGATCGAGCAGATCCGCGTAATAGAGCCTGCTGCCGCCCGGCCCGTTGATAACCGCGCCGCCCTGCGGATCGAGCCAGACTTCGCTGGCATGGGCCGCAAGCTGAAGGTGATCATCACCATAGGCGAGGCCATAGGTCAGCACCGGCTTGTTGGCCTTGCGCACCCGATCAAGCGCATCGCCGACTTCCTGCATGTTGACTTGCCCGCCGCCAAGAAAGCGCGAGAGATCAAGCACCACCGCCTTGATCCGCTTGTCTTCCGCAGCGGCATCAAGCGCGCGCACCAGATCGCGCGCCTGGAATTCTTCGACCGGCGCTTCGCCGCTCAACAAGGCAGAAAAGGGATCAACCGGCGAGGCTTCCTCGACAATGAAGCCCGCCAGATCGATCTCGAGCGCGCCTTCGCGCACCTGACCGGGGCTCGGCCGGGACGCCAGCGCGCCGAACAGCACCACGAAAAACAGCAGCATGAACAGGAGCACCAACCCGTCCTTGATCGCCACCAGTACTTTCCAGATCGTGCGGACAAAATTCATCAACGGGCCCCTTTTGCGCGCAACGGCGTCGCTTTTTGCGCATTCTGCGTCTTTTCAGCGTTGTGACGCGCCCAGAGCAAACTTCCAAGCAAAAGCGAGGTTCCTATGGGTTGAGCAGTCGATGGCGCTCGACTAAGGGCGTTGACGCGATGGGTGAACAGGGCACTTTTCAGGCGACAGGCCGCTTTCCGGAAGGGCGGCTGGCATTTCCCCATCGCGATCTCACCGGGATCGGCCAATTGGCCCGCCATGAAATCCTCTATCTGCTGGCCGAGGCTGAGCAGTGGGTCGAACTGAACCGCCAGCGGTCCAAGCATTCCGATCTGCTCGCCGGGCTGACGATCATCAACGCCTTCTTCGAAAATTCGACCCGCACGCTTCTCAGCTTCGAGATTGCCGGCAAGCGGCTTGGCGCCGATGTCGTCAACATGCATGCCGCCACCTCGAGCGTCAAAAAGGGCGAGACGCTGATCGATACGGCGATCACGCTTAACGCGATGCGCGCCGATGCGATCGTGATCCGCCATGGTTCGTCAGGGGCAACCCGGCTGATTGCCGACAAGGTCGATTGTCCGGTGCTGAATGCGGGCGATGGCAGCCACGAACACCCGACGCAGGCCTTGCTCGATGCGCTGGCGCTGCGGCGCAAGCTGGCAGAGCTGGGGCAGGCGAGCGAAGATTTCACCGGGCTCAAAGTCGTGATCTGCGGCGATATCCTGCACAGCCGCGTCGCGCGTTCGAATATCCTCAGTCTCACCGCGCTGGGGGCCTGCGTGCGGGTCTGCGCGCCGCCCGCGCTGATGCCCGCCGGGATTGCGGCGATGGGTGTTGCTGTGTTCCATGATTTCGATGCCGCGCTGGAAGGGGTGGATGTGGTGATGATGCTGCGCTTGCAGCAAGAACGTATGGCCGGGCAGTTCATCCCTTCGGCGCGCGAATATCATCACCTCTATGGTCTGACCCGGCAGCGCCTCGCGCGGGCTGCGTCGCACGCGCTGGTGATGCATCCTGGCCCGATGAACCGCGGGGTCGAGATCGATAGCGAGGTGGCCGATATGCTTGATCGCGCGATCATCACCCAGCAGGTCGAAATGGGTGTGGCGATCCGCATGGCCTGCCTCGATATCCTGACCCGCGCGGCGCGCGGTGTCGAAGGCTGGACAGCATGAAACAGGTGCAGCCCTTCACCATCACCGGCGGGCAGGTGGTGACGCCCGCAGGCGTGATCGCAGGCGCGGTGCGCTGCGCGGGCGGGATGATTGTTGCGGTCGGCGCCGATGTTGCGCCCGAGGCAGGCGATGCGGTCATCGCGGCCAAGGGCCAGCTTGTCGCTCCCGGCCTTGTCGATCTTGGTGTCTTCGCCATCGACAAGCCCGCGTTCCATTTTGGCGGGATCACGCGCGCCGCGCTGATGCCCGATCAATCGCCGCCGCTGGATTACCCCAGCCGGATCAATTTTATCGCCAAAAGCGGCAAGCCCGATCTGTGGGTGCACCCGCTGGCTGCGGCGACCCGCGCGCTCGAAGGTCAGCAGCTTGCGGAAATCGCGTTGATGAAAGAAGCGGGTGCCCGCGGGATCGCCACTGGGCGGCGCTGGATTGCTGATTCGGGGGTCATGCTGCGGCTGCTGCAATATGCCGCGATGCTTGATCTGGTGGTCGTAACCCATGCCGAGGATGCCGCCCTCGTCGGTGAGGCAGCGGCCACTGGGGGCGAAATCGCGACCCGGCTCGGCCTGCCAGCCGCGCCTGCCGAGGCCGAAGCGCTCGCGATTGCGCGGGATATCACGCTCGCCGAACTGGCCGGCGCGCAGCTTCATATCCGTCAGGTGACAACCGCCAAGGGCTTTGCGCTGGTGCGCGAGGCCAAGGCGCGCGGGCTTCCCGTCACGTGCGGGATCACGCCGGCCCATTTCATGCTGTCCGATCTGGCGACAGCCGATTTCCGCACTTTCATGCGGCTTTCGCCGCCCTTACGCACTGAAGCGGATCGTCAGGCCGCGCGCGCTGCCCTTGCCGAAGGCGTCGTCGATGTGATCGCGAGCGGGCATGATCCCCAGGGGCCGGAAGACAAGCGCTTGCCCTTTGCCGATGCCGCACCGGGGATGGCGGGGGCGGAAACGCTGCTGGCGATGGTGCTCGGGCTGGTGCGGGACGGCGTGCTTGATCTGCCGCGCGCCTTTGATCTGATGGCGCGCAACCCCGCGCATCTGCTAGGCGTTGCCGCTGGCGCGCTCGTGCCGGGGCTGGAAGCCGATATCGCCATCATCGACCCGGAAGCGCCGTGGATCATCGATCGCCGCAAGATGGCGGCGACAGCCGATAACACGCCGTTTGACCGGCAGGGGACGCAGGGCCGCGTCACCGCCCTGTTCAAGGGCGGAGTCGCGATTTCGCGCTAATCAGGAATCGGTTCAGCGTGCGCGCGCGGCCAGCCGCACGCCCTTGTCGACGGCACCCGCCGGCGGGCTCGACGCGGCGTAAGTGAAGCAGCCGCGCCCTGCGGACTTCACCGTGCCGCACAGGCTCTTGGCGCTCTGCGCGCCGAAACCAGCGGCAGCGACGCGGAAGAAGGTGCGCCCGTTCACCACGGCTTCGGTGATCACAACATCATGCGCGGCAAGCTGCGGGAAGCGCGACTTGAGCACGGCCCAGCCGCGTTCGGCCTCGACCCGGCTGCTGTAGCTGCCGAGCTGCACCAGATGGCTGTCCTGCGACGTCTCGCTCGCGGCGGCGCGCGGTGCCGGTTCGGCACTGGCGACGGTGGTGGCGGCCATGCGGCGCTGCGGTGCCGGGGCAGGGCGGCTGCCCGCGCGCGGCAAGGCTTGCACCACCGGGTTCGAAACAAACCGCACCGCATTGCTGCGCGCAGCAGGGGCTGCGACCGGCGCCTGTGACGGGGTCGGATCAATCCGCTCGATCGGCTGCGGGACGGGTGCGGTATCAGCCATGCCGAAGGCGAGCGCCTCGCTTTGGCGCGGGGCTTCGGGCTGATCACTAATGCCCGGCTCCGCCGCTGCGAACGCGGCATTGCTGCGGAAGTTGGCAAGCGCGAGGTGGGCCGGCTGACCCATGTCATAGGACGGCTTGACCTTGAGCAGGCTGGCGACGCGCTGCTGGGTCTGATCGGCCCCGGCGGTCGCCGCCCATTCGACCATGCGATCATCAATCTGGCCAGCAGGCACGTCTTCTGCCGCCATCACCCGCGCCGCGCGCCAATTGCCCGACAGCGCATAGGCATAGGCAAGGTTCTGGCGCAACTTGGGGGTGACCTCTTCCTCGAAACGCACGGCCTGGATCAGCATCTGCACGCCGCGCTGGGCATCACCCGCGAGCGCCAGTGCGAGGCCATAATCGGCAGCGCTCAAGCGGTCGCGCGCGTCATCAAGCGTGGCAATCGCCACCCGCGAATCGCCCACGGCGATCTTGGCGAGGGCATAGCTCAGCACCGTGCGCGCATCGTCGTTGCCAAGATCAAGCGCATCTTCAAAACTGGTGGCCGCCGCCATGAAGCGGCCTGCGCCCATATAGGCAGCGCCGAGCAAGGCGCGGTATTGCGCGTTGAGCGGATCGGCCGCCACCGCTGCTTCGGCGTGGGGAATGGCCTTGCTCGCCTGCCCGTTCTTGAGCGCGGCTTCGGCCTTGGCAATCTGCGCAGGGCCATCCTGCTGCGGGGCCGCCGCTGCCACTTCATAGGTTGCAAGGGCCGCGCCGGCGAGCGCCGCAGGAGCCACCAGCGCGAGCATCGGCGCTACCCGCTTGCCAAGGCTGCGTTGCGCGTTCTGGCTATTCGATGTGCGATCCATGGTGTCTTTCCTCGTTAATCGAGCGGCGTAGGCTTTGGCTCAGTGGCGCTGCAAATGAGCTGCGATGGTGTCGAGTTCTTCGTACTCGGCAAGCATGGCGTCGAGTGCGACGGTCACCAGCGCCTGCGCGCTGACCCCGCGCATCGTGGCGGCGAGGCGCAGCTTGAGGTGGCGTTCCGGATCAAGCCGCAGGGTAAAGGCGGCACGACGGCTGATGGCCGGCGCAGCAGGCTTGCGCGCCGGTCGCGCCGCGAAGGGCACAACAGGCGCAGGTGCCAGCTTGGGCGCGTCATCATGAAGCGGTGCGTAGGCCGTTTCGTCTTCGGCCCAACCGGCTTCGTCCTCGTCGTCGAGTTCAGCCGAGGCCGATTCGGAATCTTCCGGCCCGGTCATCACCGCATCGGCGAGCAGACGCTCTTCAAGGCGGCGCTGCTGGCGCCGCACGATCGGGCTGGCGGCAGCCGCGGCGGCGTTGAACGGGGTGTCGGGATCGATCGATACGACCACCTGCGCGGTGTCATCATCATCCTCGCCCATGTCGTTCCAGCCGAGATCCTCGAGCTGTTCCTCGGCAAGCGCGGGCGCATCGGAAAGTTGGCCCAGCACCGGAAGCTGGGGGCGCATGGCGGGCTTGGCTCCGCCCTTGCGCGCCAACAAGGAGGGGCCGAGCGAGGCGTATCCGCTGTCGGACATCGCTTGCATCACCCTGCTACTGGGCCACTCGGCGGCCAAAGCCACCAGCCGGGCGGGGTACACCGCCCATCATGGGCTGACCTGCCGGGGCGGGCGCGAAGACGGTGCGGCGGAAGTTCTTCTCCAGCCGGTCGGAGACATAGCGCCACAGCGCCGTGATCTCGGCCGCGCTGCGGCCTTCGGGATCGATTTCCATGACGGTGCGCCCGTCGATCATCGAGGCCGCGAAATCGGTGCGGTGATGCAGTGTGATCGGAGCAACCGTGCCGTGCTGCGACAGCGCAACCGCTGCTTCCGAGGTGATCTTGGCCTTGGGGGTCGCGGCGTTGACGACAAAGACCAGCGGCTTGCCCGCGCGCTCGCACAGATCAACCGTTGCGCCCACGGCGCGCAGATCGTGCGGGCTGGGGCGAGTCGGCACCACGATCAGCTCTGCCACCGAAATCACCGACTGGATCGCCATGGTGATCGCAGGCGGGGTGTCGATGACCGCCAGTTTGAAGCCTTGTTGCCGCAGGATCTGCAAATCATTGGCGAGTCGCGCCACCGTGGTCTGGGCAAAGGCAGGATATTCCGCCTCGCGCTCGTTCCACCAGTCGGCCAGCGAGCCCTGAGGGTCGATATCGATCAGCACGACCGGGCCAGCGCCAGCGCGCTGGGCCTGAACGGCGAGATGCCCGGACAGGGTCGTTTTGCCCGATCCACCTTTTTGCGATGCCAAAGCGAGTACACGCAACGCCTGGGTCCCCCTGCTCTTTCAATCAAGTAAGCCGCTGGATTGCGGCGAATTGAGCATGGGATCGCAGGATACCCCTAATTTAAGGTTAACATCCTCGCCTTGAAGGGTTTTTCGAAAGTTTTGCTGGCGTTCCCGTGGGTTGCTTGGCATGCAGCGCATGGCTTGTAACTGATTGATAAGGCGTGATGAGTTGGCGCGGATGGGACTTTGCGAGCAGATCCGGAAAGATAGTGCGGCGTGTGGCCGTGGCCGGTTGTTTTTGTGCCTGCGCGCCGCTGCGGCGGTAAGCGCGCTGGGGCTCGTTGTGGGCCCGGCTCGGGCCGATGTCCCGACCGGGATCGAAGCCTGGGAGGCGGGGGATTATGCGCGCGCGGTCGCCGCATGGGAAGCGCCGGCGGCGGCGGGTGATGCCGACGCTCTGTTCCATCTCGCGCAGGCCTATCGGCTCGGGCGCGGGGTTGCGGCAGACGGCGCCAAGGCGCGCGCCTATTACGCCGCAGCCAGCGCCAAGGGGCATCGGGATGCCTCGGATCATTACGGGCTGATCCTGTTCCATGAAGGGCAGAAGAAGCAGGCCATGCCGCTGCTGATGGCCGCCGCTGATCGCGGTGATCCGCCTGCGCAATATCTGGTGGCGCTCGCCCATTACAACGGGGACTTCGTGACCCGCGATTGGGTGCGCGCCTACGCGCTGATGACGCTGGCACATCAGGCGGGGTTGCCGCAGGCGGCCGCGCCGCTCGTCGAGATGGACAAGCATATCCCGAAGTCACAGCGCGAGCAGGCCACGCGGCTTGCGGCGCGGCTCGCGGCTTCTGCGGAGGAGGGCGACGTGATTGCGCTCAATGCTCCTGAACCATCCGATGGCGCGGCCGACGAAGGCCGCTTTGTCGGCCCTGTCCCGGATGAGGCAATCGCGGGGCGCTGGCGGGTGCAACTGGGTGCCTTCGCCGTGGTGGCCAATGCCGAAAAGCTCTGGCGGACGCTGGCCGATCGCCCCGCTTTGGCAGGCACCGGCAAAGCCCTTGTGCCCGGCAAGCGGCTGACCCGCCTGCATGCCGTGGGCTTTGCCAGCGCGGCGGCGGCGCAAGCGGCTTGCGACGCGCTCTTGCAGGAAGGGCAGGCCTGTCTGGTGGTCGAGCCATAGCAAGCTGAATGGGCAAGGTTGCGTTCGACCGGACGACAAACCGCTTCGATCAAGATGTTGAATTGCCACTATCCTTGCGGCATCAAGCTGCTAGGCTAGGGCGCTTTCCAACAGGGGATGTGGGTGAGTGGAAAAGACTGCTGATGAATGGCGCGCGGGCGAAGCGATCGCTCCGGTCGCGCCGGGCGAACGGATCGCCACACTCGATTTCATTCGTGGCCTTGCTGTGATGGGGATTCTGGCGGCCAATATTGTCGCCTTCGGCCAGCCATTCGATGCCTATATGTATCCGGCTGCCTTCCTGACCGAGCCGGGCGATCCGGGCGGGTGGCTGTGGATCGCGCAATTCGTGCTGATCGATGGCAAGATGCGCGGGCTGTTCACCCTGCTGTTTGGCGCAGGCATGTATCTCTTCATGGAGCGGGCCTGGGCAAGCGGGGCGACCCGCAAGCTTCAGGCGTGGCGCCTGATCCTGCTCATGCTGTTCGGGATGGTGCACTTCTTCTTCATCTGGGCGGGTGACATCCTGTTCTACTACGGGCTGTTCGGGCTGATTGCGCTTGCATGCATCACCTGGTCGGTAAAGCGGCAATTTGCCGTCGGGCTGACCGGCTATCTGCTCGGCGCGGTGCTGTATGCGGTCAGCCTCTCGATGCCCTATCTGATGGTCGACACCAGCCTTGGCGATGATCCGGCGATGGCTGAAACCCGCGAAGAGATGGTCAAGGCCATCGACGAGACGCTGGCACACGGCGATGTGCCCAATGCGGCGATTGCCGCGGGCGATTACGGCACGTTGGTGGCGCACCGCATCTCCGAGCAATGGTATGAGCCAATCACAAATGCCATGCTGTTCGGGTTCGAGACCCTGCCGCTGATGCTGATTGGCATGGCGCTCTATCGCATGGGCTTTTTCAGCGGCGGATTCGATCCGCGGGCCATGCGCCTATGGGGGTGGCTGGGGCTGATCGGCGGCGCGCTGATGCATCTCGCGCTCGGGCTGGTGGTGAAGGCGAGCGGGTTTTCTTACTATGGAACGCTCGCGGGCTTTGTCGCCTGGACGCCGCTGCCGCGCCTGGCGATGGTGTTGGGCATGGCGGCGCTGCTGGTGATCTATGCGCCGTTGGCCACGGGGTGGTTGGGCGATCGGGTGCGCGCCGCCGGCCGCGCAGCGTTTTCCAATTATCTCGGCACCTCGGTGGTGATGATGGTGGTATTCCACGGCTGGGGGCTGGGCCTGTTCGGCGAGCTGAACCGCCCGCAGCTCTATATCGTGGTGGTGCTGGCCTGTGTGCTGATGCTGGCGTGGTCCAAACCGTGGCTGGATCGCTTCCGCTATGGTCCGCTCGAATGGCTGTGGCGCTGCCTGACCTATCGGCGGGTGTTTGCCTTGCGGAAATAGCGGCCGCGCGCAGCATTCCCGATCAGGCAAGGCGCACGCCATCTGGCACCGGAGGGCGTGCGGGCTTCAAAACACCTCTTGTTATTGCGAATAACTCGCATATATTGCTCCTGCAAACGCTTCGCAGGAGTGATTCGGCGGCCATGTATATCTGCATCTGCAACGCAATCCGCGAGACTGACTTCCGCCATGCCGCCATGCGTTGCAAGGGCGACGCGGAAGCGACCTATGCCGCGCTCGGCAAGCGTCCGAATTGCGGTCAGTGCCTTGAAGACGCGCAGGAAATTATTGAAGAGCAGCGCGCCGCTCAATCCTGCGAAGTATTAGCAGTATAAATTGCTGACAGCGCGATTGCGAACAGATCGCAAATGCCTGATTCACAAAGAAAAACTTCCTAATACCCCTTGCGAATACAGCCCGGCAGGCGCTATCTAGAGCGCCAAGCCGCGAGGCACTTTGATTTACCGCAAGGAGCGTGTCCCATGAAGGGCGATCCCAAAGTCGTTGACTATCTCAATCAGGCGCTCACCAACGAGCTGACCGCGATCAACCAATATTGGCTGCATTATCGCGTGCTCGACAATTGGGGCCTTAAGAAGCTCGCCGAGTATGAGCGCCACGAATCGATCGAGGAAATGCAGCACGCCGATCAACTGGCCGAACGCATCCTGTTTCTCGAAGCGCTCCCGAACTTCCAGGCGATCCACCGGCTGAAAGTGGGCGAAACGGTCGAGGAAATCCTCAAGGCCGATCTCGCGCTGGAACACGAAGCCATCCCGCTGCTCAAGGAAGCTTCGGCCTATTGTCAGGAAGTCAAAGACTTTACTTCAGGCCAGATTTTCGAAAGCATCCTCAAGAACGAGGAAGAGCATGTCGATTTTCTTGAAAAGCAGTTCGAGATGATCAAGCTGATGGGCCTTCCCAACTACGTCCAGTTGCAGAGCGCGCCTGCCGGCGAAGGCTGAAGCTGAAAGATCCGTGATCATGTGAAAGGGCGGTGCAGCGATGCGCCGCCCTTTTGCTATCCGGTGCGCCGCCTAGAAGGAGTCAATCTCGTCTGCGCCGCGCGCCGCCAGCCGCGTTTCCATCAGGAAGAAACCGAGCCCCGTCACCAACAGCGCCATGGTCAGCACCCACAGCATGGCAATCAGCGTGCCGATCTGCGCGGTGATATAGGCCGAGATGAACAGCAGGCCGATTACCAGGCTGATCATCACCGCCGCTGCGGTTGAAAACAGGATCGCGCCCTGCGCCAGCTTGCGGCGCCGCATCAGCCAGCCATGTTCGCGCATCTGCTTGGGCGTGCGTTCGTCTTCGAGCTTGTCCTCGATCTTGTCGACGCGCTGGGCGATCCAGATCATCCGGCTCATGATCACATTCATGATCGCCCCGATCCCGGAAAGCAGGAAGGCTGGCGCAAGGCTGAGCTGCACCACCTGCTGCACCCGCGGGGTCGAGGCCGTGCGCTCCAGGATTTCCAGCGCCAGCAGCGGGTTTGCCCCCGCCGAAAGCAGATCGAGCAGCAGCATCAGCTCTCCTTCGAAAAGGGGTTCTTCGGCTGGCGGAAGGTCACGCGCACGGGCACGGCATCAAAACCGAGCTTTGCGCGGATGCCGTTGATCAGATAGCGTTCGTAGCTTTTGGGCAGGGCATCAAGCCGCGTGCCGAAAATCACAAAGCGCGGCGGGCGGGTGCCGACCTGCGTGATGTAGCGCAGCTTGATCCGCTTGCCGCCGGGCGCAGGCGGCGGATTGGCATCGAGCGCATCATCGAACCAGCGATTCAGCGCAGCGGTGGGCACGCGGCGTGACCATGTCTCGCGCAGTTCAAAGGCCGCGCCGAGCATCTGATCCAGCCCCTTGCCGGTCTTGGCGCTGACCGCGAGCAGCGGCAGGCCGCGCACCTGCGCCAGCCCATCGTCAAGCGCGGCGCGGATGCCATTGAACAGCTTGCTCGCGTCCTCGGCGACATCCCATTTGTTGATCGCCACCATTAGCGCGCGGCCTTCTTCGAGCACGAGGCTGGCGATCTTGAGATCCTGGTGCTCAAGGCCCTGGGTGGCATCCAGCAGCAGCACCACCACCTCGGCAAAATCGACCGCGCGGCGCGCATCGGCGACCGAAAGCTTTTCCAGCTTCTCGGTAACATTGCGCTTCTTGCGCATCCCGGCGGTGTCGATCAGGCGGATTTCGCGCACGTCGCCGGTTTTCGGATCGGTCCACTGCCAGTCGACCGCAATCGAATCGCGGGTGATGCCCGCTTCGGGGCCTGTCAGCAGGCGATCCTCGCCAAGCAGCCGGTTGATCAGCGTCGATTTGCCCGCATTCGGTCGCCCGACAATCGCGAGTTTCAAGGGGCCGCGCGGGCGCTCCTCGTCGTCATCAAAGGCCGCATTGGCAGCTTCCTGAGCTTCCTCAAAGGCTTCGGCCTGTGCGCCGATGATCGGCCACAGCGCGCCGAACAGATCGGCAATGCCTTCGCCATGTTCGGCGGAAAGCGCGATCGGATCACCCAGCCCGAGCGCATAGGCTTCGAGCACGCCGCCTTCGCCAGCCGCGCCTTCGGCCTTGTTGGCGACGAGCACCACCGGCACGGATTGTTCGCGCAGATAGCGGGCGATTTCTTCATCGAGCGGGGTGAGCCCGGCACGCGCGTCAATCACGAACAGCGCGGCATCAGCACCTTCAAGGCTCGCCTCGGTCTGGGCGCGCATCCGGCCGGGCAGGGTGTAAGGGTCTTCATCCTCCCACCCGGCAGTATCGACAATCGTGAAGTGCAGCCCGGCGATCACCGCATCGCCCATGCGGCGATCACGCGTCACCCCCGGCTGATCATCGACCAGCGCGAGTTTCTTGCCCACCAGCCGGTTGAACAGCGTGGACTTGCCGACATTGGGCCGACCGATGATGATGACTTGCGGTTTGCTGGGAACGCTCATGATTGCGGCCCAAGTGGGCGCAAACAGGCGGTTTGGCAAGTTTGTTGCGGCTCAGACCGCGCGCACCGCGGTTCGCGTTAGCGAAACCTCGGGCTACTCCTTGCGAGCGACCGGAGCATCCTCGCCAAGGTCTTCAAACCACGCTTCGACCTCGCCGGTCAGCTTGATCAGCAGCGGCTGGCCGCGGCGATCCACGGTCTTGCCCGCCTGCACCCGCACCCAGCCTTCCGAGATCGAATATTCCTCGACATCGGTGCGTTGCTTGCCCTTGAAGCGGATGCCGATCCCGCGCTGGAGCAGTTCGGCGTTGAAATAGGGGCTCGCCGGGTTCACCGAAAGGTGATCGGGCGGCAGGTCGGTTGCGGTGCTGTCGGTCATGATGCGGGCCTCTAATCCGCCTTTGGCCTGCCTTCAAGCGTGTTGCGCTTGCCCTTTTGATCCAAGCGGGATAGAGGCGCACGCAAGAACGCGCGGGGGGCCTTGCTTCCCGCGCGGCTTCGTTCGGGCAATGCGGGCGTGGCGAAATTGGTAGACGCGCCAGATTTAGGTTCTGGTATCGCAAGATGTGGGGGTTCGAGTCCCTTCGCCCGCACCAACTTCGCCTGATCCCGCGCCGCCTGGCTTATTCGGATTTCACTTCAAGAAGGCTTTGCCCAATCCCATGCAAACCAAGCAGACTGTCAATGAAGGTTTGAAGCGCAGCTACGCCGTAACGATTTCGGCGGGTGACATCACCGCGCGTGTCGATGCCGAGCTGAAGAAGATCGCGCCGCAAGTGCGGATGCCGGGCTTCCGGCCGGGCAAGGTGCCGGTCAACCTGCTCAAGAAGATGCATGGGGAAAGCGTCCACGCCCAGGTGGTCAATGATGCGATTCGCGATTCGCTCGACAAGCTGATCCGTGATGAACAGCTGCGTCCGGCCATGCAGCCGCAAGTCGAACTCGGCGCCGGTTACGAGCAGGGCAAGGATGCCGAGCTGACGATCAGCCTCGAAGTGCTGCCCGTGATCGAAGCGCCGAGCACCGATGGCCTCAAGATCGAGCGCCTCGTGGTGCCGGTCACCGACGCGCAAATCGACGAAGCGCTCGCCGGGATTGCTGGCAACAACAAGAGCTACAAGGACGCGCCCAAGACCAAGAAGGCCGCCGAAGGCGATCAGTTGATCATTGATTTCGTCGGCAAGCTGGATGGTGAGCCGTTCGAAGGTGGCGCCGCGGAAGACACCGCGCTGGTGCTCGGCTCGAACATGTTCATCCCCGGCTTTGAAGATCAGCTGGTGGGCGTGAAGACCGGTCAGGAAAAGACCATCACCGTCACCTTCCCGGCGGATTATCAGGCCGATCACCTCGCCGGCAAGGAAGCGACCTTTGATGTCACGGTGAAGGCCGTGAAGACCGAGACCGAGACCGTGATCGACGAAGATTTCGCCAAGAACCTCGGCCTCGATAGCCTTGATAAGCTCAAGGAGATCATGAAGGCGCAGCTCGAGCAGCAGACCGCAGGCCTCACCCGCACCCAGATGAAGCGCCAACTGCTCGATCAGCTGGCTGCCGGTCACAGCTTCGAAGTGCCGCCGAGCATGGTTGAAGCCGAATTCCAGCAGATCTGGACCCAGCTCCAGCAGGAAGCGGCGCAGGATGCTGATCCTGCCGCTGCGCTCAAGCAGATCGAGGACGAGAAGGACGAATACCGCACCATCGCCGAGCGCCGCGTGCGTCTGGGCCTGTTGCTGTCGGAAATCGGCCAGGCCAATGGCGTCGAAGTGACGTCGCAGGAAATGGGCATGCTGGTGCAGCAGGCGGCTGCGCAATACCGTCCGGAAGATCGCCAGCGGTTCATCGAATATGTCCAGTCCGAGCCGATGGTTGCTGCCCAACTGCGCGCCCCGCTCTATGAGGACAAGGTCGTCGACTTCCTGTTCGACAAGGCCGACATCACTGAGCGTGAAGTGACGGTGGAAGAGCTGCAGGCTGCCATCGAAGCCGACGAAACCGCCGAAGCTGCGCCCGCTGCGAAGAAGGCTCCGGCCAAGAAGAAAGCCCCGGCCAAGAAGGCCGAAACGGCTGCTGACGATGCGGAAGCCAAGCCTGCCAAGAAGCCTGCTTCGGGCAAGGCCGAGAAGGCTCCGGCGAAGAAGGCCGAAGCGAGCGCTGACAAGCCGGCGGCCAAGAAGGCTCCGGCCAAGAAGGCGGCTGCGAAGAAGTAAGGCGAAGGCGCAATCAGCGTCTCGAGGGACGAATGCTTGCGTTTTCCGGACGTTGCGTATAGTCTTACCGTACCAGTGACAGGTTGTACCTGTTGATCGACCCCCGGCCGCTGCAACGGCTGGGGGTCAATTGTTTCAGAAGCCCGAGGAGCCGGCTGCAACCAGCTCCCCGAACCGTGACTGACAGCTACTTTGATCGTGACACCTCGACCACCTTTAAAATGAGGGTGGCGAAAGCGATCATCAATCCAAGCAACACGCACATTTCAACCAGTGACATGCTTGCTACCTCGTTGATCTGACAGCGGAATTGCTGCCGTCACGAGACATGCCACAATTAATCAGGGGGCGCGCCCCGGAATGCTATCCGCGTTGGCGATAATCACTCCCCCGCAGGTTTCCACCGCTCGAACGAAGGCGTGGGCAGCTTGGCTGTCCGCGCTTTTTCGTAGGCGGCACCCGCCTTCAGAACCTCGTGATCCTGCCATTGGCCGCCCATGATGCTGAGGCCGATGGGCAAGCCTTCCACCGCGCCCATCGGCACGGTGAGATGCGGATAGCCCGCAATCGCTGCGAGATAGCCCGCGCCCGTTCGCCCGGAGAAATTGTCGCCGAGCACCAGATCCGTGCTCCACGCCGGGCCCATCGTCGGGGCGATCAGGAAGGCGACCTGGTTATCGGCCAGCAGCTTGTCGATCCCTTCCGCGCGGGTCATGCGACGGATGGTGGCGAGGTTTTCCTGATAGGCGGCCGCGTCGGTGGTGGTGAGCGCCTGTTCGAGCAGGTCTTGCCCGAACCAGCGCAGCTCATCGCGTGGCTGGGCCTTGTTGAACGCCACCACATCAGCAAGGCTGCGCGGCCCATCGGCAACCGGGCGGGTCGAGAGGTATTTGTCCATCTCCTCCCGCAATTCATACATCAGTACCGGCAAGGTGCTGCGCCAGAAGGTGGGCGGGGTTTCGTAATCGAGGTCAACCAGCACCGCGCCCGCGCGGGTCAGATCGGCCAGCGCGGTTTCGAACAGGGCGGCGATATCGGCCCGTTCCCCCACTGCCTTGCGCAGCACGCCAATCCGCACGCCCTGAAGCGAGGCGGTGGCCAGCCCGGCGGTGTAATCCGCGACGCGCTTGGCCTCGAGCGTAATGGGATCGGCAGGGTCTTGCCCGGCGATGGCATTGAGCAACAGGGCCGCATCATGGACGCTTGTCGTCATCGGCCCGGCGGTATCCTGCGTGCTCGAAATCGGCACGACATGCGTGCGGCTGACTATGCCGACGCTCGGCTTGAAGCCGACAATCCCGTTGACGCTGGCAGGGCAAGTGATCGAGCCATTGGTCTCGGTGCCGATCGCCGCCCAGGCCAGCCCTGCGGCAATAGCCGCGCCGCTGCCCGAGGACGAGCCGCAGGCATTGCGATCAATCGCGTGGGGGTTCTTGGTCAATCCGCCGACCGCGCTCCACCCGCTGGTCGAATCGCTTGAACGGATGTTGGCCCATTCGGAAAGGTTGGTCTTGCCAAGCACCACGCCGCCTGCGCGCCGCAGATTGGCGACCAGCGGCGCATCGCGGCCTGTCGCATTGTCCTTGAGCGCGAGGCTGCCGGCGGTCGTCGGCCATTCGGCGGTCTCGACATTGTCCTTCACCAGCACCGTGCGCCCTTGCAGCGCGCCCTTGGCCGCTTTCGCCTTGGCGGCCGCAGCGGCATCATAGACGATCACGGCATTGAGCTGCGGCCCGGCATCATCCAGCGTGCGGATCCGCTCGATGTGGGTGGCAGCGGCTGCATCGGGGCTTGCCGGCGCGGCCGTCTGCGCGAGCGCGGCTGATGCGGTGGTGGCAAGAAGGGCGGCGAGCGCGGCGCGCGCAAGGCTGTGATGGGTCATGGGCGCCAAGGTGTGCCACGCTGCCTGTGCCATGCAAGCGGGAAAACACCCACCCGGCCTATCCGTCACCCACAATTCACAGCCGACGCGGTAAACGCACTTGAAATTGCCTACCCGGCTCCGACATAGCGGGATGCGAAAACACAAAGGATGCACAGCCCCATGATCGATCTGTTCGGCAATCTCGGCGAGACCTACGGAACCCAAGGCCAGTTTACCCGTGATCCGGTAACCGGCGCACTGGTGCCCGTGGTGGTCGAGCAGACCAGCCGGGGTGAGCGCAGCTTCGACATCTTCTCGCGCCTGCTGCGCGAACGCATCGTGTTTGTGACCGGGCAGGTCGAAGATGGCATGGCCTCGCTGATCGTGGCGCAGCTGCTGTTCCTCGAAAGCGAAAACCCTTCGAAGCCGATCAGCATGTACATCAACTCGCCCGGCGGGGTGGTGACAGCGGGCCTCGCGATCTACGACACCATGCAGTATATCAAGCCGCGCGTGTCGACGGTGTGCATCGGGCAGGCCGCCAGCATGGGCAGCTTCCTGCTCGCAGCGGGCGAGCCGGGGATGCGCATCGCGCTCCCGAATGCCCGGATCATGATCCACCAGCCTTCGGGCGGGGCACGCGGGATGGCATCCGACATCGAGATTCAGGCGCGCGAGATCCTGCGCATCCGTTCGCGGATGAATGATCTCTACGTCAAGTTCACTGGCCAGAAGCTCGAAGAGATCGAACGCGCGATGGACCGCGACACCTTCCTCGAAGCCGAAGAAGCCAAGGCCTTCGGGCTGATCGACAAGGTTTTCGAAAGCCGTCCCGAAAACGAGGAGGCCTCGGCTGACGGCTCGGGCGGCGCTCCGGAATAAGCGACTCCAAAGCTGCGTCACTGCGGGACACGGGCAAGGAAAAGGGCCGGATCTCCGGCTCACCCCCTTCTTTTGTCAGGGCGCAGTGGACAGGAAAAAGCGCGCCGTTGGTTGATTCATCCGGCGCTGAAGATACACTTGACGAATCCGCGCAAGACGAAGCCCGGCTTGTCCATGCGGATTCGAGGACACAGGAATGACCAAATTGAGCGGTTCTGACAGCAAGAGTACCCTCTATTGCAGCTTCTGCGGGAAGTCGCAGCACGAGGTGCGCAAGCTTATCGCAGGCCCCACGGTGTTCATCTGCGATGAATGCGTCGAGCTGTGCAACGACATCATCCGTGAAGAGACCAAGGCAGGAATTGCCGGCCGCAAGGAAGGCGAAATTCCGACCCCGATGGATATTTTCACGACGCTCAATGATTACGTCATCGGGCAGGACCGCGCCAAGCGCGTGCTCTCGGTCGCGGTGCACAACCACTACAAGCGATTGAAGCACAGCGGCAAGGCAGGCGATGTCGAACTCGCCAAGTCGAACATCCTGCTCGTCGGGCCGACGGGCTCGGGCAAGACGCTGCTGGCGCAAACGCTGGCGCGCACCTTCGATGTGCCCTTCACCATGGCCGATGCGACCACGCTGACCGAAGCGGGCTATGTCGGCGAAGACGTCGAGAATATCATTCTCAAGCTGCTCCAGGCCTCGGACTACAATGTCGAAAAGGCCCAGCACGGGATCGTCTATATCGACGAAATCGACAAGATCACCCGCAAGGCCGAAAACCCCTCGATCACCCGCGACGTTTCGGGCGAAGGCGTGCAGCAGGCGCTGCTCAAGCTGATGGAAGGCACCACGGCTAGCGTGCCGCCGCAGGGCGGGCGCAAGCATCCGCAGCAGGAATTCTTGCAGGTCGACACCACCAACATCCTGTTCATCTGCGGCGGGGCTTTTGCCGGGCTCGACAAGATCATTGCTGATCGCTTGCAGAAGCGTTCGATCGGCTTTGGCGCGCATGTCGCCGATCCCGACAAGCGGCGCGTCGGCGAGCTGCTCGAAAAGAGCGAGCCGGAAGATCTGCTCAAGTTCGGCCTGATCCCCGAATTCGTCGGCCGCCTGCCGGTGATCGCCACCTTGCACGATCTCGATGTCGATGCGCTGGTGACGATCCTTAAGGAGCCGAAGAACGCGCTGGTGAAGCAGTATCGCAAGCTGTTCGAACTGGAAGATGTCGAACTCACCTTCACCGACGATGCGCTTCAGGCGATTGCCGAGCGCGCGATCAAGCGCAAGACCGGCGCGCGCGGCCTGCGTTCGATTGTCGAAGGCCTGCTGCTCGACACGATGTTCGATCTTCCCGACATGGAAGGCGTCACCGAAATCGTGATCGACGCCGATGTGGTCGCTGGCAAGAAGGACCCGATCCGCGTTCACGGCTCGAAAGAGCAGAAGGAAGCGGCAGCCTAAGCGAAGCGGCTTGGCCTGACGGCCGGTTTCCTCCCCGTTGCCAAGCAATGGGGAGGCCACTTCATGCTGTCACGGAAGCAAACGGCCCGGCCTGCGAAGCGCGTGGGCTTTGGCACTTGGTGTGCCTGCCCCCCACAGCAAAAACCCCGCCCGGCCCGTGGAGGAGGAGCCGGACGGGGTTCAAGAGGCGCAGCCCCAACCGTGGGAGGTGGGGAATGGCTAGAGCTGCGCTAGCCCAATGCGGGTTTAGGCCGGGAGGAACACCCCGTCGGTCACGTGGATCACGCCGTTGGTGGTCTTCACGTCGGCCATGGTCACGGTCGACTTGCCGCCCTTGGCATCGGTGATCACGACCTTGCCGTTGACGATCTCGGCGGTCAGCGTGCCGCCCATGACGGTGTTGACAGTGGCCTTGCCGCCATTGTCCTTGATCAGCTTGACGAGATCGGTGCTGCTCACTTCACCCGCGACGGCGTGATAGGCGAGAATGCCGATCAGCATCTGCTTGTTCTCGGGCTTGACGAGCGTTTCCACCGTGCCAGCTGGCAGCTTGCCGAAAGCCGCGTCGGTCGGTGCAAAGATGGTGAACGGGCCGGGAGCGGCGAGCATTTCGGCGATGCCGGCAGCCTGCACCGCGGCGACCAGCGTGTTGTGCATGCCGGTGCTCTGCGCGGTTTCCACGATGTTGCCCTTGGCCGCGGCATGGCTGGCGTGGTTGTCGGCGAGCGCCGGGGCGCTGGCGAGCGGGGTGGCGGCGGCGAGAACTGCGAGGGCAGCGGCCTTGAATGTCAGACGGGGGGTAGCGGACATGGAATTCTCCTTGGATAACAAAGCGTCATTGTCGCCCTGTGTGGTAGTTACGCGCCAGCAGCGTTAAGGATGCACGGCAGCGGTGTAAAGCGGGCGAGTTGCCGCTGGTGCACGACGAATTGCTCGCCGCGCGCCAAACCTAGACGGGGGCGAAGGCGCCGCGCGCCACCACCGGCCCTGCCTGCGCCTCGGCCGGCTTGCCGCCCAGCGGTTCGCGGGTGAGCAGGAGCTGCGCCCCGCTCGCGAGATTGCGCGTGACCTCGTCCGGAAGCGCCATGCTGTTGACTTCACCCGGCGCGATCACGCCGAGCGATTGCAAGGCGCCGCCATCCTTGGGCACCAGCCACAATTCGTGATCATGCACGCCATCGGCGGTCAGCCCTGCCGCGCTCACCAGCATCTGGCGCGAGGCGGGGATATAGGTGACATCGAGGCGCAGGCCGGTCTCGCCAATCGGCACGGTGGCAACGAGCGGCGCAGCAGCCAGCGCCGGGGCCTGCGGTTGCGGCTGCGGCGTTGGTGTCGGCCCCAGGACACCGACCATCAGGACCACGGCTGCCGCCGCCGAGGTCAGCGCCGCGATGATCCGCCAGCGCTTGACCCCTGCGCGCAGCGCAATCACTTCGGCCGGGACGGGCGCAGGCGCGTTAATCGCCGTGGCGATCCGGTCCCACAAATCCGTTGATGGCTCGGCCGGGGCGATTTCATCGGCCAGCGGGGCAAACCAGTTGTCCCACCACTCCTTGCGCCAAGCGAAATCGGGATCGACCGCATGCTTGCCGCGCGCGGCAAGCAGTTCCTCGCCCTCAAGCAGGCCGAGCGACCATTCCGCGGCGATCAGCGGATCGTCGCGGCGCACGTCATCATCCCTGTCGGGCGGGGTGCTGCTCATGCCTGCTCGCTCGCTTCGAGACAGGCGCGCAGCCGCATCAGCCCGCGCCGGATCCAGCTTTTCATGGTGCCAAGCGGCACGCCCGCCTGATCGGCCAGCTCGGCGTAGGTCTTGCCTTCGAAAAAGGCCGCGCGGATGTGCCCCTGGGTGCGCTCATCAAGCGCACCCAGGCAGATGTGGATTTGTGCGTTGCGTTCAAGATCAATCAGCAAAGCTTCGGCGAGCGGTGCTTCGTCCGCCAGCGGTGCCGCTTCATCGACCGGCACTGCGCCCTGCCGCACCTTGCCCGTGCGCAGCCGATCAATCGCGCGGTTGCGCGCAAACGCCGCCAGCCACGCGATCGGGCTGGCCCGCGCGGGATCATAGCGGTCAGCCCGCTGCCAGAGATTGACGTACACGTCCTGCAAAGCGTCCTCGGCTTCCTTCCGATCGCCCAAGATACGCAGGCATATGCCAAATAGCTTCACCCGCGTGGCGCGGTAGATTTCCTCGAGCGCGGCCTTGTCGCCTTCGGCAAGCCGCAGCATCGCCGCGCGCAGCGCCTCTCGGGCTTCAGCCGAGGCCGCAGGGGCCGCGGCGGCGGGGCGCTCGTGCTGCGGCATCATGCGCGGCGGCGGGGGAGGTCACAAGGGACGGGCATGGTGTCCGCGGAACGCATGGGCCGGTGCGCCGGTTCCGGCCTAGTCATAGACGCAGGCATCCAGCCCATCGCGCTTCACGATCCCGATGCGCCGTTCGATCCGGTTGCCGTGCCGGGCGAGCCAGCCGCGCGGGTTCTTGACCGAGCGCTTCTTGGGGCTGGGCAAGGCCGCCGCCATCCGGCTTGCCTCATCAGGGGAAAGCCGCGCGGCGGACTTGCCGAAATAGCGCTGCGCCCCGGCCTCGGCGCCATAGGTGCCGATCCCGGTTTCCGCGACATTGAGATAGACTTCCATGATCCGCCGCTTGCCCCACACCAGCTCGATCCAGAAGGTGAACCACGCCTCAAGGCCTTTGCGGAAGAACCCGCCACCCTGCCACAGGAACACGTTCTTGGCGGTCTGCTGGCTGATGGTGGAGCCGCCGCGGATACGGCCGCCTTCCATGTTTTCCTTCATCGCCTGCTCGATCGCTTCGGTGTCGAAGCCCGAATGCTCGCAGAAGCGCGAATCCTCGGCCGCGATCACAGCGGCGACAAGATTGCGATCGATATTGTCGAGCGGCTCCCAATCCTTGGTGATGCCGTTTTCATCAAGCAGCATGGTCGCGGTGACGGGCACCGGCACGAAGCGATAGCCCACCACCAGCACCGCCGTAATCGCGATCCAGCCGATGATAATCTTGGCAAGCATGCGGGCGGCGGTGCGGATCATTCCTGCGCTGTAGGCGAGCGCCACAACCGGCGCAATCGGGCGCATGCGCCCGCGCGCTTGCGGGTGGATCAGGCGTGGGCTAGCGATGGAGCACAACAGGGGGAATGATACACCGATGCGCTTTTTCCATGCCGCCGCCAGCGTTCTGACGCTTGCTCTTGCCGCGCAATCCGTTGCGGCAGAGGACGCCGCAACCCGCAAGGCGATCGAGGTGGAGTATGACACCTACCTTGCGCCGCTGTTTCTCGATTTCCACCAGAACCCCGAGATGGGCTTCCTCGAAAACCGCACCGCCGCGAAGATGGCGGCTGAATTGCGCGCGGCCGGGCTGGAGGTGACGACAGGCGTCGGCAAGACCGGCGTGGTCGGCATTCTCAAGAACGGCGATGGCCCGCTGATCCTGCTGCGCGCCGATATGGACGGGCTGCCGGTCGAAGAGAAGACCGGGCTCGCTTACGCGTCCAAGGCCAAGCAGATCGGCGAGGACGGCAAGGAATATCCCACGATGCATGCCTGCGGGCATGACACCCACATCACTTCGATGGTGGGCACCGTGCGGCGGCTGGCGGCGATGAAGGACAAGTGGAGCGGCACGCTGATGTTTGTCGTCCAGCCCGCCGAAGAAGGCGTGCGCGGGGCCAAGGCGATGATGGAGGACGGGCTCTACCAGCGCTTCGGCAAGCCGGACTATGCGCTCGCTTTCCATGTCGCCGCCGAGCTGGAGACGGGCAAGGTCTCGGCCTCGGAAGGCATCCAGTATGCGTCCTCGGATTCGCTCGATATCCGCGTCCCCGGCATTGGCACGCATGGCGCGGCGCCGCATCTCGGGCGCGATCCGGTTTACATCGCCTCGCAGATCGTGACCGCGCTGCAATCGATCGACAGCCGCGAGATCGGGCCGCTCACCCCGGTGGTGGTCACGGTCGGCTCGTTCCATGCCGGATCAAAGCACAACATCATCTCCGACGAGGCGATGCTTCAGGTGACGGTGCGCGCCAATGACGAAGAGACGCGTGAGCAGGTGATTGCGACGATTTCGCGGATCGCGGTCAATATCGGCAAGGCGCATGGCCTGCCGGATAATCTGCCGGTCGAGGTCAAGCGGCTGTCAGGCACGCCCACCACCAATAATGATCCCGCGCTGGCGCGCCGCCTCAACGCGGTGATGCAGCGCGAGCTGGGCGCTGACGCGGTGGTGCCCTTCCAGCAGAAGAACATGGGGGCGGAAGATTTCACCTATTTCGTCGCCGCCGACACCGGCGTGCCGGGCTATTATTTCGCGGTGGGCGGGACGACGCCGGAACGCATCGCCGCGGCCAAGGCGGGCGGCCCGCCGATTGCCGGGCATCACTCCCCGCTGTTCCAGATCGCCCCGAGGGAGAGCATCGTGCTTGGCACTAGGGCGATGGTCGCCGCGGTGCTTGATCTCGCTCCGGCGAAGTAAGACCTCCACAAAGCAAAACCCCCGCCGAACTGATCGGCGGGGGCTTGCTTGTATTCGAGCGGCGCGCCGCTCAATCTTGGAAGCGCGTGTTACGCGACGCCGGGCAGCAGCCTTTCGCCCGCGATCCGCTGCATCGCCTTTTGCAGCTTTTCGAAGGCGCGCACTTCGATCTGGCGAATACGCTCGCGGCTGACATCATAGGCCTGCGACAATTCTTCGAGCGTCTGCGGCTTTTCCGTCAACCGGCGTTCGGTGAGGATATGCCGTTCCCGCTCGTTGAGGCTTTCCATCGCCTGCGAGAGCATTTCCATGCGCATCTGCGATTCTTCGGCATCGGCGACGGTTTCGTCCTGCAACGGGCGATCATCCACCAACCAATCCTGCCATTGGCCCGCGCCATCTTCGTCGGCGCGCATCGAGACGTTGAGCGAGGCATCGCCGCCCATCATCATGCGCCGGTTCATGTTGATGACTTCTTGCTCGGGCACGCCGAGATCGGTCGCGATCTTGGCGACATCCTCGGCTGACAGATCGCTGTCTTCGTAGGCTTCGAGCTGCTTCTTCATGCGGCGCAGGTTGAAGAACAGCTTCTTCTGCGCCGAAGTGGTGCCCATCTTCACCAAGCTCCACGAGCGCAGGATGAATTCCTGCATCGAAGCCTTGATCCACCACATCGCGTAGGTCGCGAGGCGGAAGCCACGATCGGGTTCGAATTTCTTGACGCCCTGCATCAGGCCGACATTGCCTTCGGAAATGAGATCCGCGAGCGGCAAGCCATAGCCGCGATAGCCCATCGCGATCTTGGCGACGAGCCGCAGGTGGCTCGACACAAGCTGCGCGGCAGCTTCGGGGTCTTCATGTTCCTGATAACGCTTGGCGAGCATATATTCCTGCTCGGCTGTCAGCACCGGGTATTTGCGGATTTCCGCAAGATAGCGGTTGAGGCTTTGCTCTCCGCTCAACGCCGGGAGCGACTGGGTCTTGGGCTTGTTCATGGGTAACCTGACCTTTCTATAGTCGACCGCTCTGCGCAGGACCTCTGAGGAGCATCCGGCGGCTTGGGCCACTGGAATCGCATATAGACGCAATTTTCGTGCTGTGCTGCTTATTTCATCGATAACTACTGCCAAGTTCGTCGATCAGTTCCCGCATATCTTCGGGCAGGGGGCTGGCAAACCGCAGCGCCTCGCCGGTGACGGGGTGGATGAAGCCCAGTTCCGCCGCGTGAAGCGCTTGCCGGGCAAATCCGAGTCGCTCCAGCACGGGGCGCAGCGGCTTGGGGGTTCGCCCATAAAGCGGATCGCCCAATAACGGGTGACCGATTGACGCACAGTGAACGCGCACCTGATGGGTTCGTCCGGTCTCCAGCCGGCATTCGATCAGCGCCGACCCATCCAGTGTCTCAAGCGTCGTATAATGCGTGATGGCATGTTTCCCGCGCGAGGAATTGTTGGGCAGCACAGACATTTTCTTGCGGTCGCTGTCGGAGCGCCCGAGCCGGGCATTGATGGTGCCGGCGGGCGGTGCAGGGTGTCCGGCGCACACCGCCAGATAGCGGCGATGGACGGTGTGGGCGGCAAATTGTCTGGCGAGGCCTTCGTGCGCGGCATCGCTTTTGGCGACAACCAGCAGGCCAGAAGTGTCCTTGTCGATCCGGTGGACAATGCCAGGCCGCGCCACCCCGCCAATCCCCGAAAGCTGGCCCTGACAATGGTGCAGCAGCGCATTGACGAGCGTGCCCGCCGGGTTCCCCGCCGCAGGGTGGACGACCATGCCCGCGGGCTTCTCGATCACGATCAGGTGTGCGTCCTCATAGGCGATCGCAAGCGGGATATCCTCGGGCGCAGCGATTGCCTCGGCAGCGGGCGGGACAGAGATCGCGAAAGCCGTGCCTTGCGCCACTTTGAGCGAGGCGGTGCTGGCCGGCTTGCCCGCGACTTCGACCCGCCCTTCCTCGATCAGCGCCTGGATGCGCGCGCGCGATAGACCCGTGGCCTCGGCCAAGGCCTTGTCGAGGCGGGCGGGCGCAGCAATGGTGCCCTCCAGCACTACAGCCCGATCTTGATGAGTCACCACCGGCCTCTTTCTCCATTCGCCCTGAGCTTGTCGAAGGGCCGTCTTTCACCTAGCCGTTTCGTATGGCGTTCTGGGCCTACATGCTGCATTGCCGAGGGGGCAAGTTCTATACAGGTCACACCGATGATCTGGAGCGGCGGTTGGCACAACATCAGTCGGGAATACACAAAGGCTTTACCAGCGATAAACTGCCCGTCGTACTGGTATGGTCGCAAGAATTTCCCAGCCGTTATGAGGCGATCGCCGCCGAGCGGCAGATCAAGGGCTGGTCGCGGGCGAAAAAGCTGGCACTGATCCGGGGCGATTGGGATGCGGTATCACGTCACGCCAAGGGGAAAAGCGGCCCTTCGACAAGCTCAGGGCAAACGGGGATTGAGGTTGCTGCTCAGGCTTTAGTCCAGATGCGTGCCGCCGCTTTTGCCGCGCATCCCCAAGAGGCTTGCGGGATATTGCTGGGAGAGGGGGACCGCATCACTGCTGCCGTGGCGGCGCGCAATGTCCACCCTGCGCCGCGCACGCATTTCGAGATCGATCCCCAGGCGCTGATCGATGCGCACCGCGCCGCCCGGACGCCGGGCGCGCCGCAGGTGCTTGGCTATTTTCATGCGCATCCCTCGGGCCTTGTTGCACCTTCCGCGACCGATCAGGCACAAGCGGCGCGTGATGGCGCTATCTGGGCGATCATTGCAGGCGATGCCGTGGCCTTGTGGCGTGATGGCGCGGGAGGCTTTGCTGCTCTTTCCTTTACCATAATCGAAAGCTAGGACGCAGGGCATGACTTCGCAAACCGATCTTGCCGCGATGCTGTGTTCGCGGCTGTGCCATGATATGCTCTCGCCGGTAGGGGCGCTCGCCAACGGGCTCGAATTGCTGGCCGACGAGCAAGACCCTGACATGCGCGCCAAGTGTGTCGAACTGCTCGAACATTCGGCGCGGATCAGCGCTGACAAGCTCAAGTTCTTCCGTCTTGCCTTTGGCGCTGCGGGTGGCTTTGGCGAGGCGATCCCAATCATCGAAGCGCAAACGATCATCAATGCGCTCGCCGCCGATAACAAGCGGGTGACGATCAACTGGGCGATCAACGATCCGAGCCTGCCCAAGCCCGCGATCAAGGTGCTGCTCAACCTCGCGCAGATCGCGCTGGATACGCTGGTGCGCGGCGGGACGCTGGATATTGGTGCCGAGCGGCGCGAGGGCGCGGTCGAGATCGTGGCGCGCGCCAAGGGCGATCGGATCGCCTTTGACGAGACGATCGGCCGCGCGCTGCAAGGCGATCTGGCGGCCCATGAAATCACCAGCCGCACTGCGGCAGCGCATATGATTGCGCTGGTGGCCGAGGAACTGGGCGGCGGGTTGCAATACAAGCTGGGTGATGGCGTGCTGGTTCTGGGAGCGGTGCTCCCCGAACCTGAAGGTCTGATTGGCTGAGGGAGGCAGGGCGATGGGCGGCGATGAATTGATTCACGAGGAACGCCTTTCGCCCAATCATGATGACCGCACCCTGCCGATCTCGATGGTGGTGCTGCACTACACCGAGATGAAGCCGGTCGGCGCGGCGCTTGATCGGATGACCGATCCTGAGGCCAAGGTCAGCGCGCATTATTGCATCACCGAAGAAGGCGGCGTGATTCGGCTGGTGCCGGAAGAGCGCCGCGCATGGCACGCGGGTGCATCCTACTGGCGCGGCATTCCGGATGTGAATTCGGCGAGTATCGGCATCGAGCTGGACCATCCGGGCCATGCGAGCGAGAACGGAGGCTATCGCGGCTTTGCCGATGCGCAGATCGATGCGCTGATCCCGCTGCTCGCGCGGATCGTGAAGCAATATGACATTCCCCGCGCCAATGTGGTTGGCCATTCCTGCGTCGCGCCGATGCGCAAGATCGATCCGGGCGAGCTGTTCCCGTGGGATCGCCTCGCCGATTACCGGCTGTGCCTGCCGCGTCCCGGATGCCTTGCGGCGGGCAATCCGTTCCACAATAACGGGGCGTTCTTTCTCGCTCTCGAGCGGTTCGGCTATGACATCACCGATCAGGTGAAGGCGGTCGAGGCGTTCGAACGCCGCTGGCGGCCCGAACGCATCACCGGCGTGCCCGATGGCGAGGTGGCCGCGATCCTGTGGCAATTGCTGCTTGATCGCGATCAGGGCCGCACGCGCTAAGATTGCGCGGCGCGCGCATCTTACCCGCTTGATTCCCGCGCGCGGCTCCCATAGGCGACTCCGCGCGAAGCAAGTGGCGATCAGCAACTGATTACCCGGAGGAGAGAGAAGCATGACCACAGCTTATATTGTCGAAGCCGTGCGCTCGGCTGGTGGCCGCCGCGGCGGGCGTCTGGCCGGGGTTCATCCGGTTGATCTGTTGGCCAAGTCGCTGGATGCGATTGTCGAGCGCTCGGGCATTGATCCCAAGGCGATCGACGATGTGGTGACAGGCTGTGTGTCGCAGGCTGGTGAACAGGCTTTGCAGGTCGGGCGCATGGGCGTGCTCGCCTCGAAGCTGCTGCCGCAGTCGACCCCGGCTGTTACCATCGACCGCCAGTGCGGCTCCTCGCAGCAGGCGATCCAGTTCGCTGCGCAGGCCGTGATGAGCGGGACGCAGGATGTGGTAATCGCGAGCGGCGTTGAAAGCATGACCCGCGTGCCGATGGGCTCCAACGTCACGCTGCACATGAAGGAAGGGCTCTATGCCAAGGCCGCGGGCCTTGAGGAAAAGTTCCCCGGCATCAATTTCAGCCAGTTCATGGGCGCGGAGATGATCGTCAAGAAGCATGGCTTCACCAAGGACGAGCTCGATCGTTTTGCCCTCTCGAGCCATGAAAAGGCGATTGCCGCGACTAAGGCCGGGGCCTTCGAGCGTGAGATTGTCGCTGTGGAAGTGGAAACCCCCGAAGGTCCGCAGTTGCACACCATTGATGAAGGCATCCGCTTCGATGCGACGCTGGAAGGCATTGCCGGGGTCAAGCTGCTCTCGCCCGATGGCGCGATCACGGCGGCCTCGTCGAGCCAGATTTGCGATGGCTCATCGGCGGTGCTGGTGGTGTCCGAAGCGGCGCTGAAGGCCCACGGCCTCACCCCGCTGGCGCGCATCCACAACCTGACGGTGACTGCGGGCGATCCCGTGATCATGCTCGAAGAGCCGCTGTTCGCGACCGACCGCGCCTTGCAGCGTGCGGGCCTGACCATCGACGATATTGATCTGTTCGAAGTCAACGAAGCTTTCGCTTCGGTGCCGCTCGCATGGCTCAAGCACACCGGCGCCGATCCCGAGCGGCTCAATGTCCATGGCGGCGCGATTGCGCTGGGCCACCCGCTCGGTGCCTCGGGCACCAAGCTGATGGCGACGCTGGTTCACGCGCTGAAGCGCCACGGCAAGAAGTATGGCCTGCAAACGATGTGCGAAGGCGGCGGCGTCGCCAACGTGACGATTATCGAGGCGCTTTGACCTCAATCACTCAAACCCGTTCGCTCTGAGCTTGTCGAAGGGCCGTCCTCCTTTAGAGGACACGGGGCAGAAGAAAGTGCAGGGCTTCGACAAGCTCAGCCCGAACGGAAATTGGATCAGGAGAGAATCAAGATGGAAGTTTCAGCCAACACCCCCGCCGTCGTCACTGGCGGTGCTTCGGGCCTCGGCGCGGCCACCGCGCGCGCTTTGGCCGCCAAGGGCGCCAAGGTCGCGATCTTCGACATGAACGAGGAAAAGGGCGAGGCCCTCGCTGCCGAAATCGGCGGCGTGTTCTGCAAGGTCAACGTGACCAGCGATGAAGATGTCGATGCCGGTTTCGCCAAGGCCCGCGCTGCCCACGGGCAGGAGCGTATCCTCGTCAACTGCGCCGGGATCGGCAACGCGATCAAGACCGCCAGCCGCAGCAAGGAAGATGGCTCGATCAAGCACTTCCCGATTTCGGCTTTCGATTTCGTCATTCAGGTCAACCTGATCGGCACCTTCCGCTGCATCGCCAAGTCGGCGGCCGGCATGATGACGCTCGACCCGATCGACGAATTCGGTGAGCGCGGCGCGATCGTCAACACCGCCTCGGTGGCGGGTGAAGATGGCCAGATCGGTCAGGCGGCGTACTCGGCTTCGAAGGCGGGCGTGATCGGCATGACGCTCCCCATCGCGCGCGACCTGATGAACGAAGGCATCCGGGTGAACACCATCCTGCCGGGCATCTTCGACACCCCGCTGCTCGCCGCCGCGCCGCAGAATGTGCGCGATGCGCTCGCCGCATCCGTGCCGTTCCCCAAGCGTCTCGGCATGCCGGTGGAATATGCCAAGCTCGCCATGACCATGATCGAGACCGGCTACTTCAACGGCGAAGACGTGCGTCTCGACGGCGGTATCCGGATGGCCCCTCGCTGATCGCGAGGGGTGGCCGCATGGCGCCGCGCTAAGTCTCAGTCGCATCCTGCGAATTGCCGCCCCCGCGCCGACTGGCGCGGGGGCGGTTTCGTTTCCGGCGTTAGCCGTGCGGCGGACGCGGTTTCCTACATCCCAGCGCATCCCTAAGCTTGCCCCCATGCCGCGCGCCTTGCTTTGCCTTGATAGCTTTCTTCCCCTGTCAAAATTGCACGCCTGCCTGAGGCTTGTTTTCATGTTCTGGACAGTGTCTCATGTGTCTCCAACAGGCCCGAAGATGAACGGCGAGGAGAGGAACCCATGAGCGCATACACCCAGATCATCGTCGACAAGGCTGACGGGATCGCCACCATCACGCTCAACCGGCCCGAGAAGATGAACGCCTATGCCCGCACCATGGGTGAGGAGATCATCGCGGCGATGGACGATATTGACGCCGATGATGCGGTGCGCGCGGTGATCTTCACGGGCAGCGGTGAGCGGGCCTTCTGCGCCGGGGCTGATCTGACGCCCAAGGGTGGCGGGCAGGTATTTGCCAGCGGAGATCAGGTTGAAAGCCTGTCCGATCCGCGCGTGCGCGATGGCGGGGGCCTGCTGACACTGCGGCTGTTCGAGAGCAAGAAGCCGCTGATCTCGGCCTGCAACGGCGTGGCAGTGGGGGTTGGCGCGACGATGCAGCTCGCCATGGATATCCGGCTTGCGAGCGATACGGCGCGCTATGGCTTTGTCTTCGCGCGGCGCGGGATCGTGCCCGAGGCCGCCTCAAGCTGGTTCCTGCCGCGCATCGTCGGCATCCAGCAGGCGCTCGAATGGTGCTACACCGGCCGGGTGTTCGATGCGGCCGAGGCCAAGACCGGCGGGCTGGTGCGTTCGGTCCATGCTCCGGGCGATCTCATGCCTGCTGCCCGCGCGCTCGCCCGCGAGATTGCCGATAACACCTCGGCGATTTCGGTGGCGCTGACGCGGGCGATGATGTGGCGCCTGATGAGCGCCGATCACCCGATGGAGGCACACAAGATCGATAGCCGCGCGATCTATCGCCTCAGCCGCGGGGCCGATGCCAAGGAAGGCATTGCCAGCTTCCTAGAAAAGCGCGCCCCCGCCTATCCGGGCAAGGTCAGCGCGGATATGCCCGATTTCTACCCGTGGTGGGACGCGCGCCCCTATGCGTGAAGATGCGGGCCAACTCGCCGGATTTCTGCCCTATCAGCTCTCGATTGCCTCGAACGCGGTCAGCAGCCTGATCGCCGAACGCTATCGCAAGCGGTTCGGGCTCAAGATCCCCGAATGGCGGGTGATCGCGGTGCTGGGCGATGCTGTCTCAGACCACGGGCTCACCCAGCGCGCGCTGACGCGGGCAACCCTGATGGACAAGGTTGCCGTCAACCGGGCGGTGCGGGTGCTGGAAGAGCGCGGCTTGATCGCGCGCCTGCCCAATCCGGTTGATGGCCGTTCGCAATTGCTTGAACTGACCGCGGAGGGCCGGGCGATCCATGCCGAGGTGATGCCGCTGGCGCTGGCGACCGAGCGCGATCTGCTGGCGCGCTTCGCACCGGCGGAGCAGGCCTTGCTGCGCGCGATGCTCGAACAGGTGCGCGCACAGGCGCAGGCGATGCTGGGAGAGCAGGACTGAAACGAAACGGGCCGACCCTTTCGAGGGCCGGCCCGCATGGTGCATTGATCAATCAGTGCTTATTTGATCAGCGCATCGGAGATTGCACAGGCTGCCGGGCCAAGAATGACGACGAACAGGCACGGCAGAATGAACAGGATCAGCGGGACGGTCATGATCGCGGGGAGGCGCGCAGCCTTTTCCTCGGCCCGCATCATGCGCTCGTTGCGGAACTCTGCCGAGAGCACACGCAGCGCGCTGGCCAGCGGCGTGCCGTATTTCTCGGTCTGGATCATGGTGGTGACCACGCCCTTCACCGATTCAAGGTTCACGCGGTAGGCGAGGTTGTTGAAGGCGGTGCGCCGTTCATTGAGAAAGCTCAGTTCGATCGCTGTCAGGGCGAATTCATCGCCCAGTTCGGGATAGGCGCGGCCCAGTTCGCGCGCGACGCGGTTGAACGCCGCATCGACAGTCAAGCCGGCTTCGGCGCAGATCACCAGCAGATCGAGCGCATCAGGCAAGCCCTTCTGGATTTCCTTGGTGCGCTTGGTCGCTTCGTTGCTCAGGTAGATTTCCGGCCCTTTGTAGCCGATGATGACCGCCGCAGCGAAGAACATGAAGCGCTGGAAATCGCCCCAGTCGGGGAAGTATTCGACAAGATAGACCAGCACTGCGGCGATCCCGCCGAGCACCAGCGGCAGCACTGCGCGGGCACCGATCACATAGACCGCCAGTTCTTTGTTGCGAAAACCGGCATGGGCGAGCTTCTGCTGGATCGCCTCAAGCTGGCTCTGCTGGAGCACTTTCATCTGGTCCAGCCGCTCGCGCACTTTTTCGGTGCCTTGCGAGGCGCGCCGCAGCGAGTTTCGCTTCTTGGCTGATGCCGTGACGATCCCCGCCTTGAGCTGTTCGCGGCGCCCTTCGAGGGCTTTGACGCGCTTGGCCATCGGATCGCGGATGGTGACCGCGGCATAGATCGCCAGCACCATCGCGAAGGCGGCGAGACCCGACAATATGGTCCCCACCAGCATCACGTCGAAACCGAGCAAGGTGGGTCCGGGAGGTTGGTTGATCATGGCTTACGCTCCCACAACTCAGATTTCGAAATTGACCATCTTGGCCATGATGAAGACACCGATCCCCATCCATAGCAACCCGCCGATCCCCGCCACCATCAGGCGTTCATCGACAAAGAAGGCACCGATGTATTCGGCATTGGCCCAGGTGATCAGCAGGAACACGATGAAGGGCAGCGAGCCGACGATATAGGCCGAGGCCTTGGCTTCGGAACTCATCGCCTTGATTTTGAGCTTCATCTGGGCGCGCTTGCGCAGCACATCGGCCAGGTTCGACAACGTTTCTGCAAGGTTGCCACCAGTTTCGCGCTGGATGGCCAAAGTGATGCAGAAGAAGTTGAATTCAGCGATGTTGAGCCGGTTGGCGGTATCCTGCAACGCATCTTCCATCGTCTTGCCGACCTTGATGCGATCAATGATCCCCTTGAATTCGACCCCCACCGGGCCCGCTACTTCCTGTGCAACCACCGCGAGGGTTTCGGTCACGGGCAGACCGGAACGAAGCCCGCGCACCAGCAGTTCGATGGCATCCGGGAACTTGGCATTGAACTGGTTGGTGCGCTTCTTGATCAGTCTGTTGACATACATGTGCGGCAGGCCTGCGCCGATCAGCACGCCAACACCAAGCGCCAGCAACGGCGCTCCGCTCTGGATGAATGTCGGCACCGCCACGAAAAGGCCGATGCCGAGCGAGGTGTAGGTATATTGCGAGATCGTCCATGGCATGCCGGTACGATCGAGCCGCAGGGCAAGTGCTTCGAGCCGCGATCCCGAGCCAGCCTTGGTGTAGCGGGCGGGTTTGCGGGCAGCCAAAGCACGCTTGAACTGCGCTTCGACCTTGGAGTCAGCGCTTTCGGCGTGACGGAGGCGCAGCGTTTCCAGCCGCCGCTTGGTTGCCGAGGCGGCGTTTGGACCGGTCAGCAGTATATAGCCGCCGAGCACGACCGTAAAAAGCACCAGCGTGGCAAGCAGGGTATCAATGAAGGTCATCGGACTGGCTCCTGCTCAGGCAGAAATCGACGTGGGACACATGAGGCGCAGGTCACGCGCAGCAGGCAGGCCGGACAAATGTGCCGCGCTCAGTTGCGGGCCATTTATCCGGCATCGCCTCATGCCGCGGTCTCGGTTTCGCTCTTGTTCTTTTTGGGCAGCAGTGCCTTGAGATCGAAATTGCCGAGCAGCGACTTCTTTTCTTCTGGGATTGCGCCCGGATCTTCTTCGCTTGCGCCCATTACGCGCTCAGCGATCTGACGGATTGCCGCGGTCGCCTTGCTCGAACGGTTGGCGTCGACGAACACCTGCCCAAGCTTGGCGGCGTTGCAGGCGGCCTTGTAGTCATAAGGCACCACGAAATCGATCTTACGTTCGATCGAGCTTTCGAAGTCGCCCCGGCTGATTTCGCTGATGCCGGGCTGCACCTTGTTGGCGACGATCATCGGATGCGCGTGGCTCGCATTGCTCTTGAGCCACGACAGCAGCCGGATGGTATCGCGCGCCGAGGCGAGGGTCATTTCGCACACCAGCAGCACCAGATTCACATCGCCCATGAGTTGCGGGAAATTGATCAGCATGTTGCGCGGCATGTCGATGACCGTCATCTCGAAGGCCTGACGGAATTCGTCCTCCAACTGCACAAAGGCCGAACCATCGGTCATCAGCGGATGGTGGATCGGCGCTTCGGCCGAGAGGATCGAGAGGTTGTCATTGGCGCGCACCATCGCGCGCTCAATGAACAGCCCGTCAATACGGCTGGGGTTTTCGATGGCATCGGTCAGGCCGCGCCCCGGCTCAAGATCAAGCGCGAGCGCGTCCGTGCCAAAATGCACGTCGAGGTCGAGCAGAGCGGTCGAGAGCTTGTGGGTATCGCTGAACAGCCAGCCGAGCGAGGTGGCGAGTGTCGATGCCCCAACCCCGCCGCGCGTGCCCACGACAGCAGTCGAGATGTGCCGCTTGCTGGCATCGCCGTCGCCCATCTTCGGGGTCGTGAAAACGGCCAGCGCCTGATTGATGGCATCATGCACCTGCTGCGCCGAGAGCGGCTTGAGCAGATAATCATGGATCCCGCTCGCCAGCAGATCGCGGTAGAGGCGCACGTCATTGACTTGGCCCATCGCAATCACCACCGTGCCCGGTTCGCACACTTCGGCAAGCGCGTTGATATCATTGAGCGGATCGCCGCTTTCAGACAGATCGACGATCAGGATCGCCGGGCTCGCGCTCACCGAAAGTGACTGCACGGCATTGCGCAGGCCGCCGCGGTTGCACTTTTCCGGCTGCCAGCCGAGTTCGATCACGACCGGGCGCAGGACATCCAGCGCGGCATCATCGCAAATGAAGGCCGCGAACGGATCGCGATTGCCGGGCAGACCCGATTTCCAAGGAGCATTCATCGCTTAGTTTCCTCCGCCATTGCCGCCACCGGCGCTTGCATCCTGCAGGCCGCCAGCCCCGGTGGGCGTGGCCTCACGCAGGGTGTTGATGGCCTTGTTCGACGTGTTGATCAGCGTTTCGCTCGATCCCTTGCGACCTTCCAGCAGGTCCTGCGGATCAGCGACCATCGCGGCCATGTTGCTGTTGACCGCGCAGCCGTGGTTGGGGCTCATGCCATTGGTGTAGTTCATATCGGATCGGGCCGACCAATCAGGGCAGCCCGGCACGCTCGCGCTTGACCGGGTGATCACAATGCGGGCCATTCCGGGATTGAGCGCGCCGCCCGTGGTGGGCGCGGTGCCCTTGACGATCAGGCCATAACGCGCCGCCAGATCATTCACCGCATTGGCGACAGCCGGATTGAGCGTGGGATCGTCCACCGTAATGCGATCGCCGTAACGCAGATCCATGGTTTCGAACCAGCCGCTGAGGCGCTGTTGTTCGCTGATTGCCAGCCCGCCGGGCGTGGTGGTCACGTCAAAGGTGAAGTTGGTGCGTTCGATTACCGGCTGCTTGGTGCTGTAGAGTGTGGTGTTGGTCGGCATCCCGCCGCAACCCGCAAGGCCGAGGCTCAAAGCGAGGCCAAGCGCGAGGGCCGAGGCCTGGCGCATTCTTGATGTTTGGGTGAAGGTCATCTGTCTCACCTTTCTCGCTTAGAAGCTGAAGCCGGGGGTGGCGGCGTTTGCTTCACGCTGTGCCTTGCCACCCTTCTTTTCCGAACGGCGCGGCTGCTGCGGCTGGCTCGGGATCAGCGGGGCCCCGGTGGCATCGCCGACTTGCGGTGCGACCGGTGCGCCCTCACCGGGCGCCGCCATCGGGCCGGGACGTTCTTCGCCCGAAACCCCTGCGTGGTCCTTGAAGCCGAGCAGCTGATCGAGCTCGCTCGACGAGGCATAGCCATCGGTCGGCAGCTTGATGTCGCTCGCGTCCACCGGCTTCACCAGATAAGGCGTAACCACGATCACCAGCTCGGTTTCGCCGCGACGGAATTCGCGGCTGCGGAACAGGTTGCCGAGGATCGGCACGTCGCCGAGACCCGGCGCCTTGTCGAGCGAGCGCTGCGAATTGGCGCTCATCAGGCCAGCGATCATGAAGCTCTGGCCCGAGCCCAGTTCCACCGTGGTTTCGGTGCGGCGGGTGGTGAGCGCAGGCACCTGGAAGCCGTTGAGCGTGATCGACCCCTGGGTCGAAAGCTCCGACACTTCGGGGCGAACCCGCAAGGAGATGCGGCCATTCGACAGCACCGTCGGGGTGTAGGCGAGGCTGACGCCGAATTCGCGGAACTGGATGGCGACCTGCCCAAGCCCTTGCGAAATCGGGATCGGGAATTCGCCGCCAGCAAGGAAGGTTGCGGTTTCGCCCGAAAGCGCCGTGAGGTTCGGCTGCGAAAGTGTTGTAACAAGACCTAGGCGTTCGGACAGATCCATCGCGCCCAACATGTTCAGACCAAACAGACGCCCGAGGCCCGCAAGCGAGGTCCCCCCTTGCGAATCGACCGAAGGGCCGACCAATTCGGTACCATCGGGCAAACGGATCGAGGTCTGCGCCGCGCCATTGCCGACACCCAGCGGGCCGCCATAGCTGAATTCCTGTCCGCCAATGGCCCGGCCCGTGCCGACACCAAAGCGGAAGCCGCTGGTCGCGTCAGCCATCTGGAGATTGCCGCCAACCTCCCGCAGCAAGCTGCGGCTGACTTCGGCAAACTTGACCTGAAGGTTGACCTGCAAGGGTGTTGCGGTCTTCAACCGGGTGATGACATTGGCATCCTCGCCGAGGAAAGCCTGCACCAGCCGTTCCGCTTCGGCCGCATCTTCCGGGGCAGCCACGGTCCCGGTCAGGAGCACGGTGTTGGTGCCCATGGTCGAGACGCTGATCTTGGCATCAGGCATCGCCAGCGCCATCATCTGATCAATACTGCCGATGTTCGATCCGACCCGGATATTGGCCGAGAAGATCACATCGCCGCGGGTGTTGCTGGCGTAGATGGTGGTTTCGCCGCCTGCCTTGCCGAAGACATAGAGCTGGCTTTGCGACTTGACCTGCACATCGGCGACCGCTTCGTTGGCGACGAAGACATCCGCCATCGTGCCCGGCACGGCGACCAGCTGGCCCTTGCCAATCGAGAGGACAATGTCCTGGCTCGGCCGGATAACCTGTTGCGCAGTGGCGGTAACCAGCGGCACTCCTGCCAGCGGCGCGGCCATCAGCGCGGCCACCAGCCACTTTGCCTTGGAATTCTGTTTCATTGCTCGCCCCCCTTCGGGTCTAGCTGCTTGCACGTGAACGGGTGTGGATCGCCGGGATCGTTGCATCTGACGGATCATTTCGCTGCGCCCTTCTGGATAACCACTTCCTCAACGGCCTTGCCGCGGCTGATCCGAACGACCGGGCCGGTGCGAACCTGCATGCCATAGCCTGCCGGCGCCGCAGCTGCAGGAGCGGCGGGTGCCGCCGGTGCGCCACTGGCATCACCGGCGCGGGCCTGCTGAGGCGGAGGAGTCGAGCGCTGGAAGCGCGAGACATCACCGCCGGTGGCATAGCTGGTGCCTTTCTCGACCGGACGCGACATCGCGTTTTTGATAAGGCGTTCTTCCTGCTCGCGGGTGGCGTTGGCCGGAATGGTGATGTCACCTGCGGCCAGCGCGCGCTCCAACTCGTCCGAGCCGTCGCGGATCGAACGCAGCACGAGGCTGAGCTGACCAATCGTCTGGGCCACGGCAATCTTCTCGGCTATCTTGGGCGTGACTTCGAGCGTGACCGTCTGGAAGGTGTTGACCACCGTCTTGCCCGCTTCGTCAGTGGTCTGCTCGGTGGTCTGGTCGGTTGCCAGCACGCGCAGATTGCTCAGCACGGTCTCCGCTGCCTTGAGCGGCGTGCCTTCGCCTTCCACCGTCTGGGTCAGGACGAGATCGATACGGTCGCCCGGAAAGACGAACCCGGCCACCCCGGTCTGCGCCGACACCGGCACCGTCACGGCGCGCATGCCCGGCCCGAGAGCCGCTGCCAGGAACCCGCGGTCGCCCGGCGAAACCAGCGCGCCCTGAGTCACCGGCTCGCCCGCCGTGACGGGGAAGCGCACCACGGTGCCCATCAGCTTGGTGAGATCGGCTTCACCATCGATGAAATAGGCATCTTGCACCAGTTCATTCGGCCAAGGCTGAAACCCGACCGAGTCAGCGGTAATGATCGTGCCGACCGGCAAGGCCCGCTTGGCAACAAGCACGCGCGGCCCGGTGGGCTGCGCGGCGGCTTCAGCGGCCGGTGCACTGCCGCCTGTCAGCATGGTGCGTGCGGCAAAGGCTGTCCCGATCGCAATGATCAATGCGCCGAGCAACAGAACCAGTTTCTTCCTATCCATGGCGGTCAAGCCCCCTCATGACGGCCCGATTGGTTACCGGGCGAGTATGGTTTATCGGTGTAAGTCCAGAGTGGTTAAAATCAGGTTGACTGCCCGACAGCCGCCATTGCGGCGGCGGGCATGTAGTTGGCAGCCAACACCCAAAGGCCGCCGAAAGCGATCGCCACGCCATAGGGAATCGCCAGTTTGTGTCGCTGGCGGCGAGTGACATGCCATGCCCCCATGACGAGCGTCAGCACGCCTCCGGCAAGCGCCATCACCACCAGCAATTGCAGAAAACTTGTAGGTTCGATCCAGAGCGCGAGCACGGTGAGCAGCTTGACATCGCCGCCGCCCATCATGCGCAGCGCGAACAGCCCGGCCAGCACCACGAAGACAGCGAGCGCGATACCGAGTTGCAGCGCCACACCGGGCCACAAGGTCAGCCCGCTAGCCCACCAGAACGCAGGTGCCCCCAAGGCAATGGCAAGGTTCAGCCAGTTGTCGATCTGACGCCGCCGGATATCGGTGAAGGCAGCAAAGACGAGCGCGATTGCCAAGGCAATGAGCAGGCCGTACTGGATGGTTTCTTGCACTGTAAGCCCCCTGAAACCGGGCCGCCAAGCTGCTTGGCAGTCCTGTATTGGGACACGTGCTACAGAACAGTGCTTACCAAAAAGTAACCACGCGGGGAGCGAAAGATCAGGACCCTAACGACCTCGTCGCCGATTGATCGTCGCACAATCCCGGCTGCGGTGACCGAAAGTCATTGGTACGCGCGCGATGGCCATGCCCTGCGGCGGATCGACTGGCCGGGCGTGCCGGATGCGAGCGGCGCGCTGCGCGGCGCGATCCTGTTCTTTCCCGGGCGCGGGGATTTCTACGAGAAGTATCTCGAAACGCTCGAACAATGGCATCAGGATGGCTGGCGGGTGACCGCTGCCGACTGGCGCGGACAGGCGGGTTCAGGCCGGCTCGGCAAGGATCCCGTCACCGGCCATATCGCGGATTTTGCCATGTGGATTGCCGATCTCGCCGCCTTCTGGGCCGATTGGGTCTCCACCACGCCCGGCCCGCATGTGCTGGCGGGCCATTCGATGGGCGGCCATCTGGTGCTGCGCGGTGTCATGGAAGGCCGTGTCGCACCCGATGCCTTGGTGCTGAGCGCGCCGATGGTCGGCGTCAAAGGGCCTGCTCTGCCGCTGGCACTGCTTCACGGCGTGGCTCGCTTGATGTGCGCGCTGGGTGAGCCGACCCGCCCGGCATGGAAGTGGAGCGAGAAGCCGGGGGAGCTTCCCGCGGGCCGCGCCGATTTGCTCACGCATGATGCCGCGCGCTATGGCGACGAGGAATTCTGGCGCGAGACGCGGCCCGAACTGGTGATGGGCCCGGCGAGCTGGCGCTGGGTCGAACGTGCCTATGCCTCGTGGCCGCAATTGGAGGCACCGGGCGCATTGGAAGCGGTGACGATCCCGGTGCTGATCCTTTCGACCAGCGCGGATGCGCTGGTGAGCCATCCCGCCAATCTCCGCGCGGCGCAGCGCTTGCCCAAGGGCGAACTGGTGGCCTTCGGGCCGGAAGCGCGTCACGAAATCCTGCGCGAAGTTGACCCGGTGCGCGATCGCGCGATGGCAGCGATCCGCGAATTCCTTGATCGGTGTGCCCCGCATGCTAATCCGCCGGCATGAGCGACGCTGAACTTTTTGATTTCGCCATCATCGGCGCTGGCATGGCCGGAGCAAGCCTTGCTGCCGAACTCGCGCCCCATGCCCGCGTCTTGCTGCTCGAGGCGGAAGACGCACCCGGCTATCACGCGACCGGGCGTTCGGCAGCGTTCTGGGACGAATGCTATGGCGGGCCGGAAATCGTCCCGCTGACGCTCGCATCGCTCGATTACCTGACGCAGCAGGGCGTGCTCAGCCCGCGCGGCGCGGTTTACCTTTCCCATGCCGATCACCGCGCCGAGATCGATGCTTTCATCGCGCGCTTCGCGCCGACGGGCGCGCGGATCGAGCGGCTCGATACCGCAGCGCTGGCCGCGCGCGTGCCGCATCTGCGCCCCGATTGGGCGGGCGAAGCGGTCGCTGCGCCGTTCTGCGCGGATATTGATGTGGCCGGGCTCCACCAGCATTATCTTGGCACAGCGCGCCGCCATGGGGTGCAGATTGTCTGCCGCGCCCGGCTGGCCGAGGCCACACGGGTGGCGGGTGTGTGGCAACTCATGACAGAACAAGGGAGCGCATGGCGGGCTGCAACCCTCGTCAATGCCGCGGGGGCGTGGGCTGATACCATCGCCAGCATAGCGGGCGTGCGTCCGCTCGGCATCGCCCCCAAGCGGCGCACTGTCGCCCAATTGCGCGTCGCCCCCGAGGCCCCGGCTGACCTGCCGCTCACCATCGATATCGCGGGCAGTTTCTACTTCAAGCCGGATAATGGCCGCCTGTGGCTCTCGCCGCATGACGAAATCCCGTCCGACCCGTGCGATGCCGCACCCGAAGAGATCGACGTGGCGATCGCGATCGACCGTTTTCAGCAGGTGACCGACTGGCCAATCGTGGCGGTCGAGCGGCGTTGGGCGGGCCTCCGAAGCTTCGCGCCGGATCGCGCGCCGGTCTATGGGGCTGATCCGGCCTCGCCGGGCTTCTTCTGGTTTGCGGGGCAGGGCGGCTTCGGCATCCAGACAGCGCCCGCCGCGGCACGGCTGGCGGCGCAATTGCTGCTGGGGCAGGCGCGCGATGCGATGATCGCGCGGCTCGATGCGACGCTCTACGCGCCGGACCGGCTTGGCACCGCCGCCAGCGTGTAAAGCCTTCGCCCTAGCCAAATCCTCCGCGATCTGGCAGCTTCCTTGCGCCAATCACAACCTGAGAGAGGAAGTATCCGATGGCGCACAAGTTCGAAATCTACAAGGACAACGCCGGCGAGTTTCGCGTGCGGTTCAAGTATAATTCCGAAGTGATGTTTTCGACGCAGGGCTATTCGAGCAAGGCCAGTGCGCAGAACGCCATTGATTCGATCAAGAAGAATGGCCCCGACGCGCCGGTCGAAGATAATAGCTGATTGCAAGGAACCGAAGGCTATGTGGCAATCCGGGGCGGCTTGCGTCTTGCCCTGGATTGCCGGGCTTCGCGGCTCTTGCAATGATGTGCGGGTAAAAGCCTAAGCCCCCGCCTGTCGCGCGGCTTCGGCGCTGGCCAGACTATCGACCCGCTCGTTTTCCGGGTGGCCATTGTGGCCTTTGACCCATTGCCACGTGATCTTGTGCGGCTGCGCCGCAGCGATGAGCGCGCGCCACAAGTCTTCGTTGATCACCGGCTTCTTGGCTGCATTGAGCCAGCCGCGCTTCTGCCAGCCGAAGATCCACTGGGTCATCCCGTCGATGACATAGCGGCTGTCGGTGTGGATCGTAACGGCGCAGGGCTGTTTGAGCGCTTTCAGCCCTTCGAGGATCGCGGTCATTTCCATCCGGTTGTTGGTGGTGTGCGCCGTGCCACCGACCAACTCCTTCTCGTGCGCGCCCATCCGCAACAGCGCCGCCCAGCCACCGGGGCCGGGATTGCCCTTGCAGGCGCCATCGGTGAACATGTCGACCTGTTTCATCGCTCGCGTGCCTAGGCGTCGCGGGCCGGTTCAGGCAAGCGCACGCGCGCCTTCGCGGTCGTAAAACTGCCAGCGTTCCAAAAATTGCATCGGGTTCTTGCGGGTGACGAGCGCATCATCGGGGGTGTCGAGCCAGTCCTCGGCGCGGCTGGCGACGAACCGCAGGCAGGCCCCCTTGGCGATCTCCGGCAGCAGCGCGTGCTCCGCCGGATCGAGGGGGCGCACACCTGTATAGCCTGTGATCAAGGCTGCGCCCAGTTCGGGGCGATAGTGATTGGCGCTGTCAAAGCACCAGGCGGCGTGGGTTACCGCCAGATCCAGCGCCATCGCCCCGGTGCAGGCAAAATAGAAATCGATCAGCCCTGTCACGCGTGCGCCCAGCATCAGGACATTATCGGGAAAGAGATCGGAATGGATCTGCGCCTGCGGGAGCTCATCCAGATCGAGCGCGGCGGCTGCCTCGGCCGGGCCGAGCATCGCGGGCAGATCGGGATGGATCGCGGCGAGCCGCTGTGCCCCGCAGCTTGCAAGGGTTGCGGCATTGGCGGCAAAATTCATCGCGTTGGCGCGGTTCAGCGCGAAATCATGGCTCGCCAGATGCATCCGCGCGAGCACTTCGCCCACCGCATGGGCCTGCGCCGGGGTCGGCTGGGTGGGCGACACGCCGGGGAGAAATTCGATCAGCGCCACAGCCTTGTCGCGCTCCATCCGGAACGAGGCCCCGCTGCGATCATGGATGGTGTGTGGCACCGGGCAGCCTTTGGCAGCGAGGTGATCGAGCAGGCCGAGGAAATAGGGCAGATCACTGAGCGCGATCCGCCGTTCATACATGGTGAGGATGAAGCGTTGCGGGCCCGCTGCGCCCGCGCCGCTGGTTTCGATCAGCCAGTTCGAATTGGAGACGCCTTCGGCAATGCCTTTGGCCGAGATCAGATCGCCGACATCATATTGCGCGATCAGCGCAGCCAGCGCCTCTGCCCCAAGATGGGTGTAAACCGCCACGCGCTTGCCCCCCGCGTTGCCGCCTTGCCTATTCGGTCAGCTGGCGCGGCAGCTTGAACACCATCTTTTCGACCGTGGCGGTGATTTCACGCTCTTGGATCGTGCGGTGCTGGCGCAGCGCATCGACCACCTCGCGCACGAGGATTTCAGGGGCGGAGGCACCAGCGGTCAGGCCCAAAGTCTTGACGCCTTCGAGCCAGGCAAAATCAATCTCGGCCGCACGCTGGATCAGCTTGGCCGGCGTGCCAAGCCGCTCTGACACTTCGACCAGGCGCAGCGCATTCGAGGAATTGGGCGAGCCGATCACCAGCACCAGCTCGCAATCATGCGCGAGCTCCTTGACCGCAGCCTGCCGGTTCGAAGTGGCGTAGCAGATGTCCTCGGCGCGCGGCCCCTTGATGTTGGGATAGCGCCATTCGAGCGCTTCGATCACTTCGCGGGTATCATCCACCGAAAGCGTGGTCTGGGTGAGGTAGGCCAGCTCTTCATCGGGATCGAAGGGCAGCTTATCCACGTCCTCGATGGTCTCGACCAAGGTCATCTGGCCCGGCTCGACCTGCCCCATGGTGCCGATGACTTCCGGATGGCCTTCGTGGCCGATGAAAATGATGTGGCGGCCTTTTTCGATCTGGCGTTCGGCCTGACGGTGAACCTTGGACACCAGCGGGCAGGTGGCATCGACATAAAGCAGCTTGCGGCGGCGCGCCTCGGCGGGAACCGCCTTGGGCACCCCGTGCGCGCTGAACACCACCGGCGCATCATCGGGCACTTCATCGAGTTCCTCGACGAAAATCGCACCCTTTTCGCGCAGCCCTTCGACGACATATTTGTTGTGGACGATTTCGTGGCGCACATAGACGGGCGAGCCATAGCGTTCGAGCGCCTTTTCGACGATCTCGATCGCGCGGTCGACCCCGGCGCAGAAACCACGCGGTGCGGCGATAAGCAGATTGAGCGGGGGGCGGGCGGCGAGGGCCGCTTCGTCGGCGGGGGCGGCTTCGGGAAAGGGCGCGTTCATGAATCCCGCTCTAGCGCTTTCATGCGCGCATCGCTAGGGCAAGAAAGCGTCAGGCTCCGCAAGGGACCGCGTTTTGGATCGCATGGACAAGGACGGCTTTTGATGATTTCTCGCACCCGCGTCGTGACAGCTCTGGCTACCGCGCTGGCGCTTGCCGGCTGCGCCAAGTCGGGCGAACTGGTGGTGGATCAGGGCGTCGGCGTGACTTCGGTGCTGAGCGCGTGTCCGGCGGTCGGCATTCCCGATTACACCGGCGACATCACCCAGTTCCGCAATCCCGGCGACACCAGCCTTGCCAATCTTGATCTCACCGCGACGCTCACCAATCTGCGCTCGACCTGTAACGAGACGGGCGAGCGGGTCTACACCGAGGCGACCTTTACCGTGCAGGCGCGCCGCGCCGATACGCGCGGTGCCCGCACGGTGACCTTGCCTTACTTCGTGACGGTGCTGCGCGGTGGCAGTTCGGTCGTCAGCAAGCGGGTGGGCAGTGTGACACTCAGTTTCGCCGACGGGCAGGAACGCGCCAGCGGCAACGGCCGTGCGGGCGCCTATGTCACCAAGGCGGATGCCACCTTGCCCGAGGATATCAAGACGCAGATCACCAAGCGCCGACGTCCCGGCGATCCTGAAGCGGCGCTTGATCCGTTGACCCTGCCCGAAGTGCGCGCCGCCATCACCCGCACCCGCTTTGAAATACTGGTGGGCTTCCAACTGACCGAAGACCAGTTGAAGTATAACGCGACGCGCTGATTTTGGTACGAAGGCGCCTCGGCGAGTTCTTGTAGTCCCGCCGCTTCGCTACTTGAGGGGAGGGTTCCTTCGCCTCGCTTTGGAGCACCTTCGGGCGGCCGGTCGGCCTTGCGACGCCTGCGGCGGCCATCGTCGCCATCAATCTATCGTCTTCCCGGGCTTGACCCGGGACCCCGCTTCCTATTTTGCACGCGCAAGACCTGCGCTGACCGCACGAGATAATCATGACCCGTCCGACCACTCTTTATTCGACCTATGCCGAGGTAATCGAAACGGCCCTTGCCGAACTGGTGGGCGAGGGCGTGCTGCCTGCGGGCACCAGCTTTGCCAATGTGACGCTGGAGCCGCCGCGCGATGCTGCGCATGGCGATCTGGCGACCAATGCCGCGATGGTGCTCGCCAAGCCCGCCGGGCTCAATCCGCGCGCGCTTGCCGAGGCGATCACCGCCAAGCTCGGCCAGCATCCCGGCATCACCAGCGCGGAGATCGCCGGGCCGGGTTTCATCAACTTGCGTCTTGCGCCCGCGGCATGGCTGCATGAGCTGGGTGCCATTGCGACGCTCGGCGGCGCCTATGGCCGCTCGCAGATGGGCGAGGGGCGGGTGGTCAATGTCGAATATGTCTCGGCCAACCCCACCGGCCCGATGCACATGGGCCATTGCCGCGGCGCGGTGGTGGGCGATGCGCTCGCCGGATTGCTCGAATTCGCGGGTCACAAGGTCATCCGCGAATATTACGTCAATGATGCGGGCGCGCAGGTCGATGTGCTCGCCCGTTCGGTGCACCTGCGGTATCGCGAGGCGCTGGGGGAAGCGATCACCATCCCCGAAGGCCTCTACCCCGGAGAATATCTGAAGCCGGTGGGCGAAGCGCTCGCCGCCGAGTTCGGCGACAAGTATGTGGCGGCGCCGGAGGCCGACTGGCTGATCCTGTTCCGCACCCGCGCGGTTGCCGCGATGATGGACATGATCCGCGCAGACTTGGCTACGCTCGGCATCCAGCACGACCTGTTCTCTTCCGAGGCCGAGTTGCAAGCCTCGGGCAAGGTCGATGCGGCCGAGCAATGGCTGCGCGACCATGACCTCATCTATGACGGCGTGCTCGAAGCGCCCAAGGGCAAGGCCCCGCCCGAGGATTGGGAACCGGTCTCGCTGCCGCTGTTCCGTTCGACCAAGTTCGGCGACGATCAGGATCGCCCGATCAAGAAATCCTCCGGCGCGTGGACCTATTTCGGCGCGGACTTGGCCTACCACTTTCAGAAAGCCCAGACCGCCGATGCGCTGGTCGACATCTGGGGTGCGGACCATGCAGGGACGGTGAAGCGGATCAAGGCAGCGGTTGCTGCGCTGACCAGCGCCGATGGCGCAAGCCCCAAGCCCTTCGAGGTCAAGCTCGTCCAGATGGTGCAGCTGATGAAGGGCGGCCAGCCGTTCAAGATGTCCAAGCGCGCGGGCAATTTCGTGACGCTGGCGGACGTGGTTGAGATGGTCGGCAAGGATGTGGTGCGCTTCACCATGCTCACCCGCAAGCCCGATGCACAGATGGATTTCGATTTCGACAAGGTGGTCGAAGCCTCGAAGGACAATCCGGTGTTCTATGTGCAATATGCCCATGCCCGGATCCGCTCGACGCTGAGGAAGGCGGCTGAGGCCGGCTTTGCCCCGTCCGATGCCGCGCTCGACAAGCTGGGTGCCGAGGAGCTGGCGCTGGTCGCCCGCGCCGCGCAGTTCCCGCGCGAGATCGAGGCCGCCGCCCGCGCCCGCGAACCGCATCGCATTGCCTTCTACCTTTACGATCTCGCCGCCGACCTCCATTCTTACTGGAATCTCGGCAATGAGCGGCCGGACAAGCGCTTTATCGTGGAACAGGATGCGGCCCTGACCGGGGCAAGGCTTTTCCTCGGCCAAGCAATCGGGCAAGTCATTGCCAATGGGCTGGCCGTCCTCGGTGTCGAGGCGGTGGAATCGATGTGAGGCGGAGAGCCGCGAACCGGCTCTCCATCATCAGTGACAGACGGGGTGCGCCATGACGGCGATCATCAATGCGGAATATGAAGAGTTCGATGACGGTGTCTCCGAACTCGATCTGGCGCCTGAAAGCAGCCTGCCGTGGCTCGAATCCGAAGAGGATGATAGTGAGGCGGGTGCGTTTGATACCCGCCAGATCATTCTGTTCGCCGCGGGCCTGCTGATCCTTGGCGCAGCCCTTGTCGGGCTGGTGTGGTATGCCGCGAGCCGCTTTACCAGCGCCGCGCTGGAACCCGATGGCAGCGTGATTGCCGCGCCCGAAGGCCCGATCCGCGAACGCCCGGAAAATCCCGGCGGCAAGGAATTCGCCGGAACCGGCAATGTGGCCCCGCTCGTCGGGGAAGGCGGGACACCGCAATCGGTGGTGGCGAGCCCGTCCCAGCCGGTGGCTGCCCCGGCCCCTTCACCTACGGCGTCACCCGCAGCGCGCCCGCAGGCTGCACCGTCAGCCGCACCTGTGGCAAGCGGGGTCGGCGTGCAATTGGCTGCCTATGCCTCGCGCGAGCGGGCCGAGCAGGGATGGGCCGATCTCAGCCGCCGATCCGAGGCGCTGCAAGGCGTGCCGCACCGCGTCGTTGAAGGCCGGGTTGATGGCGGCACGGTCTATCGCCTGCAAGCCGTTGCTGCTGATCGCACCCGCGCCGATGCGCTGTGTGCCGCGATCAAGCGCGAGGGGCTTGATTGTCAGGTCAAGCGCTGAGACGCCAGGCAGGCCTGTGCATGAGCGCAGCCCCTGACTTGCGCGTTTCGCCCCGGCCTGCGAGCATCCGCGCATGATTCCGGCGATCTTCGGACTGAGCGGCCCGACCCTAACGGCTGACGAGCGCGCCTTCTTCCGCGAGGCTGATCCTGCGGGCTACATCCTGTTCGGCCGCAATTGCATCGATCCGCAGCAGCTTCGCGCGCTGACAGATGATCTGCGGGCGCTGCACGGGCGAGACCGGCTGCTGGTCTCGATCGATCAGGAAGGCGGCCGCGTGGCGCGACTGCGTCCGCCGCTGTGGTCGCCCTATCCGCCGGGCGAGGCGTTTGATCGGCTCTATGCGCTGGCACCGCCCAGTGCGATCGAGGCCGCGCGCGCCAATGCCCATGCGATGGGGCTCGAACTGGCGGCGATGGGCATCACGGTTGATTACCACCCGCCGCTCGATTTGCGCTTTGCCGGCATGCATGATGTGGTCGGCGATCGTTCGCTGGGCAGCGATCCGATGCAGGTGGCAGCGCTCGGCCGGGCCATCCTCGAAGGGTTGGCGGCAGGCGGCGTCGCGGGCTGCATCAAGCATATGCCGGGCCATGGCCGCGCGATGGTGGATAGCCACAAGGACATGCCGCTCGTCCATGCCAGCGCGCAGGAGCTGGAGGCAGATCTCGCCCCGTTCCGCAGCCTCGCCCATGCGCCCATCGGGATGACAGGGCATCTGATGTTCCCGGTGTGGGACGCCGAAAATCCCGCCACCCTTTCTGCTGCTATCATCAGGGACGTGATCCGCGGGCGGATCGGCTTTGACGGGCTGCTGTTGACCGATGATATCGACATGGAAGCGCTCGGCGGCCCGATCCCCGAACGCGCCGCGCGTGCCCAGGCTGCGGGCTGCGACATCGTGCTCAATTGCTGGGGCAGGATGGACGACATGGTCGGGATTTGCGAGGCGCTCGGCCCGATGTCGGAGGTGACGGCTGCACGGCTTGATCGTGCGCTGGCTGCGACGCAGGTCGCGCCCGCCATCGCGCCTGCCCATGCCGAATTGCTGGCCAAGCGCGATGCGCTGCTCGCGCTGGAGGGGCAGGCCGCGTGAGCGCCGCTGAAGACCAGCCCCTGCTGTTCAGCGGCGCGGCGTTCCAGTCCGAAGACGCGCTTTACATCGAGGTTGATGGCTGGGAAGGCCCACTCGATCTCTTGCTCGATCTGGCGCGGCGGCAGAAGGTCGATCTGCGCCAGATTTCGATCCTCGCGCTGGTCGATCAATACCTGACCTATATCGAGCGCGCGGGCGCGATGCGGCTCGAACTGGCTGCCGATTACCTCGTGATGGCGGCCTGGCTCGCCTATCTCAAATCCGCGCTGCTGCTCCCCAAGGAGGAGCAGGAAGACCCTTCGCCCGAAGAGCTCGCGCTGCGGCTGCAATTGCGCCTGCAACGCCTCGGCGCGATGCGCGAGGCCGCGGCCCGGCTGATGGCGCGCGACCGGATCGGCCGCGATGTGTTCCTGCGCGGGCGCCCCGAAGGTCTGCGGACTGATCGCAAGGCCGTGTGGCGCAGCGACATGTTTTCGCTGATCCAGGCCTATGGACAGGTCAAGGCGCGCACCGCCCCGCACATCTATCATGTCGCCAACCGCCCGGTGATGACGCTGGATTCCGCGCTCGAACGGGTTTCGGCGATGCTGGGTGTCACGCTTGAATGGATGGAAATCCGCGATTTTCTGCCGCCGCATGCTTCGCCCGAATTGCGGCGCTCGGCGCTGGCCTCAAGCTTTGTCGCGGCGCTCGAACTGACCAAACGCGGCCGGGCGGAGCTTGAGCAGGACAGCGCCTTTGCACCCTTGCGCATCCGTCGCCTGCGCGAAGGGCAAGCGGCATGAGCGAGGCGGCGGTTCCGGGCGCGGATGCCGTCACCCGCGCGATCGAGGCGACGCTGTTTGCCGCCGAAGAGCCGATGACCCCCGAAGCGCTTTCGAGCCACCTTGGCGGGCTGGAACTCGCCGCGGTGAAAGACGGGCTGGCGCTGCTTGCCACCCATTATGCGCAGCGCGGTGTCCATCTGGTGGAGCGCGGCGGGCGCTGGCATTTCGAAACTGCGCCTGATCTGGCGCATCTGCTGCGCCGCGAGAAGGAACAGGTGCGCCGCCTGAGCCGTGCCGCCACCGAGGTTCTGGCGATCATCGCCTATCATGAGCCGGTCAGCCGGGCGGAGATCGAATCGATCCGCGGGGTGCAGACCAGCGCGGGCACGCTTGATGTGCTAATGGAAGCGGGCTGGATCCGGCTGGCGGGCCGCCGCGAGGTGCCGGGCCGCCCGGTGATCTATGCCACCACATCTGCCTTCCTCGATCATTTCGGCCTGAGCTCGCGCCGCGATCTGCCGGGGATCGACGAATTGCGTGCAGCGGGCCTGCTCGACCCGGTCGATGATGCCTTCAATGCGGCGATGCATTTCGAACCCGAGGATGCCGGCGACCGCGACGACGGTGACGCAAATTTGGCGGACTGACTCGCAATTCCCGTGGGCTTGTCCTAAATGCATGGCAGGTGACCGCCGGACCTTATCCGGCCATGCAGCATGCCTTGGCCCTCGCTGCATTTCAGGAGTTGAATCATGGGTAGCTTTTCCATCTGGCACTGGCTGATTGTGCTGGTGATCGTGCTGGTGCTGTTCGGGCGCGGCCGCATCTCCGAGATGATGGGCGATTTCGGCAAGGGCATTTCGAGCTTCAAGAAAGGTCTCAACGAGACCGAGGAAACCGCCGCCAAGGCCGCGCGGATCGAGCCGCCGGCCGCGACCCCCGCGCCGACCGAAACGCCCGCGCCTGCGGACAAGTCCGACACCACCGGCGCCTGACCTTTCGCTGAAGGAGGCGGCGCAGCCGCACCCCCATGTTCGATATCGGCGCCGCAGAACTGCTCGTCATCCTGGTCGTCGCCGTCGTGGTGATCGGGCCAAAGGACTTGCCCCTGGCCATGCGCACTGCCGGTCGCTGGATCGGCAAGCTGCGCCGGGTCTCGGCGCATTTCCGCTCCGGGATCGATGCCATGGTGCGCGAGGCCGAACTGGAAGAGATGGAAAAGAAGTGGAAGGCACAGAACGAGGAAATCATGCGCCGTTCCGCTGCCCTGACCGAGCTGGAAGCGGGCGCGCCGGTGATGACCGGGCCGCCGCCGCCAGCCGAAGCGGCCAAGCCTGATACATCGCCGCAAGACGCGGCGCCATCGCCTGCGGCCAAGGGCGAAAGCGATGTTTGACATCAAAGACCTTGATGAGACCCGCGCCCCGCTGCTCGATCATCTGATCGAGCTGCGCACCCGGATCATCCGCGCGCTGCTTGCACTGGCGGCAGGCTTTGCGGTGTGCCTCTATTTTGCGGACGCGATCCTCGGCATCCTGATCTGGCCGCTCAAGCAGGCCTTTCCGGCGGGCGAGGGCCAGTTGATTTTCACCAAGCTTCCCGAAGTCTTCTTTGTCGAGCTCAAGGTTGCGCTGTTTGCAGGCTTCATGCTGAGCTTCCCGGTAATCGCCAACCAGCTCTGGGCCTTTGTCGCGCCGGGGCTCTATGCGCGCGAGAAGAAGGCCTTTCTGCCGTTCCTGCTGGCCACCCCGGTGCTGTTCGGCGCGGGGGCGGCGCTCGCCTATTTCGTGGTGATGCCGGTCGCCTTCACCTTCTTCCTTGGTTTTGGCGGGGAAGCGGGCGGGCTTGCAGTGCAGGCCTTGCCGAGCGCGGGTGAATATCTCAATCTGGTGATGCAGTTCATTCTCGGCTTCGGGGTAACGTTCCTGCTGCCGGTGCTGCTGTTGCTGTTGCACCGCGCCGGGATCATCACCCGGGCGCAGATGATCACCGCGCGGCGTTACGTCATCGTCGGCATCTTCGTGATTGCCGCGATTGTCACGCCCCCCGATCCCGGTTCGCAGATCATCCTCGCGATCCCGCTCTGGATGCTGTTCGAAGCCTCGCTGTTGCTGATGCGCTTGCAGGAAGGCGCCGTTGCCGCCGACAAGGCGGCGCGCGAGGCCGAGTTGGCGGCGGAGAAAGCCGCGGCGGAGTAATTACTCGCCGCGTGCGTCCACCCGCACGCCGCCGATCCATACTTGCAGCACGCGGGTCTGGCGCAATTCCTCGAGCGAGGCGATCAGGGGGTCGCGATCGACGAAGATGAAGTCCGCGCGCTCGCCAACGGCCAGCCGCCCGAACCGCCCGTCGGCAAAGCCGGCAAAGGCCGCGTCCTTGGTGAAGCCCGCGAGCGCGACTTCACGGCTGACTGTTTGCTGCGGGAACCACCCGCCAAAGGGTTCGCCCTTGGCATCGGTGCGGCTGATCGCGGCGGCCATCCCGGCGAAAGGATCGGCGGGTTCGACCGGCGCATCCGATCCGAAGGCCAGCCGCCCACCGGCGGCAAGGATGCTGCGCCACGGATAGGCCCCGGTCAGCCGATCCGGGCCAAGCCGGGCTTCGGCCATCAGCCGGTCGGAGGTCTGGTGGAGCGGCTGGACCGAGGCGATCACGCCATGCTTGCCCATCAGCGGCAGATCGGCCGGATCAATGATCTGGGCGTGTTCAATCCGCCAGCGGCGATCACCCTGATAGCTTTCCGAGAGTTCTTCGATAGCGGTGAGCACGTCGGCATTGGCGGCATCGCCAATGGCGTGCACCGCGGTCTGGAAGCCATCCATCGCCGCACGGCTCATCAGGTTGCGGAGCTGCGCCGGGGTGAGCAGCGGCAACCCGCGCGTGCCCGGTTCATCGGCATAGGGCTGCTTGAGCGCCGCGCCGCGCGATCCCAGCGCGCCATCGAGGTAAAGCTTGACGCCCCCCATCCGCAGCCGATCCTCATAGAGCCACGGGCCCGGCCCTTGTCCGGCCATCAGTTCGAGCGTCTCGATGCTGTCGGCATAGGACATGATCCGCACCTGCAAGCGCCCGGCATCGCCCGCGCGCCGGAAGGTTTCCCAGTCGGCCGGGCTGGTGCCCATATCCGCCACCGCCGTCACGCCGCGCGCGATGAGAGCTTTCTGGAATTCGGCAAAGGCGAGATCGCGGTCCTTGGGGCGCGGCGCGGGGATGACTTTGGTGACAAGGTCGCCCGCCCGGTCGACAAACACGCCCTGTGGCTTGCCGGCGGCATCGCGGATGATCCGCCCGCCCGCCGGATCAGCGGTTTTGACGGTGATCCCGGCCCGCTCGATCGCGAGGGAGTTGGCCCATGCGGCGTGGTTATCCGCGCGGTCGAGCCAGACCGGACGATCCGACACCACACTGTCGAGTTCGGCGGCGGTGGGAAAACGCCCGAGGCCCCACTTTTCCTGGTTCCAACCGCGCCCCAGAATCCACGGTCGACCCGGATTTTCCTCGGCAAAAGTCTTGATCCTGGCGAGCGCATCTTCAAGCGAGGTCGTGTCCGAGAGGTCGAGCGTCAGCGCGGCAAAGCCGATTCCCATGACATGGACATGGGCATCAATCATGCCGGGCAGCAGCACCTGCCCCTTGCCGTCGAGCAGATAGTCGACCTTGGCAGGGCGCTTGTCCTTGCGTGCCAGCAATTGGGTGACGCGCCCTTCATCATCGAACATCAGCCCGGTGAAGCGCACCACTTCACCCTTTTCGTCGAGCGTGATGCCGTCGACATTATCAATCAGCGTGTCGGCGAGCGCCGGGCTGGCGGTCAGGGCGAGAGCAAGTGCGCTGACGGCGGCGGCAGCAAAATGGTGGCGGAGCATCAGGAATCCTTTGGCGCAAAGATGGCGGGACAGGCGCTTGCCGCGCGCGGCCACTGCCCCGCCATCCGTGCGCTTTTCGCAGCGGTGTCGGGCAAGGCGTGGGCTGTCTTGGTGGTCATGTCGGGCGACGGCCTATCGCGGATCGGCGCGCTTGCCAATGATGCGCGCGTGTCGGCCAAGAGGAAAGTTGCCTCACGCCGCGTAAGGGCTTAACGCGCGCGCATTATGTCAGCGACAGCCCCTACTCTTGCGCCTTCGGGCCTCCCGGTCGCCACGCCGGCCGATCTCACTCTCGATACCGTGCGCGCCGCAGCGGCACGGATTGGCGATGCGGTGGTCAAGACGCCGCTGATGCATTCGATCACCCTGTCGCAGATCACTGGCGCGGATATCTGGCTGAAGTTCGAAAACCTCCAGTTCACCGCTGCCTACAAGGAGCGCGGCGCGCTCAATGCGCTGCTCCAACTGACCGACGAACAGCGCGCCCGCGGCGTGATTGCCGCTTCGGCGGGAAACCATTCGCAGGGCCTGTCCTATCATGGCACGCGGCTTGGCGTGCCGGTCACCATCGTCATGCCGCGCACCACGCCGACGGTGAAGGTGATGCAAACCGAAAGCGTCGGCGGCAAGGTCGTGCTGCATGGCGAGACCTTCGATGAAGCCTATGCCCATGCGCGCAAGCTCGAAGGCGAGCTTGGGCTGACCTTTGTGCACCCCTTTGATGATCCGCGCGTCGCCGCAGGGGCGGGGACTGTCGCGCTGGAAATGCTGGAGGAAAAGCAGGATTTCGATTGCATCGTCACCCCGATTGGCGGCGGCGGGCTGATTTCGGGCATGTCCACCGTGGCGAAGGCCCTGAACCCGGCGATCGAAGTGGTGGGCGTGCAGGCCGCGCTGTTCCCCTCGATGTATGCCCGGATCAAGGGCGAGACGCACGAGTGCGGCGGCGATACCCTGGCCGAAGGCATCGCGGTCAAATATCCGGGCGACTTCACCGCACAGGTGATCGCCGAGCGAGTCGATGACATTTTGCTGGTGGACGAACCGGCGCTGGAAAAAGCCGTCGCGCTGCTGCTCCAGATCGAAAAGACCGTGGTGGAAGGAGCCGGTGCGGCTGGGCTTGCCGCGGTGCTGGCCAACCCTGAAAGGTTCGCGGGCAAGACCATCGGCCTCGTGCTGTGCGGCGGCAATATCGACACCCGCCTGCTCGCCAATGTGCTGCTGCGCGATCTGGCGCGGCAGGGGCGGCTGGCGCGGCTTCGGATCACGCTACAAGATCGCCCCGGCGCGCTGTTCCGGGTGATGCGTCTGTTTGACGAACACAACGTCAACATCATCGAGATCTATCACCAGCGGATCTTCACCACCTTGCCCGCCAAGGGGCTGATCACCGATATCGAGTGCGAAGCGCGCGATGCGCAGCAGGTTGATGATCTGGTCGAAGCGCTGCGCGACAAAGGCTACTCGGTCCAGCTTGTCGAGCTGGGCTGAACTGCCCCATTTCGACGCTATTGTGCATGATTTTGCGTCAGCCTGTGCAGGCTGCGCCATTATTTGTGTCGATTTATGGTTAAGGGACTTTAACGCGGGAACCTGTGCAGGCATAAGATTTTCTTAACCTATAACGTCGCGCTGATTCAGCACTGGGATTGAGCACAAGCCTGTGACCGCACCGATCCGCTTCCCCCGCTTCTTTGTGACAAGCCCGGCGCCGTGCCCGTACTTGCCGGGGCGGAGTGAGCGGAAGGTTTTCACCGAGCTCAAAGGCCCGCACGCCGATCAACTCAACGAAGCGCTGGGCCGCATCGGCTTCCGACGCAGCCAGACGGTCGCCTACCGCCCGAGCTGCCTTGATTGTCAGGCCTGTGTCTCGGTGCGGGTGGTGGCGGATCAGTTCCGGGCCTCGGGCACCCAGAAGCGCGATTTGAAGCGCAATGGCGATCTGGTGGTCAGCGAATGCCGCCCTTGGGCCACCGAAGAGCAATTCGCCCTGCTCGCGCGCTATCTCGCCGCGCGCCATCCCGATGGCGGGATGAGCCAGATGGACGAGCTCGATTACGCCGACATGATCGAGCACACCCCCGTCACCACGGTGGTGACAGAATATCGCGAACCGGGTGTGGATGGCGAGCCCGGCCGGCTGGTCGGCGCGTGTCTCACTGACCGGCAGAGCGATGGCCTGTCGATGATCTATTCCTTCTACGAGCCCGACCGGCCCGAGCGCATGGGGCTTGGCAACTTCATCATCCTCGATCATATCCGCCGTGCGGCGGCCGAGGGCCTGCCCTATGTCTATCTCGGCTATTGGGTGGAAGGCAGTCCGCGGATGCAGTACAAGGTGCGCTATCGCCCGCTTGAAAAGCTCACCCGTGATGGCTGGCAAGTGATGGATACAGACGAACAGCGCGCCTTGATTGCCGAAGCGATCGCGCCGCGCCGCGCCTCGGCTGCATCGCTCGCCGGTATTCGGGGCAAGGATGGCCAGCCTGCCAAGTTCCCGGAAAGTTGATCGTCTTCACCTGCTGACGCTCTCCTTTTGCCTTGCGACGTCAGTGGGCGCAGGGCTTTCGGGAAGCGCCTGTCTCGCTGCGCAAGTCCCGCTTTCGCCGCAAACGCAGGTGCAGGAACCGCCTGCTGCCGGTGATGATCCGCCAGATGATACCGGGGCCGAAACCGATCAGGTCGAAGAGGCCGGCACCGCTGCCGCTGCGGAACCGGGCGACGAGCCCGATGAGACACGCCCGGCGCAAGAGCCTGCGCCCCCCCAACCGGTGCCGCGCACGCTCGATGATCTGATCCCTGATGACGCGGTGCGGAGCCCGGATAGCTGGGCGCTTGCCGGTGCGCCGCTTGGCCCCGAGCCGCCGCCGGCAGTGCCTCCGGCGCTTGACGCGCTGGCGCAGGGTGGCGATCCGACCGATGCCGCACTCGCTGCGCTCGAGGCGCCCGAGCTGGTTGCCTCTGCCGATGCCATTGCCCAGCAATTGGATGATTTCGCGCTGGCGCTCCCCGAGCCGCTGGAGGCGGATGCCGAGGGCGAGGCTTTCGCCCAACTTGCTTTGCCCGAGCTTGAGCAAGCGGTTGATCTGGCGGAGTTCCCGCTCACCGAAACCGTGACGCTGGCGTTCCCGGCCGATCCGGCCGCCCTGCCCGAGCGTGAGGCGATTACCGCGCGCTTCCGGCAATTGTCCGCGCTGGCCCAGCTTCAGCGCGAGGCTGACACGATCCCGCAGATCATCGCCCGTGCGCGCGCCGATGCCGATTTGCTCGACGAGATCCTTGCCGCCTACGGCTATTACGGCAGCGAGGTGGTGCGCCAGCTTTCAGGCGGACGCGGATCGCGCGATAATGGCACCGAAAATCGCGATGATGCGGTGCGCGGCGCGGTGCGGTTCGATATCTATCCCGGCCCGCAATTCCGCTTTGGTGCGATTGATCTGGGCAAGCTTGAACGCCTGCCTGCCGACGAGCTGGCCCCGCTGCGCGACGCCCTCGGGTTGAAGGTCGGCGATCCGGTGCTGGCGGACCGCATCATTGCGGGAAGAGAAGCGCTTGATCTTGCGCTGGGAGAGAATGGCTATCCCTTTGCCACGCTGGGTGAGCCCGATCTGCTGATCGATCATGATCGCGAAGAAGGCGATCTGACCCTGCCGGTCGACCCACGCGGCCGCTATGTCTTTGCCGGGGTGACGAGCAGCGATCCCGATTTCCTGAGCGGGCGGCATCTAGCACGGATTGCGCGCTTTGAGCCGGGTGATCTCTACCGCGAAAGCCTCGAAACCGATCTGCGGCGGGCGATCCTCGCAACCGGCCTTGTTTCCAGCGTCACCATCACCCCGCGCGAAAGCGTGCCTCCCCGCGGCGAGGAACCGGGCGAGGTCGCGATCGATGTCGCGTTCGAACGGGCGCCGCTGCGCACGGTGACCGCCGGTATCGGCTATGGTACCGAGGACGGGATCAAGGCCGAGGCGACGTGGGAGCATCGCAACCTGTTCCCGCCCGAAGGCGCTTTGCGGCTGCGCGGCATTGTCGGCACGCGCGAACTGCTCGCCAATATCGGCTTCAAGCGCAACAATTTCCGCGGCCGCGATCAGGTGCTGTTCTTCGATCTGTTCGCCAGCGATATCAACACGGTGGCGGTGGAGTCGCGCACGCTCGGGGTGCGCGGCACCTTCGAGCGGCTGTCCAACTTCCTGTTCCAGAAGGAATTCAGCTGGCAGATCGGGGCCGAAGCCTTGTTCACCGAAGAGCGCAACCGCACCGTGCGGATTGCGCCCGATGCGGCCACGCCGCGCCGCAGCTTCACCATCGCCGGGCTGTTCGGCAGCGCCACGATCGATCAGAGCGATGATCTGCTCGATCCGACGAGCGGCTATCGCGCCACCCTGTTTCTCGCTCCGGAATCCTCGCGCAGCGAAGGCGTGCAGGATTTCTATCTGCGTGCCCAATTGGATGCGGCGGCCTACAAATCGATCGGCGACGCGACGGTGCTGGCGGGCCGGGTGCGCGCGGCCACCATCCAGGGCGCGGACCTGGCCAATGTGGCGCCGTCGCGGCGGCTCTATGGCGGCGGCGGCGCATCGGTGCGCGGCTATGGCTTCCAGGGCGTTGGCCCGCGCGATGAGCGCGGCGAGGCCACCGGCGGTGCGGCGTTGCTCGAAGCCTCCATCGAAGCGCGCATCAATACCGGCCTGTTGGGTGGTGCGGTGCAAGTCGTGCCTTTCTTCGACATTGGCAGCGTGAGCCGCCGTTCGGTGCCCAATTTCGATTTCATCCGCTACGCCGCCGGGCTCGGCGTGCGTTACAAGACAAGCTTTGGCCCGATCCGCATCGATGTGGGCGTGCCGCTCAACCGCAGCGAGTTCGATGCGCCGGTGGTGGTCTTCGTGGGTCTGGGACAGGCATTCTGATGGCGGACACGATCGCCCCCGAGCCTGCTGCAATGCGCGACGCCGAAGGCCGCCGTCGCCGCTGGTTCAAGCGGCTTGGCTGGCTTCTGGCGCTGTTGCTGGCCCCGCTGGTGCTGGGCGCGGCGTTTCTCAGCTCGCCGATTGGCAAGCGGTTCGTGGCCGATCAGATCGCGCTGCTTCAGCCCGAAAACGGCTTGCGCTTCCGCATCGGGCGGATCGAGGGCGATATCTACGGCGCCGCGCGGCTGCGCAATGTCGTGATCAGCGATCCCAAGGGCGCATTCCTCAAGATTCCCGAAATCACGCTCGACTGGCGTCCGCTTGCCTTCCTGTGGAGCGGGCTGGATATCCGCGAGGTGACCGCATCGCGCGGACAGTTGATGCGACTTCCCGAACTGAACCCGGGCGATCCCGATGCGCCGCTGCTCCCCGATTTCGATATCCGGGTTGATCGTCTCACCATCCGCGATTGGGTGCTGGCCGAGGGCGTGGCGACGGCGCAGCCCGAGAAAGTCAATCTGACGGCCTCGGCGCTGATCCTCGAACGGCGGGCATTCATCAATGCCACCGCCAGTCTCGGCAAGGAGGATCGGTTGGCGCTGATGCTCGATGCCGAGCCCGATGGCGATCGCTTCGATATGGGGCTGGATTATCTCGCGCCTGAAGGCGGCGTGCTGGCGGGGCTGACCGGGCTCCGGAATGGCTATGCCGCGCGGTTGGCGGGCGAGGGGACATGGCAGCGCTGGCGCGGCCAGATCTTGGCGACACGCTGGCCGGAAACCGCTTCTCCAGCGGTGCGCCAGCGGCCGGTCGCCGCGCTCAGGCTGACCAATGATGCCGGCCGCTTCGGTATTCTCGGCGAGGTGCGCGCACCGCTTGATCCCGGCTCGGGCCTGGTCGCGGATGCCTTGGGCCGCAAGACCGCGCTGGCTGTCTCGTTCATGCTGGAAGATCGGCTGGTGACGGGCAGGGCGACAGTGATCAGCCCGGCGCTTGATGTCCGACTGGCAGGCGGGGTCGATATCCGGGCAAGCACGATCGAACGGCTGCTGCTGCGGGCACGGCTGCGCGATCCGGCGCTGTTCGGGCCGGAGGTGCGGCTGGAGCAGGCCCGCTTTGCCACGGCGATCACCGGGCGCTTCAGCGATCTCGCGCTTGATCATCAACTTGCGGTGGGCCGGCTTGAAGCCAATGGTATCAGCGTGACGGAGCTGCGGCAGGCGGGCATGGCGCGCTACACTCGCGGCAAGCTCACGCTGCCGGTGGCCGCCACTGCCGAGCGGATCACCACCGGCAATCCGCAGATCGATCCGCGACTGATCAAGGGCAAGCTCAACGCCCGCGTGACTTTTGACGGGCGCAAACTCGCCGCCGACGAGGCCCGCGTCGCCTTCCCCGGGCTGGCGGCCAACCTGTCGCTGCGCGGCGATGTGCCCGCAGGAACCTATGCTGTCGCCGGGCCCGTCAATCTGGCAGGCTTCAAACTCGCCAGTGTGGGCGTGGTGGCAGGTGATGCCAAGATCCTCGCCAAGTTCGGCCCCAGCATCCCGTGGAGCCTGCGCGCCAACGTCGCCGGGCGGCTTACCCGGATCAGCAATGCCTCGATCGCCAACCTCGCCGGGCCGGATATTCGCTTCAGGGGCGCGCTTGGCATGGGGGCGGGCCAACCGATTATCCTGCGCGACGGCGCGCTCGACAGTGCGCGGCTGACAGCGCGCTTTGATAGCAAGCTCGTGCCGGGAAGCGGCGGCGCGCGCACCACCATCGCCGGGCGTGGGCAACAGGCGGACTATGGCCCCTTTACGCTTGAGGCCGAGTTGGCGAATGACGGCCCGCGTGCGGTGCTGGTGCTGGCCGATCCGCTGCCCGCCGCAGGGCTGGCCGATGTGCGTGTCGCGCTCGCGCCGGCGGGGGATGGCTTTGCGATTGATCTGTCGGGCGGCTCGCTGCTTGGTGACTTCACCGGCCGTATCGGGCTGGTCTTGCCCGAAGGCGGGCCGACCCGAATCGCTGTGGACGAACTCAACATCTTCCGCACCCGGCTGACGGGGGCACTCGCGCTTGATGAAGCCGGGATCGCGGGCGAACTTGCGGTGGCGGGCGGCGGGGTGAACGGCACGCTGACGCTCGCGCCCGCCGCTGGCGGGTCGCAAGGCTTCGGTCTGACGCTGGCCGCGCGGCAAGCGCGCTTTGGCGGGGCGGTTCCGATCGCGCTTGCCCGTGCCGATATCACCGCGAGCGGGCGGTTCGATGAAAGGGGCAGCTATATTGACGGCCAGCTCACCGGCGCGGGCCTCGAATATGGCGCGCTGCGGGTGGCCAATCTTGATGCCCGTGCTGCCATTGCCAATGGTGCGGGCAAGGTTACCGCAACGCTCGCCGGACGCCGTTCGGAACGCTTTGCGATCAAGCTCGATGCCGATGTTGCGCCGGGCCGGATCGCGCCTCTGGTGCGGGGGGAGTATGCCGGTGGTGCGATCCGGATGCCGCGCCGCGCGGTGCTGACGCAGGAGGCCGACGGCGGGTGGAGCCTCGCGCCCGCGCAGATCGGTTATGCCCGCGGCTATGTCATCCTGTCCGGCGCTTTTGGCGGCGCGGAGACGCGGCTGACGGCCAATGTCGCGCGGATGCCGCTGCGCCTGCTTGATCTTGCGGGCAGCGAGCTGGGCTTTGGCGGGCGGCTGTCGGGGATCATCACCTTTGCCCAGACCGGGCGCGCACCGCCGACAGGTACCGCGCGGGTGCGGATCGACGGGTTCAGCCGCGCCGGGCTGGTGCTGTCGTCGCAGCCGGTCAATGTCGTCGCGGTGGCCGATCTCACCCGCGCTGGGCTGAGCGCAGGGGCACGCCTGCTCGACGATGGCAAGCGGCTGGGGCAGGTCAAGGCACGTATCACCAAGCTGGCGGGCACCGGCGATTTTGCAACCCGGCTGATGCGGGGCGCTTTGCAGGCCGATCTGACTTATAATGGCCCGGCCGAGGCCTTGTGGCGGCTTTCCGGGATCGAGGTCTTTGATATCACCGGGCCACTGGCGGTGACCGCCACGGCGCGCGGGACGCTGGCCGATCCGCTGCTGACAGGCAGCATTGCAAGCGATGATCTGCGCGTGCAGAGCGCGGTGTCGGGCACCGATATCACTAAGGCCGCAGCGCAGGGCCGCTTTTCCGGATCGCGGCTGGCGATCACCCGCTTTGCCGGAACCACGGCGGGCAATGGTTCGATCATCGGTTCGGGCACGATTGATCTGGCCGGGATGAGCGCGCAGCGCGGCCCGCGCATCGATCTGCGCGCCGCCGCTACCAATGCGCGGCTCGTCAACGCCGCGGGGCTCGATGCGCGCGTCACCGGCCCGCTGCGCATCGTTTCGGACGGGGTTGGCGGCACGATTGCCGGCCGCGTGCGGATTGACCGGGCAAGCTGGCAGCTTGGCACCGCGGCGGAGGACTATGCCCTGCCGCAGATCGCCACGCGCGAGATCAACCGGCTCAACGGGCCACCCAGCGCGCAGCGCGCCAGCCGCACCGATAGCTGGCGCTATCTGATCAACGCCACGGCGCCATCGCGCGTCCTGGTCGAGGGCATGGGACTTGAGAGCGAATGGGGCATTGATATCGCGCTGCGAGGCACGGTGGATGATCCGCGCATCGGCGGCACGGCCAGTCTCGTGCGCGGCGAATATACCTTTGCGGGCAGCGCCTTTGAACTCACCCGGGGCCGGATCGTGTTCGACCAGAAGGGGCCCATTGATCCGCAGCTCGATATCCTCGCGGAAACGACCCGTTCGGGCACGCAGGTCGATATCGGGATCACCGGCAATGCGATGGCGCCGCAGATCGCCTTTTCCTCCTCCCCCGCGCTGCCGGATGAGGAAATCCTCTCGCGCTTGCTGTTCGGCGGGCCGGTCACGTCGCTTTCGGCAACCGATGCGCTGCAACTGGCCGCTGCGCTCGCTTCGTTGCAGGGCGGCGGCGGCGGGCTTGATCCGATCGGTTCGCTGCGCAACTCGATCGGGCTCGATCAATTGCGGATCATCGCGGCTGATCCGATCATCGGGCGCGAGACCAGCGTGGCGCTCGGCAAGAACCTGACTCGCAAGATCTATGTCGAGCTCATCACCGACGGGCGCGATTACAACGCGACCCAGGTCGAATATCGCATCACCAACTGGCTGGTGTTGCTGGGTCTGGTCTCGACCATCGGGCGCGACTCGATCCTCGCACAGGTTCGCAAGGATTATTGAGCAGGGGGGTGCCTTTCGGACCCCCCGCCCACCCCGCTCAAGACTGGTAAAGCGCCGCTTCCGCCGCGCGCCGCCGGGTGAGACCGCGCAGCACGCGGCCTCCTGCCTTGTTCCAGCGCGCGAACTCCGCCGCAGCCCCGGCATAATCGCGCGCGATGTGTTTCTTTGTCAGGGTCGCACGCGCAATCGCGCCGGTGTTGTAATGGAAGCTGACGAGCGCATCGAACTGGCCTTGCGTCGCGGGCGCGCCTTTGAGGGCTTGCGCCACCTCCGAGGCATAGCGCCGCAGATCACGGGCCAGCCGTTCATCACATTGGGCCTGTGTCCACACGGTGTCAGGGCCGATCCGCCCGCCATGGCCATGATCCGCGCCGGTCGCGCCCCAGCCAATGGTCCATGGTTCACCGCCGCTGCCGGGATCGGGATAGGCTTCGATCAGACCATCAGCCCGGATCCTCGCGCAACCTTCAAACCGCTTGATCAGCGCGATCCCGCGCGGGCCGATGCTGCGGGGCATGTGTTCAGATTGGGTGCCGGTTTCCTTGCTGTTGGAGACAATTGAGACACTGTCATGAACAGGAAAACCGGCCTCTTTGTGGGCAGGCGATGGCGATGGCGGGGGCGGGGGCGACGGCGTGGGCGTGGCGGGATCGCCGCGTTCGTCAAAGAGCCATGCCCACAGGCGCTTGAGCAGCACCAGCAGCGGACGATCAGGGGTGGGTGAAGGGATATCATTCATAAGGGGCACCTTGTGGACGCAGGGGACAAGGTGCGGGAATTAGGCACAAAAATGCCGGGTAGGAAAATGCTGCGCTGCGCGTTCGCACGCCGTGCCTGACAAGAGCTCTTGACTGACAAGAGCTCTTTACAGTAAAGAATGCTTGTCAGGCCCGAATCGGCGAGGTTCTTACCCCGCATCGCCGTTCGGGTCTGGCGCAAACCGCAACCAGAGGAATGGCCGGTGGAAAACCGCGTAAGGCAGTATCGCGAGGCGCAAGGCTGGAGTCAGGGCGAATTGGCCCGGCGGCTCGGTGTCTCGCGCCAGACGATCAACGCGGTCGAGACTGACAAATATGATCCTTCGCTTCCGCTCGCACTGCGCATGGCGCGGCTGTTTGCAGTGGCAGTGCCGGAGCTGTTCATCGACAACTGGGAACCCGAAGCATGACGAGCGAGATTGAAACCCAGCCAAGCAAAGTAGTTGCCCCAAATGCTGCGCCAAAATGGCGTAAACTGCTGCTGCAATTTGCTGCGGGCATGGTGTTTGGCGGCCTGGTCGGCTTCGGCTTCGGCTATCTTGCAGACCGCTATCTTGATGCCGCGCAATCGGAAGGGCCGTCGTTCTCGGTTGCGATCGCGGGCGCCGTGGCGATGATCTATATCGTCATGGCCGTGATTGTTCTGGCCGGTTCGCTCAGCCCCAGGATCGGGGCGATGCTCCTCAATGTCGAAGACGAGGCCGAGGTGCGCGAGCTGCAATCGCAGCTGCTCAATTCCGGTCTCGGCATGGTGTTGTGGGGCTTGGCCTTGATGGCCTTGGCGCTTGCAGCGCCGGTCGGCCCGCTGCCGACCCCGGCGGCGCTGGTGATTGCCGCCGTGGGGCTGGTGTCGGGGCTGTGGTTCGCCTGGAAAACCTATCGCAGTTCGGATGAATTGCTGTTGGCGATCAATCTCGAAGCAGGCGCGCTGACGTACGGGTTGATGCTGGTGGTGCTGGGTGGCTGGGGGATGCTGGCGCATCTCGATTATGTCACCGGGCCGCAGCCGCTCGACCTGCTCACCGCCTGTTATGTGCTGGCGCTGCTGGCCACCTTCATTTCGGCAGGGCGGCGCGGGATGCTGATGCCGCGCTGATAGCAGCCGCGCACAAAAAAGCGCCCCTTGCCGGTCCGGGCAAGGGGCGCTTTTTGCATCCGGCGTGATTACATCGAGTAATACATGTCGAATTCGACCGGGCACGGGGTGGTTTCGGTGCGGATCACCTCTTCCCACTTGAGCTCGGCATAGGCTTCGATCTGATCCTTGGTGAAGACATCGCCCTTCAGCAGGAATTCGTGATCGGCAGCCAGTGAGTCGAGCGCCTCACGGAGCGAACCGCACACGGTCGGCACTTCGGCGAGCTCGGCCGGCGGCAGATCATAGAGGTTCTTGTCCATCGCCTCGCCCGGGTGGATCTTGTTCTCGATCCCGTCGAGGCCCGCCATCAGCAGCGCCGCATAGCACAGATAGGGGTTGGCCATCGCATCGGGGAAGCGGAACTCGACGCGCTTCGCCTTGTCGCCGCTGCCATAGGGGATGCGGCACGAAGCCGAACGGTTGCGCGCCGAATAGGCGAGCAGCACCGGCGCTTCGAAGCCCGGCACCAGCCGCTTGTAGCTGTTGGTGGTCGGGTTGGTGAAGGCGTTCAAGGCCTTGGCATGCTTGATCACGCCGCCGATGAAGTAGAGGCACATCTCCGACAGGCCGGCATATTCATTGCCGGCAAACATCGGCTTGCCATCTTTCCAGATCGAGATGTGGGTGTGCATCCCCGAGCCATTATCGGCCTTGATCGGCTTGGGCATGAAGGTCGCGGTCTTGCCATAGGCATGGGCGACCTGGTGCACGACATACTTGTAGATCTGCATGCGGTCAGCAGTTTGCACCAGCGTGCCGAAGGTCAGGCCGAGTTCGTGCTGGGCCGCGGCGACTTCGTGGTGGTGCTTGTCGCAGGGCAGGCCCATTTCAAGCATGGTGGTGACCATCTCGGCGCGGATATCCACGGCGCTGTCGACCGGCGCGACCGGGAAGTAACCGCCCTTGGCGCGCGGGCGGTGCCCCATGTTGCCGTTGTCATATTCCTTCGAGGTGTTGCCCGGCAATTCGATGTCGTCGATGGCAAAGCCCGAACCGGCGTAGCCGTCTTCGAAGCGCACGTCGTCGAACATGAAGAATTCGGCTTCGGGGCCGACATAGACGGTGTCGCCAATCCCGGTGGACTTGAGATAGGCCTCGGCGCGCTTGGCGGTGGTGCGCGGATCGCGCGCATACCAATCACCCGTCGACGGTTCGACGATATCGCAGTTGATGATCATCATCGGCGTGGCGCTGAAGGGATCGACCCACACTTCGGTGAGGTCGGGCTTGAGGATCATGTCGCTTTCGTTGATCGCCTTCCAGCCCGCGATCGACGAGCCATCGAACATCAGGCCATCTTCCAGCGCATCTTCATCCATCACGCCGGCAACCATGGTGAGGTGCTGCCACTTGCCCTTGGGATCGGTGAAGCGCAGGTCGACCCACTCGATTTCCTCGTCCTTGATTTGCTTCAGAACCTCTTTCACGCGTGACATGTCTTGTGTCTCCAGTCTGGGTAATGGCTAAATTTTGCGCAGTGGCGGGCTGAAAGTCGGCTGCTGCGGTGAATCAGAAGGCTGGTCAGACCGCATCCTCGTCGGTCTCACCGGTGCGGATGCGCAGGGCGCTTTCGATGGCGGTGACAAAGATCTTGCCATCGCCGATCCGGCCGGTGCGGGCGGCGGCGGCCATCGCTTCGACGACGCGCTCGGCCTGGTCGTCGGAGACTACCACCTCAAGCTTCACCTTGGGAAGGAAATCAACCACATATTCCGCACCGCGATACAGCTCGGTATGGCCTTTCTGGCGGCCGAAGCCGCGCGCTTCGGTGACCGTGATGCCCGACACGCCGATTTCGTGCAGTGCTTCCTTCACCTCATCGAGCTTGAAGGGTTTGATGATCGCTTCGATCTTTTTCACATTGTCCCCGTTCGATTGGCCCCGCTCGCGTGGCCCGCTACGCGCCGAGTGGATCCCTTCAAGGAAAGGCTAACAAGAAACGTGCCAAGTGGTGCGAACAATCCTTGCCGCGTGGCGATTCCCGAGAGCATTTCCCTGTCTTGCTCGCGCGGGACCGTGCAACATTATGATGCACTGCGCAATGGCGCAGGTGGGTGGCCAAGCCCTTTGTCTAATTTTTGTGCAAGGCTGCTGCTTATTCGGGCGTCACGCCGAGCGTGAGCCCCGTTTCCTCGGGCAGGCCGCACATCAGATTGAGGTTCTGGATCGCTGCGCCCGATGCGCCCTTGCCGAGATTATCGAGCACCGCGACGAGGCGCGCCTGCGTGCCATCCGCGCTGCCGAAAACATGCAGCGCCATGCCATCGCCCGGCGCTGTGCCTTGCCGCAACAGCACTTCGGCAGGCGTATCATCCGCGACACGCACCACGGCGCTGCCCGCATAAAACGCAGCCAGCGCCGCGCGCAGATCATCCGCGCCGCCGGTTGCCTGCATCGCCGCCAGCGGCAGCGGCACATCCACCACCATCCCGCGATGCGCCGGGACAACCGCCGGGGAGAACACCGGTGCGTGGGTCAGGCCCGCATAGGTCTGCATCTCGGGCAGATGCTTGTGCCCCAGCGTCAGGCCATAGGCCCTGAAGGCGATCGCGGGATCATGTTCGAACCGATCAATCAGCGCATTGCCGCCGCCCGAATAGCCGCTCACCGCGTTGACGGTGTAGGGCCAGTCGGCAGGCAGCAGGCCAGCGCGCACCAGCGGCGCGACCAGTCCGAGAAACCCGGTCGGATAGCACCCCGGATTGCTCACAAATTGGGCATTGGCGATGGCTTCGTGACCGATCAGCTCGGGGAAGCCATAGGTCCACCCCTCCGCGACGCGGTGCGCGCTGGAGGCATCGATCATGCGGGTGCCCGACCCTTTCGCCAGCTTCACCGCTTCTTTCGCGGCCTCGTCGGGCAGGCACAGGATCGCGATATCGGCGGCATGCAGCGCATCGCGCCGCGCGCTTTCGTCCTTGCGCTGGGCATCATCGAGGATGATCAGATCAAATTCGCTGCGCCCTTGCAGCCGCGCGCGGATTTCCAGCCCGGTGGTGCCGACCGCACCATCGATGAACAGCCGGGTCGTCACCGGGCCTAAGCCTCAGCCGGGGCGAGCTGCGCTGTCAGGCAATAGCCCGAGGGGCCCTGCGGGCCGAGGCATACCCACGCCCAATCGCCGGCGATATCGAGCAGTTCGACCGCGGTAGCAGGGGCGAGGTGGTGGTGCACTTCGGCATCGCTGCGCGGGGCAAGATGCAGGGCGGCCCCTTCATCGCCAACCATGCGCGGATGGGGAATGACATAATGGGCCGCAAGGTGGCTGGCGGCGAGCGCCATATGCGCCAGATCGCCGCGCAAGGGCAGCGTTCCGGGAGCAGGCTTGTCCACCGGGCCTTTGAGGCCGAGCACGCCCTCCGGCACGGTATAGCCTTGCGGATTGCCCCCAGCCTTGCTCATTCTCGCCTTAGTGCCCTTGTTGTCCCGTGGCGGCCTGTGCTGCTGCCAGGCCGTGCGTGGGATGCGCCACTAGACGTTTGCTGCCCTCGCGGCAAGCTCAGGCTCCATAGCGCTTGGCAATCGCGTGCCACGATGCGCGCAGGCCGTAAGCGCGACCGCCGCGCGGGCGGCCCGGCTTGGACGCGGGCTGCCAGGCAAAGGTATCGAAATGCACCCAGTCGAGCGGTGTCCCGTCGTCCTTGTTGCCGACAAAGCGATCGAGAAACAGGCCTGCCACGCTGGCCCCGGCAAAGCCGTTGGTGTGCGAATTGGCGATATCGGCAATGTCGGACGCAAGGTATTCGCGATAGGCTTCGGGCAGGGGCAAGCGCCACGGCTCGTCATCATGGGCCTTGCCCGCTTCAAGAAAGGCGTCTGCGGTCGCATCGATCCGGGCCATCATCGCCGGATAATCGGGGCCGAGCGCCACCCGCGCGGCACCCGTCAAGGTGGCGAAATCAACGATCAGATCGGGGTTTTCCTCGCTCGCACGGGTCAGCGCATCGCCCAGCAGCAAGCGGCCTTCGGCATCGGTGTTGTGGATCTCGACCGAAAGCCCCTTGCGGCTTTTCAGCACATCACCGGGCCGGAAGGCGGGGCCGGAAATCGCGTTCTCGGCAGCAGGCACCAGCAGATGGAGCCGCACCTTGAGCCGCGCCTCCATGATCAGACCGGCCAGCGCGATGGCGTGCGCGGCCCCGCCCATGTCCTTCTTCATCAGCCGCATTCCGGAGGAAGGCTTGATATCGAGCCCGCCCGAATCGAAGGTCACGCCCTTGCCGACCACCGCCAGCACCGGGTGCGCCGGATCGCCCCATGTCAGATGCATCATCCGCGGCGCGTGGTGGCGCGCGGCGGCACGGCCCACCGCGTGGACCATCGGAAAGTCATGCTCCAGCGTGTCGCCGCGCGTGACCTGCAATTCCCCGCCATGCGCCTTGGCGAGCCGGGCGCATTCCGCTTCGAGCGCTTCGGGCCCCATATCCTCGGCGGGCGTATTGACGAGATCACGCACCAGCGTTTCGGCGGCGACTTCGGCCAGAACCGGATCGATCCGCCCGACTTGCCCGGTCAGCAGCACGCGCGGGGCAGGCGGCTTGGGTTCGGAAAGGTAGCGGGTGAAGCGATACTGCGCGAGCGCCCAGCCAAACATTGCCGCGCCCGCTTCGCCGTTGGACAGGCGATAATGGCCTTCGGGCAATTCTTCGGCCAGCTTGGCGAGGCACCAACTGCCGAGCGCCTCGGGCTTGGCCACGCCTGCGGCGGCGAACCACCCCGTGCCATCGGGCACAATCGCGACTTGTCCTGCGCCGCCTTCGAACTTCTGCGCAGCGAGACTGGCGCGCAGGGGTTCGGCAAGGCCTTTGGCAAAATCGGCAAAGCCGTCTTTGGTGACAAGGTGAATGGCAATCGCGTCCTGCCCGCGATCAGGCTGGATGAGAGCGGTGGGATCAGTCATGCAGGTTTCATAATCGCGCAGGACTGCTTGTCACGCGAAAGATGCGGGCCGGGCGGCCAAACCGCCGAGTAGCTTTTCGCCCCCGGTCTCGCTATATGATGGCGATGCACGAATATCAGATCGTTGACGGCAACCAGACCGTCTACCGCGACGGCACTATCAAGCTCCACGGGCCGGAAGGCTTTGCCGGGATGCGCAAGGCTGGCCGCCTTGCCGCCGACATCCTCGATGCCTGCGCCGAACTGGTCAGGCCGGGGGTGACGACCGAAAGAATTGATACCGCGATCCGGCACATGATGCTTGATGCGGGCGCGATCCCCGCGACGCTCGGCTACCACGGCTATGCGCACAGCTCCTGCATCTCGATCAACCATGTGATCTGTCACGGCATTCCGGGCGACAAGGTGTTGAAGGATGGCGACATCCTCAACATCGATGTAACCCCGCTGGTTGACGGCTGGCACGGGGACAGCAGCCGGATGTTCTATGCGGGCGAACCCTCGCTCAAGGCCAAGAAGCTGGTCGAAGTGACCTATGAATGCCTGATGCTGGGCATTGCGGCGGCGCAGCCCGGCGCGCGGCTCGGCGATATCGGCGCGGCGATTGAAGCCCATGCCAACCAGTTCCGCTATGGCGTGGTGCGCGAATTCTGCGGGCATGGCCTCGGCCGCCTGTTCCACGATGCGCCTGAAGTGGTGCATGCCGGGAAGGCTGGGACCGGGCCGGAATTGAAGCCGGGGATGTTCTTTACCATCGAACCGATGATCAACCTCGGCAAGCCGTGGGCGAAGGTGCTGGGCGATGGCTGGACTGCGGTGACGCGCGACAAGTCGCTTTCGGCGCAGTTCGAACATTCGATCGCGATCACCGAGACGGGGAACGAGATCTTCACCAAGAGCCCGACCGGGCGGGACTGCCCGCCTTACTTTTAAGCTATGGCATTGAAATAGCGTCTCCCCGGGCTTGACCCGGGGCCCCGCTTCCTTTTTTGTCGACCTATGGATCGCGAACAACAGGGCGGCTGGGTCTACATCATGGCGGACCGCTATCGCGGCACGATGTATGTCGGATCGACCGCCGATTTTGCAGCCCGCGTCTTCCAACATCGCCAAGGGCAAGGCTCGAATTTTTGTGCCGAGTATGGCCTGACCCGACTGGTCTTGGCGGAATTGCTGCCGACCATGCAGGAGGCAATGGATCAGGAAAAGCGGATCAAGCGCTGGCGGCGCGAGTGGAAATTCGCGCTGATCGAGAAGGCCAATCCGGATTGGCGTGATCTCTATGACCAAATCATGAACTGAAAAAGCGGGCCCCCGGCTCAAGGCCGGGGAGACGATGTTTGTCGAGGCCTAAAGAAACCACACCGCCAGCACCGCGACCATCACCGCCACCACGGCCAGCGAATAACCCAGCATCGCCAGGGTCGCGCGGGTGATGCGTCCGTGCAGCACCCAATCATACCCCGCTGCAATCGCCAGCGTGATCGGCACTTGCACCCCGATCGCCACCGGATCGGGCAGGCTCAGCACTTGCACCACGCGGGCATAGGCCGGCGTCATCAGTGCCAGCGTCGCAATCAGCATGGCCTGTCGATGCACCTTCAAGTCGCGCCTGCGGGCAAACCACAGCGCTGCGCCATAAAGCGGCACGAAAGTCACGAAAGCGGCGAGGTTCACAATCGTCACCTCGGGGCGGCCCAGCTCCAGCCCGATCCGCCACGAAATCACGCTGCCGCTGGCAAGCATCGCCGCGACCAGCACCAGCGAGGCGCGCCCCATCGCGCGGTGGGTGGACAGCTTGTAGCGCGCGGCGAGCAGGCTCTGGCTTGTGAGCAGGCCCAGCCAGCCGATCATCGTCACCGCGTGAAACACCACCAGCGGAGTGTAGCGGGCCTGCACTGCCGGGTGCACCGCAGCCTTGGCCGCGAAAGCCAGCAGCGTGAAGCCCAGCAGCCCCGCCGCAATGCGCCCCATCAGCAGATTGGCTCTGACATGGCTTTCCGGCGCGCGCATCAATTCTCCCGTGCTGCCCTGACCGCAGCCCCGGCGGCAAATGGCGCGATTGCCACCAGCGCAAGGCTCAGGGCGGTAACGAAACCAAGGCTCGATTGATCCTGCCGGGCGAGCGCACCCGCCCCGAAAATCAGGATCGGCAGGGCCAGCGGGATCAGCAGCAGCCCCGAAAGCGCGGCACCTGCCCGCAGCGAGGCGGTGAGCGCGGCGATGATCAGGCCGATGGCGGCGAGCCCCGGCGTCCCGGCCAGCAGGCCAAGCACCAGCAGGCGGAAGGTTTCGCCTTCGATGTTGAGCAGGGCAGCGGCCGGGAAGGTTGCGGCCACCAGCACCGGGCCAAAGCTCAGCCAGTGGGCAATCAGCCGCACCGCCATCATGGTTTCCTCGGCAAGGCCGCGCAGCCGCAGCTGATCGAAAAAGCCGAGCGCAATATCGCGCGCCACCAGCTTTTCGAGCGGGAGAATGGCGGCAAGCAGCGCCGCGATCCACACCACCCCGCCGCCGGTGCGTGCCAGCACATTGGCATCCGGCCCCACCGCAAAGGGATAGAGCATCGCCACCGCGACAAAGAACACCACCGGCAGGGCTGCGCCGCCGCCAGCAAAGGGGAAGAATTGCGCGAGATCGCGGCGCAGGAGCGCAAGGATCATGGTGCTGCCTCCCCCCCGTCCGCGTCAGCCGGTTCAGGCGCGGGCGCGAAATCCTCGATCGCGAAGCTGCCCATCCCCGGCACATCAAGCGGCTGGTGCGAGGCGATCAGCGCGATCCCGCCGCCGGCGCAATGCGCGCGCACCAGCGCGCTGACGATGGCTTGCGAGGCGGTGTCGAGGCCTGATAGCGGCTCGTCGAGCAGCCAGATCGCGGCCTGCTGGCCGATCAGTCGGGCCAGTGCGGCGCGTTTCTTCTGCCCGGTCGAAAGATAGCGCACCGGAACTTCGGCAAGCGGTGCCAGCCGCAGGCGCGCCATGATGGCGGCAGGATCAGGGGCGTTATCAACGGTAAACCAGAACGCCAGCGCGCGCGCCAGCGGCAATTCGGGATCGAGCCCAGAGCCTTCATCGAGCAGGCCGAGCGTGCCGCTGCGCACCACCTCACCGGCGAAGGGCGTTGTCAGCCCGGCGAGCGCGCGCAGCAGCGTTGTCTTCCCCGCGCCGTTCGCCCCGGTGACATGGCACGCCGCGCCCGGGCCGAGCGCGAAGGACAGCCGCCGGAACAGCAGCCGATCCCCCCGCTGGCAAGCGAGGTCGCGGGCTTCAAGTACAGGGCTGGCGGGTGCTTGCATTGGCCTTCGCGTTAGGGAAAAAGGCGCGTCCGAACAAGCCAGCACCCCAACCGGAGAGTCTTCCCATGCCTGTTCCCGAACTCGACGCTGCCGAAATCGCGCAATTGCTGGCGGATCACCCGCAATGGAGCCTCGCGCGGGAAGGCAAGGCGATCACCCGCACGTTCCAGTTCCGCGATTTCTCCGAAGCCTGGGGCTTCATGAGCCGGGTTGCCCTGCTCGCCGAGGCGCAGGATCACCATCCTGAATGGTTCAACGTCTATGCCAAGGTCGAAGTGACGCTGACGACGCATGATGCGGGCGATGTCGGCGGGCTGTCCGCGCGCGATGCGCGGCTGGCCCGCAGCATTGACGGGATTGTTTAGTTTCGCACGCCGTCCGGCGTGCGGTATCCTTGCTCATGCGGCCTGAAGGCCGCGTCGCTGCGGGCGGCCGGTCGGCCTTGCGGTCGCTGACACGACCGTTTCGGTTCTGCTGCTGACAGCTATTTCAGATTATCTCCCCAGCGGCCGCACACTGTTGCGCAGCTGCTTGCGCACCTTGCCGGGCATCCAGCGCTTGGCAAAGGCCATGCGTTTGGAAGTCTTGCCGACAAAGTAATCCAGCTTGTCGCCGTGGACGGCGTCCCACACGGCCTTGGCGACTTCCTCGACCGGGGTGATTTCCAGCCCGGCGGCGCGCACCCGTTCGCGGATCGGTTCGTTCGAATTGCGGTTGCCGGTGCCATCAAGCAGCGGGGTTTCGATGAAGCTCGGGCAGATCGAGGCGACGGTGATGCCCTCTGCCGCCCATTCGGCATCGAGGCTTTCCGACACGGCGCGCACCCCGAACTTGGTGGCGCAATAGACGCTCATCCCGCCTGATCCGGCAATCCCCGCCGCGCTCGCCATGTTGATGAGCGCGGATCCCGGCGCGGTCTTCTGGAGATAGGGATAGGCGGCCTGCGCGCCGTACAGCACGCCCTTGAGGTTGATATCGAGGCAGCGATCAATTTCGTCGGGCGCCATTTCGCTGAGCGATCCGCCCGCACCGACACCGGCATTGTTCACCACCACATCAATACGCTGGCCAGCGGCGGTCCAGGCGGCTTGCAGCGCGTCATCCCACGCCGCGCGGTCGCGCACATCGAGGCGGTGCATATATTTGAACCCGCCGTCGAGCAGGCCCAGCGTGTCCTCCATGCCGGGCACATTGACATCGGCAATCGCAACAAACCAGCCGCGCTCGGCAAACAGCCGCGCGGTGGCGCGGCCAATGCCCGATGCTCCTCCGGTGATGAAAATGCAGCGCCGTTCAGCCATGGTGATCCCCCTCTCAATTGCGTTTTGCAACGCATTAAAGAGGCGGATCGCCCTTGTCAGCCCCTACTTGCCCGACGCGGTGTCCAGCCCCTTCACATAGGCTGCACCTTCGATGATCTGCGCGGTCGAAGGCTTCAGCGCATCGCCCACAGGCTCGGCCCGCCCGCCGAGGCATGACGCGAGGAAATTCTCGGCCAGTGCATAGAAGGCGATGTTGTTTTCCGGCCGGGCAAAGCCGTGGCCTTCATCGGGGTAGAGCACGTAAGTGACGGGAATGCCCGCTGCCTTCATCGCGCTGACGATCTGATCGCTTTCCGCCTGCTTGACGCGCGGATCATTGGCGCCTTGCGCGATCAGCAGCGGCTTCTTGATCCGGTCGGCCTTGTAGAGCGGGCTGGCTGCCTTGAGCAGAGCCAGACCTTCGGGCGTGCCCGGATCGCCCATGCGTTCGTGGAACAGTTTGACCAGCGGTGCCCAATAGGGCGGGATCGTGGCCAGCAGGGTTTCAAGGTTGGACGGCCCGACAATATCAACCCCGCAGGCAAAGGTATCGGGCGTGAAAGTCAGGCCGGCGAGCGTCGCATAGCCGCCGTAGGAGCCGCCCATGATCGCCACCTTGTCAGCACTGGTGATGCCCTTGCCGACAGCCCATTTCACCGCGTCGATCAGATCATCATGCATCGCAAGGCCCCATTGCTTGTTGCCTGCGTTGAGGAAGTCCTTGCCGAAGCCGGCCGAGCCGCGGAAGTTCACCGCCAGCACCGCATAGCCGCGGTTGGCGAGCATCTGGTGTTCGCGGTTGAAGCCATAGCCATCGCGCGCCCACGGCCCGCCATGCACCAGCAGCACCAGCGGCACGGGTTTGGCAGGGATGCCGGTGCCGTCGGGATCGCTGCCCGCGGGCAAGGTCAGGTAGGACGGCAGGGTCAGCCCGTCGCGGCTGGTGATTTCGACCGGGTGCATCTTTTGCAGCGGCATGCCGGCAAGTTCCGGGCGGCTGACATAGAACGGGGTGAGCGTGCTCGCCTTGCGATCATAGATATAGACGCTGGTCGGCGCCGTGATCGGATCATTCCAGACGATCCAGGTGGCATCATCATCGGTGCGCGCGTTGATGCCGAAACTGCCGTCGAGCTGGCTATCCAGCCAATCGAGCGAGGCCTTCACCGCAGGGTCCATCGCGACCCACTGGTTGACGAGATAATTGACCGCATAGGCTTCAACCGTGCCGGTTGCCGGATTGCGCAGGGTGTCCCCGAGATCAGCGCGGGCATCCTCGGCGAGCAAGGTCTTGGTGCCGCTTGCCGTATCCTGCGCAAACAGCGCCGCGGTGTTGCGGCCGCGGCTGTCGAGCCAGTAGAGCACGGTGCCATCATGGGTGTAGCCCGCAGGCGCGGTGGTGAGCGAATCCTCCATCGCCGTGCTTTCGAAGGGCGCTGCGTCGACCGTGTTGTTGGTGACACGGAAATAATCCGTGCCGCCCGCCGCGTTCTGGCGGAACGCCATGCGCAAGGTCAGGCTGTCATCCGCCATGAAGCTGGCATAGGCGTTGTTTTCGAGCACCAGCGTCAGCTTACCGGTGGCGAGATCGAGCAGATGCACATCGTGCCACTGCGGATCGCGGTTGTTGAGCCCGATCAGCAGCTTGTCCTTGATCGCGTAGGAACCGCCGATGATCTCGACCCGGGTGTTGGTAAAGGGGGTCAGTGTGGTTTCCGCGCCGGTTGCAACGTCGATCTTGTAGAGCAGGAAATTCTCGTCCCCGGCCTTGTCCTGCACATAGAGAATGCTGCGCGAATCCGGTGCCCAGAAATGCTGCGGGATCGGCCGGGATGTCGCGTTGGTGATGACCTTCGCGGCTGACGGATCGCTGGCCGGTGCGATCCAGACATTCATCACGCCATTGTGCGGGGCGGTCCAGCTCAGCCACTGGCCGTCCGGGCTGATGCGCCCTTGTGCCCGGGTCGGATTGCCGAACAGGGCCTGACGCGGGATCAGGGGGGTGGCCGTCGCAGTGGTAGCAGCAGTGGTCATGGTGGTTCCCTGAAAAGCGGCGGGCGGTGTTTCGCCCGCATCAGCCGCAGCCACGCCCGGCAGGGCAAGCGTGACGACGGCAGCCGTGGTGGCAAGCAGCCGGGTGATGGCGCGCATCGTGATTCTCCTCAAAGGCCCGACATGCCCTGTCAGGCCATCCCCTCAAGACAGCTGCGGCCATACTGCAAGCCGGGCAATCTGCCAACGCCGATGCGTGCAGATCCGATGCGGGCACCACAGCGCCGGAGTGGCGCCGACACGTGCGCACGAGCTGGCCGTGGGCGAGTGGGGCAATGCTGTGCACCTCCCCGTCGCCCCTTGCTTGACACGGGGCTGGGCTACTTCTGTTGCCTCATCGGGTCAGAGGAAAAGCCAAGCCCCGGATCAAGTCCGGGGCGACGCAGCGGGAAAGGATGCTTTGACCCTCAAACCGGTTCGCGGCTTGCGGCATAGTAATGCCACGTAAAAATCGCCATGCTGCCGCGCTGCGGTGACCAGTTCGCGGCAAGCGCGCGGGTGGCCTTTTCGGCAGGACGTTCGGGCAGGGCGAGCAGGCGCTTCACGCCTTCCTGCACCGCGAGATCCCCCGCCGGCCAGATATCGGGGCGGCCTTCGGCAAAGAGCAGATAGATTTCCGCCGACCAGCGGCCGATCCCCTTGATCCGGGTGAGCAGTGCAATCGCTTCCTCGTCATCAGCGGGCAGGCGGTCGAAATCCAGTTCGCCTGCCTCGACCAGTTCGCACAGGCTCCGGGCATAGCCTTGCTTCTGGCGCGACAGGCCGCAGGCACGCAGCGTCTCGAAATCACGTTGCAGCAGGCAGGCGGGCGTGAAGTCCTCGCCCAGCTCTGCCTCCAGCTTGCGCCACATCGAGGCCGCGGCCGCGACCGAAACCTGCTGGCCGACGATGGTGCGCAGCAGCGTCTTGGTGCCGCGCGCGCGGATGCGCGCTTCGGGATAGCCGATGCGCGCCAGCTCTGCCGCCAGCCGCGGCTCACGCGCGGCGAGGGCATCGAGATCAGCGCGCAATTTTTCGCCTGTCAGCCCCACTGTCACTTTCCTTTACTTGCCTTGGCTCCGAGAGTGTCTTAGCAGCGCGGCAACCACTCTCACAGTGCGCAAGCCTTGCGCCCTAGCCCGAAAAGGAAGCCGAACCCATGCCCAGACTGGTCGTCACCAACCGCGAAGGCGCCACCAGCGAGATTTCCGTCGAGGATGGTCTGACCGTGATGGAAGCGATCCGCGACAATGGCTTCGACGAACTGCTGGCGCTGTGCGGCGGCTGCTGCTCCTGCGCGACCTGCCATGTCCATGTCGATCCGGCCTTCGCGGACAAGCTCCCGCCGATCAGCGAGGACGAGGATGATCTGCTGGAATCCTCCGATCACCGCGCCCCGACCTCGCGCCTGTCGTGTCAGATTCCGTTCACCGATGCGCTGGACGGCCTGCACGTCACGATTGCCCCGGAAGATTGATCCAAGGCGGGCAGGAACGGGCCGGTGGACGCCGATCTGGCCCGTTTTCTGCGCGATGAATTGGGGCACGCGCCCGAAAGCCCCGGCGGGCCGTGGCAGGTGCGTGGATCGGTCTGGCAGTGGCAAGGCAGCGACGGCGCGCCCACCAAAGGCGCGTGGTATTTCCTGACTGTGGACGGCGCGACGGCGCAGGCGATCCGCATGCATGCGGCCAATGCCGCGGCGTGGGGTTCGGTCCATGTCGAGGCGACCATCGGTGCCACCACATGGCGCACCTCGCTGTTCCCTTCGAAAGCCGCAGGCGGCTGGCTGCTGCCGCTCAAGGCCGCGGTGCGCAAGGCAGAGAAAATCACCGAGGGCTGCGAGGTCGAAGCCACCTTGCGCCTCGCTTCATGAGCGGCTTTGGCGCCTTCGACATTGCCCTGCACGCTATCAGCGCCTAATTCACCTGCATGAACATTACGCGTCCGTTTGCCGATACGCTCGGCCTGATCGGTAACACGCCGCTGGTGCGGCTCGCTGGCCCGAGCGCGGCCGCAGGCTGCGACATCTGGGGCAAGTGCGAATTTGCCAACCCCGGTGGCTCGGTCAAGGATCGTGCTGCGCTCGCCATTATCCGCGATGCGGAAAGCCGCGGCGAATTGCAGCCCGGCGGCACCGTGGTCGAAGGCACGGCGGGCAACACCGGGATCGGGATCGCGCTTGTCGCCAATGCGCGCGGTTACAAGACGATCATCGTGATGCCCGACAACCAGTCCAAGGAAAAAATGGACACGCTGCGCGCGCTGAGTGCGAAACTGGTGCTGGTGCCGCCCACCAAGTTTTCCAACCCGGGGCACTTCGTCCACACCTCGCGCCGCCTGGCGGAAGAAACCCCCGGCGCGGTCTGGGCCAACCAGTTCGACAATATCGCCAACCGCCGCGCCCATATCGAAGGCACCGCGCCCGAATTGTGGGAGCAGATGGCGGGCCGGATCGATGGCTTTACCTGCGCGGCCGGAACGGGCGGGACGATTGCGGGCGTGGGGCTTGGTCTCAAGGCCTTTGACGAGAACATCCGCATCGCGCTGACCGATCCGCACGGCGCTGCGCTTTACAATTACTACGCCCACGGCGAACTGGCCGCCGAAGGGTCGTCGGTGGCCGAAGGCATCGGGCAGGGGCGCATCACCGCCAATCTCGAAGGCGCGCCGATCGACACCCAGTTCCGCATTTCCGACGAGGAAGGGCTCGATTGGGTCGCTCGCCTGCTGCGCGAGGAAGGGCTGTGCCTTGGCCTGTCTTCGGGCATCAACGTGGCGGGCGCGGTGATGCTGGGCAAGCAATTGGTCGCCGAAGGGCGCAAGCAGCCGCAAGTCGCCACCATCCTGTGCGACACGGGCTTCCGCTATCTTTCCACCTTGTACAACCCGGCGTGGCTGACAAGCAAAGGCCTGCCGGTGTTTGATTGGCTGGCCGATGAGGACGCGTCATGAGCCGCACCGGGCGCAAGCTGTTTGGTCTCAGCGTTGAAATCAACCCCGTCACCGGCGAGAATGATGCCGTGCGCGATCCCGCCCCCGCGACCCGCGCGGAGGGCATCCAGCGCCTGCAAGTCGGGCTGTTCGGCATCGCGGTGACCGTGCTGCTGGTCGGGCTCGCAAGCATCATCGGCAGTCAGGCTGATCGGGCGGAGGAAGCGGCGGTGCCCGATGCTGCTCCGACCACCGAGCCGAGCCCTGCCGAAGCGGGCGGCGGCCCTGCCACCAATGGCGCCGTGGTGCCGGATATCCCGGCCGAACCGAGCCCTGCGCCTTTGCTCGATCCGCTGGTCCTGCCGCCGCCGACCTCGTCACCCGCCGCCAATCCCAGTGGCAATCCCTAGACTTGAGGCCTTGCGCGCTGCCCTGCTCGCGCTCTTGCTGACAGCGTGTGGAGCCGGGGAAGCGCCGTCCCGCGAGGCGCCAGCTGAGGCTACCGCGCCCGATCGCCCCGCGCTCGGGCTGATGACCAGCCTGCCGCTTTACTGGCCGCTTGGCGCCGAGCTTGCCGATCTGGCGGGCGGAACCGTGGCGCCGCCATGGCAGCGCGCGGCGCTCGAACAGGATCACCGGCTGGTGCTGCTCGATACGCTCTCGCCCATCGCGGCGCTGACCGACGGCGGAGCGGAAGCCGATCCGCTCAGCGGCCTCACCCGTCTTGCGATCATCCAGCCGCGCGGCTTGGCCCCGGCTGATAATGTCGCGTTGGATGCCTGGGTGCAGGCGGGCGGGCATTTGCTGCTGGTGCTCGATCCGCTGCTGACCGGCGATTATGATCTGCCATTGGGCGATGCACGGCGGCCATCGGATGTGGCGCTGATCCCGCCGGTGGTGGCGCGCTGGGGGCTGGCGATCACTTTTGACGAGACGCAGGATCCCACACTCCGGATGGTGCCGCTGGGTGAGGGGCTGATCCCGCTCGCGCTGGCGGGGGGCATTGCGCTCGATCCGGCAGCCACGCGCCGCTGCATGCGCGTGGCTGAAGGCGCGGCTGCGCGCTGTGATGTGGGCAAGGGCCGGGTGACCGTCCTGGCCGATGCGGCTGTGTTCGAACAGGCCGCGCTAGAGGGAGCAGCGTCATCCGGCATCGCGGCATTGCTGGCTTTTGCCTTCGATTGATCAGCATCGGGGAAAATGCGGGAAAGGCGCAACCGAGCCGGGACTCGGCGGGGGACTCGCAGCGTCTTTCAGGCGGGACATCACGGGAATCAGCCTTTTTTGCCTCTGATTTCGGGCGCTTCCGGGATGAAGCTGGCACGGACTGTCTCTGATCCCGGGATAGAAAATTACGTAGATTCAGTATTTTGACAAGTAATCCCGCGATTTCCCGTAAAATTCCCTTCCATCCCGGCCTCTTCCTCGATATGACCTCAATCCATCAAGCATTCCTGTTTGCTGCGCGTGTGCCCGAGGCATGAGCGCACCGGCCGCGCTCGCTCATCAGCCAGCGAGGGCGGTGGCGGGGAAGGCTTGGCGGGGTTCAAGGCCGTTTGCGTGCGGGAGGGCGCGGCAACGGCGGGGTAATTGGGGAGGTTGCGCGCGCGTGTCGGGCTTTGCAGGATATTCTGGTCAAGCCTATTCGCCCGCCGGCGACAAGGGCCGCTTTGTCCTGCCGCCCGCCTTCCGCAAGGCTGTCAAGGAAAGCTCGGGCGGCAATCGCATCCTGTGTCTTGCCGCGCATGACCGCTTCGATTGCCTGATCGGGTTTGGCCTCTCGCGCACCGAAAAACTCAACGCCCAGCTCGAACGCGAGGAAGAGCGCGCGATCCGCATGGCCGACGCCAGCTTCGATCGCGATGTGCGCGCCGCGCAACTCTTCGGCTTTGAACAGCTCCCCTTCGATGACAGCGGCCGGTTCGTGATGCCCGAACACCTGCGCGATCTTGGCAAGGTCGATGATGGCCTGTTTTTTCAGGCGGCGGGTGAATTCTTCTTCGTGTGGAACCCGGCCGAGCTCGATCGCATGGGCCCCGAATGGAAGAGCGCGCAGGCCGCCTGCGCCAAACTGCTTGCCGCAGCACGAAAGGGCGCATGATGCAGGACGCGCCTCACATCCCCGTGCTGTTGAATGAAGTCCTGGCGGCGGTTGCGCCCGCGCCGGGCATGACTATTATTGATGCGACTTTCGGCGCGGGGGGATACACCCGCGCGCTGCTTGAGGCGGGCGCTTGCGTCCACGCCTTTGACAGGGACCCCGACGCCATCGCAGCAGGCGAGGCGATGGTGTCGGGTTACCCCGATCGCCTGACGCTCCATCCCCAGCGCTTTTCCGCGATGCGCGAAGCGATGACCCGCATCGGCGTCCCGCAGGTCGATGCGGTGGTAATGGATATTGGCGTCTCCTCGATGCAGCTCGATCAGGGCAGCCGCGGCTTTGCCTTCATGCATGACGGCCCGCTTGACATGCGGATGAGCCAGGATGGTGAAAGCGCGGCGGATTTCCTCAATTCCGCCGATGAAGCCGCAATTGCCGATGTGCTCTATCACTATGGCGAAGAGCGGCAATCGCGCCGCGTCGCCCGTGCGATTGTCGCGGCACGGCCGCTGGCAACCACGGGTGAACTTGCCCGCGTGGTGCGCCGCGCGCTCGGTCACAAGCCGCATGACAAGAAAGACCCTGCCACCCGCACCTTTCAGGCCGTGCGCATTCATGTGAATGACGAACTGGGCGAGCTGCGCGCCGGCCTCGCCGCCGCCGAAGCGCTGCTGCGCGAAGGCGGGGTGCTGGCCGTGGTCAGCTTCCACAGCCTTGAAGATCGCATCGTCAAGCAGTTCCTGCGCACCACCAGCGGCGCAGGCCGCGCTGTATCGCGCCACCTGCCGGGCGAGCCGATCGGTCCGCAGCCGACCTTCGCGCAGGTGTCCAAGGCGATCCGTCCGTCCGAAGCCGAAATCGCGCGCAACCCGCGCGCCCGCTCTTCGACCTTGCGTTACGCCCGTCGCACCGCCGCCCCGGCGCTGGAGTTGGCAGCATGAGCGTCGGTCGCGGACAGATGCACTCGCTGGGCTGGGCCGCCGTGCTGGCGATGTGCCTTGGCGTGTTTGCCGTGCTGAGCGTGCGGGTGCACGCCGTCAAAAGCGAGGTCTTGCTCGCCGAGCGCAAGATCATTGCGCTCAAGCGGGAAAGCATGTTGCTCGAAACCGAGTTCGAGACCCGCGCGAGCCAACGCCAGCTGGTCGAGTGGAACGCGGTCGAATTCGGGTTTGTGGCACCGCGCGCTGATCAGTTCCTTGAAGGCGAGCGCCAGCTTGCCAGCCTCGGCCAGCCGCTTGGCCCGGGCGCGCCGGCGCAAATCCGTCTTGCCCGCGCGACCACCGAAAGCGACGAGAGTGCCGCCTCTGCCGGGCGTCAGCAAACCGCGATGGTGTCGCCGCTTTCGGGCGAGAAGGTCACGTTGGCCGCAGCCCGGGCTGATGCCGATGCCGGGGCGATGTTCGCCGATGCCTTTGGTGATTTCCTGATCGAAGCCTCGCCGATCCGGCCCGCAAGGGCGCAAAGCGCTGCCGCCAGCGTTCAGGCGAGCGTCGCAGGAACCGGCGAATGAGCCTTTTTGCCGCGCAGCCGGCAATTCCGGCGGGCCGGATCGAACTTGTCCACTTGCGTTACCGGGCGGTTCTGACAGCGCGCTGGCGCGTGCTGTGGATCGCCGGGATTTTCAGCGTCGTCGCCTTTGCGGCGCTGGTGCGCATCGTCTGGCTCGGCTTTGCGGGTGATGCGCCGCGCCGCACCAGTCTTGAAGAAGCCCTGCTTCCGCCGCGCGGCGAGATCACTGATCGCCACGGCGTGCCGCTGGCACGCGCCTTTCCGGCCTATGCGCTGTGGTTCAACCCCGCCGCGATGGGCGATAGCGGTGCGCCGCTGGTGCGATCCCCGCAGGAGGTCGCCCGCGCGCTGGTCCGCATCTTCCCCGACATGGACGAATCGCGCCTTGCTGAACGGCTGGCCTCGGGCCGTTCGGGCTATCTGCGCCGCCGCCTCCTGCCGGAAGAGGCCAATGCGGTGTTCCGACTGGGCGAAGTCGCGCTCGAAATCCCGCGCGAGAGCGATCGCCACTATCCGCAAGGCACGCTTGGCGCGCATATTCTGGGCTATGTCGTCGAGAACGAGGGTGGCAAGCTCGGCATGGAGCAGGTGCTCGAAGAGCGCCTGACGCACCCCGATCTGCGCAGCCAGCCGGTGGCCCTCTCGATCGATGTCCGCGTGCAAGGCGCGCTTGAGGACGAATTGCGCAAGGGGATGCTTGCCACCAATGCCATTGGCGCAGCGGGCATCGTGCTTGATGTCGACAGCGGCGAAGTGATGGCGATGGCCTCGCTACCCGAATTCGATCCCAACACCGCAGGGGCAAGCGGCGCGGACAATGTCTTCAACCGCGTCACCAACGGGGTCTATGAGCTCGGCTCGACCTTCAAGCCGATCACGGTGGCCGCCGCAATTGATGCAGGTGTGGTGCGCGATCTGTCGCGGACGTGGGATGCCACCCCGGTGCAGGTCGGCAGGCGCACGCTCAAGGACCTGAAGCCCAAGGGCAATGGGCTCAATGTCCCGCAGGCGCTGGTCTATTCCTCGAACACTGTCACCGCCCGCGTCGCTGACGAACTGGGGGCGGAACGTTTGCGCCGCACGCTGATTGATCTCGGCATGGATCAGCGCCCCTTCATCGAATTGCCTGCGCGCGGCAAGCCGCTGTTTCCCCGTGGGAATTGGGCGCGGATCACCAATATGACGGTGGGCTATGGCCACGGCATTGCTGTCACCCCGCTGCATCTTGCCAGCGCCTATGCCGCGCTGGTCAATGGCGGGATCTGGCGTCCGGCCACGCTGATGAAGATCGATGCCAAGGATGCCCCGCGCGGACGCCGGGTGTTCAAGGAATCAACCTCCTCGCGCATGCGCCAGATGCTGCGGATGATCGCGATGTATGGCACCGGGCGGAGCGCCGATGCCGCCGGTTACCGGATCGGCGGCAAGACCGGTTCGGCGGAAAAGAACAGCGGCGGGGTCTATAACAAGACCTCGCTGGTTTCGTCCTTTGCCGCGGCCTTTCCGCTGGATCGCCCGCGCTATGTCGTGGTGGTGGTGATGGACGAACCGCGCGGCACCGCGGCGAGCTCGTTCCAGCGCACGGCGGCCTATACCGCTGCGCCGGTGGTGGGCAAGCTCGTGCCGCGGATCGGGCCGATGCTCGACGTGCTGCCTGATGCCCGCCGCGACGTGGATATTTCCGATCTGCGCTATCTGGTGGAGGGGCCCAAGTGACACTGGCCGATCTGCTCGATCAGGCGGCGCTGCCTGCCCCTGCTGGCGCCGATGGCGTGGTGGTGACGGGCTTTGCCATCGATCACCGCAAGGTTGCGCCCGGCACCGTGTTCGGCGCCTTCCAAGGCGCAAAGTTTGATGGCGAGGCGTTCATCCCCGCCGCAGTCGAAGCGGGCGCGGTGGCAGTAGTGGCCCGCCCGGAAGCGGCGGTTGCTGGCGCGCTCCACATTGCAGACCCGGAGCCGCGCCGGGCCTTCGCCCGCCTTGCCGCCGGGTTCTTCCAGCCAGTGCCGGCTGTGCTGGTGGCGGTGACGGGCACCAACGGCAAGACCTCGACCGTCGAGATGACCCGTCAGATCTGGCGCATGTGCGGTGAGCGCGCGGCCAGCATCGGCACGCTCGGGGTCACCACGCCCGATGGCAGTGTGGCGACCGGGCTGACGACGCCGGATATCGTGACCTTTCTGGGCAATATGGCGGGCCTCGCGCGGGAAGGCGTCACCCATGTCGCCTATGAAGCATCGAGCCACGGGCTGGCCCAGTATCGCAGCGAAGGCTTGCCGGTTGCGGCCAGCGCTTTCACCAATTTCAGCCGCGATCATCTCGATTACCACGGCACGATGGAGGACTATTTCGCGGCCAAGCTGCGGCTGTTTTCCGAGGTTGTCACCGCAGGCTCGCCCGCGATCATCCATATCGGGGCTGAGGATACCGTCTGGATGGAGCAGGCCGTCGCCTTTGCCAACGCGCGCGGTCTTGATGTCCGCACCGTGGGCGAGGGTGGCAGTTTTCTCAAGCTGATCGCCCGCGCGCCGACCCAACTGGGTCAGACCCTGACGATTGCCTTTGCGGGTGCCGAGCGCAAGGTGAACCTGCCGCTGATCGGGGCCTATCAGGCCGCCAATGCGCTGGTCGCCGCGGGGTTTGCGCTTTCGACCGGGATGGCGCCTGCGGCGGTATTCGATGCGCTCACCCGGCTTCAGCCGGTGCGCGGGCGGCTCGAACGGGCGGCGATCAATATGGCGGGCGCGCCGGCCTATGTCGATTATGCCCACACCCCCGATGCGCTCGAAGCCGCGATGGCGGCGCTGCGTCCGCATGTCGGCCAAGGCGGGCGGCTGATCGTGGTGTTCGGGGCAGGCGGTGATCGCGATGCGGGCAAGCGCGCGTTGATGGGTGCAGCCGCAGCCCTTGGCGCTGATCGGGTGATTGTCACCGATGATAACCCGCGCAGCGAAGATCCTGCCGCGATCCGCGCTGCGATCATGGCGGGTGCGGGCGCCAAGGCTCGCGAAATCGGTGACCGCCGCGCCGCGATCGCTGCGGCAATTGGGGATGCCGGTGCGCAGGACATTGTGCTGATCGCGGGCAAAGGCCACGAGCAAGGACAAATATTCGGGTCTGGAGACACTATGCGGATTGAAACTTTCGACGATGTCGAAGTGGCGCGGCAATGCGCCGGTGCCGGGAGCGTCGGATAATGCCTATCGCAAAGCTCGCCCGGCATCCGCTGCTGAAAGCATGGCCGCAGGATGTGCGCGATGCCTTGCCGCTCGCGCTGTGGTCAAGCGATGCCATCGCTGCGGCTTGCGGGGGCACCGCGAGCGCGGAATTTGAGGCCGCAGGCGTCGAGATGGACTCGCGCGATGTGCGCCCCGGCGATCTGTTCGTGGCGCTCAAGGGCGAGAGCATGGATGGCCATCGCTTCCTCGAAGCCGCCTTCGCCAAGGGCGCGGTGGCGGCGATTGTCGATCGCCCGGTCGATTACCCGCATGTGCTGGTGGCCGATACCACCGCAGCGCTGCACGCGCTGGCCCACGCCGCGCGCGAACGCAGCGAAGCGGTGCGCATCGCGGTGACCGGTTCGGTCGGCAAGACCGGCGTCAAAGAAGCCATTTTCGCCTGCCTTGACCGCGCGAGCCGCGGGGCGGCGCATCGTTCGGTGCGCAGTTACAACAACCATGTCGGCGTGCCGCTGTCGCTGGCGCGCTTGCCCGCGCGCGCGAGGTTCGGCGTCTTCGAAATGGGGATGAACCACGCGGGCGAAATTGCTCCGCTGACAGGCCATGTCCGCCCCCACATCGCGCTGATCACCACGATTGCGCCGGCGCATATCGAAAACCTCGGCAGCCTTGAGGCGATTGCCGATGAGAAGGCGCAGATCTTCACCGGGCTGATGCCGGGCGGCACCGCGATCATCCCGGCCGATAGCGACTGGGCAGATCGCATGGTGCGCCACGCCGAGGTCACTGGCGCGAAGGTGATCACCTTCGGGCGCAAGGCCGGGGCTGATGTGCGCCTGCTTGATGCCATTCCTGTCCAAGGCGGCGGATCCCTGATCACCGCCGATCTGGGCGACATCCGCCTGTGCTACACCATTGCCGAGCCGGGCGAACACTGGATCGTGAACTCCCTCGGCGTGATCGCAGCCGTGCGGGCCGCAGGCGGCGATCTGGCAAGCGCGGGGCTCGCCCTCGCCGAGCTGGGCGGGCTCAAAGGGCGCGGGCAGCGCCATGTGCTCAAGGTCGCCGGTGGTACCGCGCTGCTGATCGATGAAAGTTACAATGCCAACCCCGCTTCGATGCGCGCGACGCTCAAGGCGCTGGCGCAGACCCCCGCGCAACGGCGCGTCGCGGTGCTGGGCAGCATGAAGGAGCTGGGGGACTTTTCCGAAGGGTTCCACCGCCAGCTGGCCGAGCCGCTGGGCGATGCGGGCGTGACCCACGCGATCCTCGTTGGCGAGGAGATGCGCGCGCTCGCTGCGGAACTGGGGAAAGGCCTCGGCAATTCGCTTGGCAAGCCCATCAGCTTCGCGCATTGCCAAGGCGCAGACGAGGCGATAGCCGCCCTCGCAGAATTTGGCCTCGGCCATGGGGACGCGGTGCTGGTCAAAGGCTCCAATTCGGTGGGTCTTGGCAAGCTCGTGGCTCGCTTGACCCAAGGCGCCTGAACCCGCCGCAGCGAGCGGTCATCGGGCAGGGCGTTCACGGGGCACAAAGGACGGATGAATGTTCTACTGGCTTGCCGAACTGTTCGGGTTTGAAGGCATTTTCAATCTGGTGCGTTACCAGAGCTTCCGCGCCGGGGCGACGCTCGTGACGGCGCTGGCGATAGGGCTGGTGATCGGCCCGCGCTTCATCAACCTGCTGCGCGTGCGGCAGGGCAAAGGCCAGCCGATCCGCGAGGATGGCCCGCAAAGCCATCTTGCCAAGCGCGGCACGCCGACAATGGGCGGGTTGATGATCCTGACTTCGCTCACCTTGGCGCTGCTCTTGTGGATGAACCTGTCGAGCCCGTTTGTCTGGGCGTGTCTGGCCGTGACCATCGGCTTCGGGCTGATCGGCTTTCTGGATGATTACGACAAGGTCTCGAAGAACAGCCATGCCGGGGTGCCGGCGCGGGTGCGCTTGCTAGGCGAATTCGTGGTGGCGGGCCTTGCCGCGTGGCTGATCGTCAGCCAGATCAACACCAATCTTTACGTGCCCTTCTTCTCGGATTTCAGCATCCCGCTCGGCCCCTTCTACTATGTGTTCGCCGCGATCGTGATCGTGGGGGCGGGCAATGCCGTGAACCTGACTGACGGGCTTGATGGCCTGGCGATCATGCCGGTGATTATCGCTGCGGGCACCTTTGCGATCATCGCCTATCTGGTGGGGCGCGCGGATTTCAGCGCCTATCTTGGCATCCCCCATGTGGCGGGGGCGGGCGAGTTGGCGATTTTCTGCGCGGCGATCATGGGCGCGGGGCTCGCCTTCCTGTGGTTCAATGCCCCACCGGCGGCGGTGTTCATGGGTGATACCGGCAGTCTGGCTCTTGGCGGTGCGCTGGGCGCGATTGCGGTCGCCTCGCATCACGAAGTCGTGCTCGCGATCGTCGGCGGCCTGTTCGTGCTCGAAGCGGTCAGCGTGATCGTGCAGGTCTTCTGGTTCAAGCGCACCGGCAAGCGGGTGTTCCGCATGGCTCCGATCCATCACCATTTCGAACAGCTCGGCTGGAGCGAAAGCAAGGTCGTGATCCGGTTCTGGATCATCTCGATCGTGCTGGCGCTGATCGGCCTTGCCACCTTGAAGCTCAGGTAAGAGGGAGCGCGCCGGCCCGTGATCACCTCGCCTCTCTTTGCCGGCAAGCGGTTTGCGGTGCTTGGCCTAGCCCGTTCGGGCGCGGCGGCCGCCGAAGCGCTGATTGCCAGCGGGGCAGAGGTGATCGCATGGGATCGGCAGGATGTGGCCCGTGCGCCGTTTGAAGGGCGCTGCCGGTTGATCGATCCGCTCGAGCTTGATCTCACGGGCTTTGCCGGTGTGGTGATCTCGCCGGGCGTGCCGCTCAACACCCATCCGATCGGGCCGCATGTGTGGCAATATGGCCTGCCCGTCATCGGCGATATCGAGCTGTTTGTGCTCGCACGGCCCAGCCTGCCGCCGCACAAGGTGGTGGGCATCACCGGCACCAATGGCAAATCGACCACCACCGCGTTGGTGCATCATATTCTGCACGAGGCGGGCGTGCCGAGCGTGATGGGCGGCAATATCGGCGAGCCGATCATGGCGCAGGAGCCGCTGCCCGAGGGGGGCGTCTATGTGCTCGAATTGTCGAGCTTCCAGATCGATCTGACCTTCACACTCGATTGCGATATTGCCGCGCTCACCAACATCACCCCCGATCATCTCGATCGCTATGCTGATTTCGCGGCCTACACCGCTTCCAAGGCGCGGCTCTTCGCGATGCAGCAGCACGGCACCGCGATCATTTGCGACGAGGACGCGCCGACCCATGCGATCGCCGCCAGTCTTGAGGCGGCGGGCCATCCGCCGATCCGGGTGCGCAGCGCGGATGTGACGGTGCCGGTTTCGCCCTCGCTCGCCGGGCCGCACAATGCGCAGAACGCGAGCGTCGCGCAGGCCATCTGCCGCGAGCTTGGGCTGACGGATACGCAGATCGCGCATGGCCTTGCCACCTATCGTGGCCTGCCCCACCGGATGGAGCGGGTCTGCGATGCCGGGGGTGTCACCTACATCAATGACAGCAAGGCCACCAACGCCGCCTCGGCCGCGCCTGCGCTCGCCGCTTTTCCGCCTGATCCCGCGATCCATGGCGGCACGCCGCGGATTCATTGGATCGTGGGCGGCCTGCCCAAGGAAGACGGGCTTGGTGCCTGCGCCGCGCATCTCGGCAATGTGGCGGCTGCCTACACCGTGGGTGAAGCGGGGCCGATGTTTGCCAACCTGCTTGAAGGGCTAATCAAGGTTGTACGCTGCGAGCTGATCAGCGAGGCGGTGTGCCGCGCGCGGGACGCGGCGCTGCCGGGCGATGTGGTGCTGCTGTCCCCCGCGTGTGCCAGCTATGACCAATTCCGCGATTATGAAAAGCGCGGCGCCTATTTCCGCCAGATGGTGTTGGCGATGACCGGCTGTGAGCCGCAGGGAGATGCGCCATGAGCACGCTCGGCACCTCGCGCGGCTATGCTCCCACGCGCGGCGGACGCTTGGCCGCACCCGTTCCGGTGCAGCGCAGCTGGAGCGATGGGTTGCGTATCTGGTGGCGCGAGATCGACAAGGTCTTGCTGGCGCTGATCCTGCTGCTGATGGCGCTGGGTGTGGTGGCGGTGGCAGCGGCCTCGCCTGCCAGCGCCGAACAGCTTTCGACGCGCAGCGTCCGGCTGGATGAATTCATGTTCCTCAAGCGGCATATCCTGTTCCAGCTCGCCGGGATTGTCGGGATGATCGGGATTTCCTTTGCCTCGCGCGATGATGCGCGGCGGCTCGGGATCATTGTCGGCGCGATCATGCTGGTGTTGCTGGTGCTGGTGCCGATCATCGGCCCCGTCAAGAACGGGGCGCGGCGCTGGATCGAGGTGGGCATTTCGGTGCAGCCGAGCGAATTCATGAAGCCGGCCTTCGCGATCATCCTTGCCTGGGTGTTGAGCTGGCGGCTGCGCGATCCGGGCCTGCCGGTTATCACCTTTGCCACTGTGATGCTCGGCGTGATCGCGGCCTTGCTGATGGCGCAGCCCAATCTTGGCGACACCATCCTGTTTGCGGGCATCTGGTTTGTGATGGTGCTGCTCGCGGGGGTTTCGGTGCAGCGCATCGGTGCGCTGATGGGCGTCGGCGTCGCGGGCCTCACACTGGCCTATTTCCTCTACGACAATGCCCGCCACCGCATTGATTCCTTCCTCGGCGGCGGGACGGCCTTTGATCAGGTCGATCTCGCCCAGCGCACCCTGATGGCAGGCGGGTGGACCGGCAGCGGGCTGTGGCTTGGTATCCGCAAGATGAACCTGCCCGAAGCCCACACCGATTACATCTTCTCGGTGATTGGCGAGGAATTTGGCCTGATCGCCTGCGGCATGATCGTGCTGATCTATTGCGGCATCGTGGTGCGCGTGCTGATGCGGCTGGTGGACGAAGAAAACCTGTTTGCCCTGCTCGCGGGGGCGGGCCTCATCACCCAGTTCGGCGGACAGGCCTTCATCAACATCCTCGTGAACCTCCAGCTCTTCCCGTCGAAGGGCATGACCTTGCCGCTGATCAGCTATGGCGGTTCATCTGCACTGGCGGTGTGCTTCACGCTTGGGCTATTGCTGGCGATCACCCGGCGCAATCCGTTCCTCGCGAAAGAGGGGCGGGGTCTGCGCGGATTGTTGGACAGCAAGGAGGAGCGCCCATGACCGGCGCCAATGCACATCCCGCGCCCGGTGGGGCGAGCCGCCACTTCGTTCTTGCCGCAGGCGGAACCGGCGGGCACCTGATCCCGGCCTTTGCGCTGGCAGAGGAACTGCACGCGCGCGGCCATCATGTCGCGCTGCTGACGGACGAGCGCGGCGCCGCACTGCCCGGCAAGCCCGCCTATCTGACCTCGCATATCATCCCGGCGGGCCGGTTCGGCAAGAACCCGCTCGGCTGGATCGGGGGGCTGCGCGCCGTGCTGGCAGGACGCAGCATGGCGCTGCGGCTGTTCGAAACCTTCGAACCGACGGCAGTGGTCGGCTTTGGCGGCTATCCCGCCTTGCCCGGCTTGCTGGCCTCGACCGCGGCAGGCATTCCCAGCATCATCCATGAACAGAACGCGGTGCTCGGCCGGGTCAACCGGCTGCTGGCGGGCCGCGTCGATGCCATCGCAACCTCGTATGCGGCGGTTGACCGGCTCAAGCCTAAGCATCGCGGCAAGGTGCATCTCACCGGCAATCCGGTCCGGCCCGAAGTGCTCGCGCTGCGCGAGCAGGATTTCCCGCAGCTGACCGGTGAAAGCCTGTTCCGGGTGCTGGTGACCGGCGGTTCGCAAGGTGCCCGGGTGCTGTCGGAAGTGGTGCCTGACGGGCTCGCGATGCTGCCGCCCGCCTTGCGCCAGCGCTTGCAGGTGACCCAGCAATGCCGCGCCGAAGATCTCGAAGCGGTGCGCGCGCGCTACGCCGCGCATGATATCCCTGCCGAGCTCGGCACCTATTTTGAAGACATGCACGAACGTCTGGCGGGTGCACACCTGTTCATCGGGCGCGCGGGCGCTTCGACCATTGCCGAACTTACCGCCGTGGGCCGCCCGGCGATCCTCGTGCCGTTACCGATTGCGACCGATGATCATCAGGCGGTCAACACCCGCGAGATGGTCAAAGCCGGCGGGGCGCGGATGATCCGGCAGGAGGCTTTCCAGCCCAAGGAACTCGCCAAGCAGATTCAGGCGATGGCGCAGAACCCGCAAAGCCTCGCCAATGCCGCGCATTGCGCGTTCAATTGCGGGCGGCCCGATGCGGCCAAGGACTTGGCCGATCTGGTGACGAGCATGGGCGGGCTTGATCTGATGGATGTGATCCGCGTCGGCGAAAATGCACCCCGCGCCGCGCAAACGGCGGCTCGTCCGCAGACGGCAAGCCGCAAGGCCGCCAAGGATGCGGTCCAGCACGGAGCCGACGCATGAAGGGTGTCGGCACGGATATCGGGATCATCCACTTCGTCGGCATCGGCGGGATCGGCATGTCCGGCATTGCCGAGGTGATGCACAATCTCGGCTATGCGGTCCAAGGCTCGGACATTGCCGAGGGGCCGAGTGTCGAGCGGCTGCGCGCGCGCGGCATCACCGTGCATATCGGCCATGCCAAGGAAAACGTCGCAGGCGTGGCGGTGGTGGTCACCTCTACCGCGGTGCGCCGCACCAATCCCGAAGTCGCCGCCGCGCTCGAAGCGCGGGTGCCGGTGGTGCGCCGCGCCGAAATGCTGGCCGAACTGATGCGGCTCAAATCAACTGTCGCAGTGGCAGGCACCCACGGCAAGACGACGACAACCAGCATGATCGCCAGCCTGCTCGATACCGGCGGCATCGATCCCACGGTGATCAACGGCGGCATTATCGAGCAATATGGCTCGAACGCGCGGCTCGGCGATAGCGACTGGATGGTGGTCGAAGCGGACGAAAGCGACGGCAGCTTCCTGCGGCTGGACGGCACGATCGCGGTCGTCACCAATATCGATCCTGAACACCTCGATCACTATGGCGACTTCGAAGGGGTGAAGCGGGCCTTTGTGGAATTCATCCACAACGTGCCCTTCTATGGCGCGGCGGTGCTGTGCGTTGATCACCCGCAGGTGCAGGCGGTGATCGGCGAAGTGCGCGATCGCAAGGTCGTGACTTATGGCTTTTCGCTCCAAGCCGATATCTGCGGGGTCAATGTTGTCCCCGCGCGCGGAGGCAGCACCTTTGATGTGATCGTGCGGCAGCGCGGGGCAGAGGATCGCCGCATCGAAGGCGTGCATCTGCCCATGCCGGGGCGGCACAATGTCCAGAACGCGCTCGCCGCGATTGCCGTGGCGATCGAGATGGGCTGTTCGGACGCAGTGATCCGCGCGGGCTTTGCCAAGTTTGGCGGGGTGCGGCGCCGCTTCACCCGTGTCGGCACGGTGGCGCTCGCAGGTGGCGGCGAGGCAGGCGTGATCGATGATTACGCGCACCACCCGGTTGAAATCCGCGCCGTGCTGGCGGCAGCGCGCGAGGCCGTGGGCGAGAGCGATGGCCGCGTAATCGCGGTGATCCAGCCGCACCGCTTCACGCGCCTCCATGATCTGATGGAGGATTTCCAATCCTGCGCCAATGATGCCGATATCGTCTATGTCGCGCCGGTCTATGCCGCAGGGGAAGAACCTCTGCCGGGGGTGGATGCGGCGGCGCTGGTGGCCGGGATCAAGGCGCGCGGGCACCGCGCGGCGCGGCTGATTGAGGGCGCCGATGCGCTGGCCAGCGCACTCGCGGGCGAGTTGGCGGCGGGCGATCTGGTCGTCTGCATGGGCGCGGGCGATATCACCCGCTGGGCCGCAGGTGTGGCCAGCGCGATTGCCGCCCAAGGCAAGGCCGCGGCATGATGATGAGCATCCAGCCCGGCGAGGCACCCATCTGGGACGATGGTGGGGCGCCGACCTGTGCCGTCGAAGGCGCGGTCGCTGCGCCGGTCTCGCTTGAGGGTATTCGCGGCAAGCTGACCTGCAAGGCGCCGCTTGCGCCCTACACCTGGTTCAAGACCGGCGGGCCTGCCGACTGGCTGTTCGAACCCGCGGATCTCAACGATCTGCGCGCCTTTCTCGAACGGCTGGGCGGCGATATTCCGGTGATGGCGCTGGGGCTCGGATCAAACCTCATCGTACGCGATGGCGGTGTCCCCGGCGTGGTGGTGCGGCTCGGCAAGGCCTTTGCCGGGGTCGAGCATAGCGGCGAAAACGAACTCACCTGCGGGGGCGGGGCAAGCGGCATCCTCGTCGCTTCGACTGCGCGCGATCTGGGCATTGCCGGGCTGGAATTCCTGCGCGGCATTCCCGGCACGGTCGGCGGTTTCGTGCGGATGAATGGCGGGGCCTATGGCCGCGAAGTCGCCGATGTGCTGGTCGATTGCGCGGTTATCCTGCCCGATGGCACCTTTGTCACGCTGCCCGCCGCCGATCTGGCCTATACCTATCGCCATTCGGTGCTGCCCGAAGGCGCGATTGTGGTCTCGGCCCGGTTCAAGGGGCATCCCGGCGATCCGGCGGCAATCGGTGCGGAGATGGACCGCATCGCTGCCGCGCGCGAGGCGAGCCAGCCGCTCCGCACCAAGACCGGCGGATCGACCTTCAAGAACCCCGAAGGCCACAAGGCGTGGCAACTCGTCGATGCGGCGGGCTGCCGTGGCCTCACTCTCGGCGGGGCGCAGGTGAGCGAGAAGCACACCAATTTCCTGATCAACACCGGCGATGCCACCAGCGCTGACATCGAAGGGCTGGGCGAACTGGTGCGCCAGAAAGTCTATGAGCATGCGGGCGTGATGCTCGAATGGGAAATCCAGCGGGTGGGACGGCCGTGATGGACGAGGCAACCACTTCCGTTCACCCTGAGCTTGTCGAAGGGCCGTCCTTCTTTTTCGCCGCAGCAAAAGTGAAGTGCAGGGCTTCGACAAGCTCAGCCCGAACGGATTTGAATGATGTTTGACAAGCCTCTCCACGTTGCTGTCCTGATGGGCGGTTGGGCCAATGAGCGCCCGGTTTCGCTGATGAGTGGCCATGGTGTCGCCGATGCGCTCGAAGCGCGCGGCTTTCGCGTGACGCGTATCGACATGGGCCGCGATGTGGCGCTGCGCCTGCACGAGGCCGCGCCCGACGTGGTGTTCAACGCGCTCCACGGCGTGCCGGGCGAAGATGGCTCGGTGCAGGGGCTGCTCGATCTGATGGGGCTGGCCTATACCCATTCGGGTCTCGCCACCTCGGTGATCGCGATCGACAAGCAGCTCACCAAACAAGCGCTGGTGCCGCACGGCATTCCGATGCCGGGCGGGCGCATTGTCACGCGGGAAGAGCTTTATCAGGGCGATCCCTTGCCGCGCCCCTTTGTCTTGAAGCCGGTGAACGAAGGTTCTTCGGTCGGCGTCGCGATCGTTACAGCCGACAGCAACGTGGGCAATCCGATCAACCCGCAGGCGACTGGCCCGTGGCAGGAATTTGCCGAACTGCTGGCCGAGCCTTTCATCAAGGGCCGCGAGCTGACTGCGGCCGTGCTCGATGGCCCTGATGGCCCGCGCGCGCTCGGGGTCACCGAATTGGTGATCGAAAACGGCTTCTACGATTACGAGCACAAATATACCGAAGGGCGCACGGTTCATGTCTGCCCGGCGCAGATCCCGGCTGACATCACCAAGCTGTGCGAAGATTACGCGATCCGCGCGCATCAGGTGCTTGGCTGCCACGGCACCAGCCGCACGGATTTCCGTTGGGACGATGAACTGGGCGCAGCAGGCCTGTTCGTGCTCGAAACCAACACCCAGCCGGGCATGACGCCGCTCAGCCTCGTACCCGAACAGGCCGCGCAGGCGGGCATCAGCTATGGCGAGCTGGTCGAGCTGTTGGTGCACGAAGCGCTCAGGGTTCATGCTGCCAAAGCGAACAAGCGAGGTCGCCATGGCGCAGATCAAGCGTAGCGATACCCGCGGTGTGCGCCGCGCCGTGCGCGCTGAAAACCGCGCGGTTACCGCGCGCCGCGCGCGCGGGCAGGCGAGCGGGCTGATCGATGGCGCGATGGGGCTTTTGCCCTTCACCGAAGACCAATGGAGCCGGATCTGGCTGACGATCATCATTGGCGGCGGCGTCGCGCTCGCCGTGGTGATTGCAAGCCTTGCCGGCGTCCCCGCGCTCGCCGAAGCGCAGATCGCCAAGGCCGCGACTGATGCGGGGTTTGCGGTGCGCCATGTCAAGGTCACCGGCACCAACCGGATGGACGAGCGCGAGGTCTATGCGCTCGCGCTGGCCCAGCGCAGCCGCGCCATGCCCGATGTCGATATCGCCGCGCTGCGCACCCAATTGCTGACATTGCCGTGGGTCCGCGATGCGCGGGTCTCGCGTCAGCTGCCCGATACGCTGGCAATCGACATCGTCGAACGGGAGCCCCATGCCGTGCTCGCGCGGCCTGATCGGCTCATGCTGATTGACCGTTCGGGGGTTGAACTCGCCCCGATTGCCGAGGCCAAGGCCAAGGGAATGCTGCGGATTTCCGGCTCTGGCGCGGCGATGCAGGTTGCACAGCTCGAACAATTGCTGGCCGCTGCGCCCGCCTTGCAGCCGCAGGTCAAGGCGGCGGAATGGGTCGGCAATCGCCGCTGGAACCTTGTGTTCCGCAGCGATCAATTGCTGGCGCTGCCCGAAGGCGAAGTCGAAGCGGCCACGGCCCTGGTGCAATTTGCCCGGCTCGACGGGCAGAACCGGCTGATTGGCGGCAAGGTTGCCGCTTTCGACATGCGCACCCCGCCGCGCATCTACATGCGTGTGCCCGGTCAGAGCGAACGGGCCAAAGCGCTCGCCAATCTTGAGAAAGGGAGCAGTCAGTGATGGCATCACGGGCAGCGGGCAAGGCGGCCGCACGCAATCAGCAGATCGCCAAGGCGCGGCTGACGCGGGTGCTGGGCGCGGTCAATATCGGATCGTTCCGCATCTCGGCGATGATCATGGGCGAGACCGAAACGGGTGAGTTGATCGTGCTCGGCTCGGGCCACCGGGCGAGCGCGGGCATCAAGCGCGGCTATGTCACCGATATGCGCGCGGCCACTTATGCGATCCGCGATGCGGTGGAGCGCGCCGAAAAGAGCGCGGGCCTGACCGTGCAAAGCGTGTGGATCGCCTGCGCGGGCGCAGGGCTTGGCAGCCATGTCGCGAGTGTTGACATCGAGATCGGCGGGCGGCGGATCGAGGAAGAGGATGTCGAACTGCTGCTCTATCAGGCGCGCGGCATGATCCAGCCTGACGGACGCACGGTGCTGCATGCCCAGCCGGCGCATTACACGCTTGATGGCGCGCATGGCGTGGCCAATCCGCGCGGCCTGCACGCTGAACGGCTCGGGGTCGATATCCATGTGATGCTGGCCGATGGCGCGCCGGTGCGCAATCTCATGGAAGCGGTGCAAAGCGCGCATCTCGATGTCGAAGGGGTGGTCGCAGCGCCGCTCGCGGCGGGCTATGCCTGCCTTACCGATGAGGAACGCGATCTCGGGGTCGCGCTGGTCGAGATCGGGGCCGATGTCACCAATATCGCCGTGTTCGCGGCGGGCATGTTGCTGGGGCTGCGGGCGGTGCCGATGGGTTCGGGCGACATCACCGATGCGATTGCGTCGGCTTTCGGCATTCGCCGCTTTCAGGCCGAACGGCTCAAATGTGTCTATGGCTCGGCGATTGCGAGCCGTTCCGATCACCGCGAGATGATCCCGGTGACCGGCCCCAATGATGCTGCCGGTGAAGACGCGCAGCCTGCGCCCGGCGCGCAGCCCGTGGCGCGCGGCGCGGATGAGAAAAACCGCATCTCGCGCGCGCAACTGGTCTCGGTTGTCACCCAGCACCTTTCGCTGCTGACCACGGAAATCGGCAAGGCGCTTAAGGATATGGGCTTTTCCGGCACCCGCGCCGGGCAAGTGGTGCTGACCGGCGGCGGTGCGGAACTTGCTGGCATGGCCGAATTCGTGCAGAGTGCGCTGGGCGTGCCGGTGCGGCTGGGGCGCACGCCTGAGCTTAAAGGCCTGCCCGAAGCCCATGCGACACCCGGCTTTGCGACCTTGGCGGGCCTGTGTCTTTACGCGGCCGAGGATCCGGTCGACATCCGCTCGGTCAATGCGCCGCGCGCCATGCGCGCCAGCCTGGGCAATGCCGGACGCAGCCTGTTTCCGGTAGGGCGGTTGATGCGGGCGATGAAGGAGTATTTCTGAGCCTGCTTGCGGCCCGCAACGGGTTCAGTTTCGGCCTGATCGGGGTTAACTGAGGGCTGTGGATAAGGATTATCCCCCTATCAAAACAATACGGGGTTTGTGTCAAAGAGGAATGGTAGTGCGGATAAGGGGGCGGCGCAGGCCCGCGATCTGCGGCTGGAGGAACACTGATGAGCATCAATATCGGACCGGCAGCGATTGACGACATGCGCCCGCGGATAACCGTGATCGGCATTGGCGGGGCTGGGGGCAATGCCATTGCCAACATGATCGCGTCCGAGATCGAAGGCGTCGAATTCATTGTCGCCAACACGGATGCCCAGGCGCTCAGCACCTCTCCGGCGGAAAAGCGTATCCAGCTTGGCCCGGACATCACCGGCGGGCTTGGTGCCGGTGCGCGTCCCGAAGTGGGCAAGGCCGCGGCCGAGGAAACCGTTGCCGAGATCGAACAGGCGCTGGAAGGCGTCAACATGTGCTTCATCGCCGCCGGGATGGGTGGCGGCACGGGCACCGGCGCCGCGCCGGTGATCGCCGAAGCCGCGCGCCGCATGGGCGTGCTCACCGTGGGCGTGGTAACCAAGCCGTTCCTGTTCGAAGGCACCCGCCGGATGCGCGCGGCCGAAGCGGGCATCGAAGAGCTGCAAAAGCATGTCGACACCCTGATCGTCATTCCCAACCAGAACCTGTTCCTTGTCGCCAAGGCCGAAACCACCTTCAAGGAAGCCTTCCAGCTCGCCGATGAAGTGCTCCAGCAGGGCGTGCGCTCGATCACCGATCTGATGGTGATGCCGGGCCTCATCAATCTCGACTTTGCCGATGTCCGTTCCGTCATGAGCGAGATGGGCAAGGCGATGATGGGCACCGGCGAGGGCGAGGGTGAGAACCGCGCGCTCGAAGCGGCCGAGCAGGCGATTGCCAACCCGCTGCTCGATGGCGTGAGCATGGCCGGGGCCAAGGGCGTGATTATCTCGATCATCGGCGGCGAAGACATGCGCCTGCTCGAAGTTGACGAGGCGGCCAATCACATCCGCGAGCTGGTCGACGAAGATGCCAACATCATCTGGGGCTCGGCGTTCAATCCCGATCTCAAGGGCAAGATCCGCGTCTCGGTGGTCGCCACCGGGATCGAGCAAGGCGCGCTCGGTGCTGCGGACCGGGCCTTGCCGACTTCGCTCGGCGGCGCGCGTGCGCCCAAGCGGCCGGTGCTCGAACTCGGCGATGAAGCCCCCGAAGCCCCCGGTTTCGCGGCTGCCCCGTTGGCAGGCGTGGGCGTGGCGGCTGCCGCTGCGGTTTCCTTGGACGAAGATTTCCTGCCGGAGGAAATCGCCGAGGCAGAACCGTTCGATCTCACCGGGATGCAGGCGGTCGAAGGGCTGGGCGATGATGATTACGGCGATGAGTATGACGACGATGTCGATGGCATTGTCGATCCGCTCGCCGGGCTGCGCGGCGTGGAAGATGTCGAGCTTGGCCTGACCCGCGCCGAGCCTGATCCCTATGGTCAGGCTGTTGCGGATGATGACACGCTTGATCTCGGCGAAGCCTATGATGACGGGTACGGATCGCGCCCGAGTGGCGGCCCGGCTGGGGCGTTCTCGCCGCCGGTGCAGGATGATTTCCTCGCCGATGCCGATCGGCTCGCTTCGGATGATCGCCCGGTCGAAGCCCAGCTTGGTGGCGGTCGCCGTCGGGGTCTGATCGGCGGTGGTGGTGGCGGCGCGGCAGGCGCAGGCAGCACGCTGTTCGAACGGATGGCCAATCTTTCGCGCAGCACAACCAGCAGCGCCGATGACGATGAGGATGACGGCGATGGTGATGGCGGCGGTGGCCCGGCGCTCAGCATCCCGCGCTTCCTTGGTCGCCAGAACAACCAGTAAGCCTGTCCCTCTGGTCCGCATCCCGGCGCAGGCCGTGCCCCGCTCGGCTTGCTGGGCGCGGGGCGGGGCTGGTATTGTGGCATCACGGGGCTAGGATAGAACAAATCTTGCCCCGGTCGTGATCATGTCCCCCAAAGCTTTTCCCTTTGCCCGTTCTTTCCGCCGTGCGTTGGGCAGTGGTGTGCTCGCCAGTGCTTGTGCGATGCTGGCGAACCCGGTTCAGGCACAGGAGGTAACCTCGCGCGAGGTGGTGCAGCCGCTCCCTTCGGGCGAGGTGCAGCGCCTCAACCGCGCGCTCGTACAACTCGCCCGCGATCCGCGCGATCTGCCCGCCTTGCTCGAGGCGGGCGAAGCCTCGCTGGCGGTCGATGATTTTGAAGCCGCCAATGGCTTCTTCGCGCGGGCCTTGGTGGTGGAGCAGACCAACCAGCGCGCTGCGCTTGGGCTGGCGCGGGTGGCGCTGCGATCAGGCGATGCGTTGGGTGCGCTGGAGCGCTTTGAAAAGGCCGTGCGCGCCGGTGCTCCTGAGGCGACGCTGCTGACAGACCGGGGTCTCGCTTTTGACATGACGGGCGATCAGGCCGCCGCACAAGCGGCGTATCGCCGCGCGCTTGAAGTCGATCCGCGCGACAATGAGGCGCGCCGCCGCCTCGCGCTCAGCTTTGCCATTGCGGGCAATCGTGGCGGGTTTGAAGATACCCTGCGCCCTCTGCTCGATGAACGCGATATCGCCGCGCTGCGGACCCGCGCGTTTGGCCTGGCGATTTTCGGCGAGCAGGAACGGGCCGCGGCCATTGTCGATCAGGTCATGCCGCGCGACCTTTCCAGCCGGCTCGTCCCCTACCTTGCTTTCATGCCGCGCCTGACCAAGCCGCAACAGGCGGCAGCCGCCAATCTCGGCATTTTCCCGCGCGCGGCGGATATCGGGCGCGATGATCCGCGGCTCGCGCGGTTCGCGCGCGAGGGGCAGTCTGATAGCCGGCTGCAACCTTCGGGCAAGCCGCTTGGTGTAGGGCCCGCGCGCGTCAGTGCCCGGGCTGGATCAGAGCCATCGCCCTCACAGCCGGGGGTGGTGCCCTCAAGCGTGCGCAGCGCCCGCCGTGTCGCAGCGGCAGAGCCGCGGGTGACGGTTGTTCCCAACCCGCCCACACCTGCGCCTGCTCCCGCCCCTGCGCCTGCGCAGGTTGCGCAGCCTGCTCCGTCTGCCCCGGCACCGCTGCCGGCTTCGCCACCGCCGCCCGCGCCGCTCGCGCGCGTGGCGGATGCCTTTGCGGATCTGGGCGGCGCGCTGCCCCAGAGCGGGCCGAGCGGCGGCGGGGTGGACATCACCCGCATCCAGCCCCCGCGCGAAGTCGCCGCGCGGCCCGAGCCCAAGCCCGAAGCCAAGCCCAAGGAACCGGCCAAGCCCGCCCATCCCGCGCGCAATTGGGTGCAGATCGCGACCGGGCGCCAGCTTGCCGCGCTCAAATTCGATTGGCGCCGGTTCGAGCGCAAGGGCGGTGATCTGTTCAAGGGCATGCAGCCCCACACCACCCGCTGGGGCGAAGCCAACCGCCTGCTGGTCGGCCCGCTCACCAGCCCCGAAAAGGCGCGCGATCTGGTGAAGCGGCTGAAGGAGAAAGGCGTTGATTCCTTCTTCTATGCGAGCCCCGAAGGCGAGGAAATTCAGGTTCTTAAATAAGGCTTGGCGCCTCGCTTCGCGTTTCTTTGCACAGGCTATGAACAGGCTTGTGCGGTTCTCCCCAAGCGCCTTGCCTCTGCGGATTGCCAACCGCCATCGATGGCAGGCATGCGTGCCACTGATGACAAAGCGCCCCTTTCCCGATCCGAGGCTCCGCCCATGAAACCGCGCGAGAAGGACTTCTCGCATGAGGACGACACCGCGCCGGTCGAGATGCTGTTGGCGCTGTTCGAGGCGCGCGGCTGGCCCTGCGAAATGGTCAGCGATGACGAGATGAGCGGCGAAGTGCAGGGCAGCTGGGCCAATTATCAGCTGCGCGCGATCTGGCGGGCGCAGGATCGGGTGCTGCAATTCCTCTGCCTGCCCGATATCCGGGTAACGGCGGACAAGAAGCCGCAAGCGTTCGAATTGCTCGGCCTGATCAACGAACAGATGTGGCTCGGCCACTTCGATATCTGGTCGAACGGGGATGTGCTCCTCTATCGCCATGGCGTGCTGCTTGGCGATGAAGGCACCCTCAGCCTCGCGCAGGCGCAGGCGCTGGTCGAATGTGCGATTGATGAATGCGATCGCTTCTATCCCGCGTTCCAGTTCGTGCTGTGGGGCGATCGCACGCCGCGTGCCGCGCTGGAGGCCGCGATGGTGGACGCTGCGGGCGAGGCGTGATGGCACCGCACCTGCTCATCATCGGCTGCGGCAATATGGGCGGGGCGATGCTCGCCGGATGGCTCGCAGCCGGAGAAGACCCGGCGCGCTTTGCCGTGCTTGATCCCGCGCTGGCGGCTGCACCGGGCGGGGTTGGGCTTTATCGCAATCCCGCCGAAGCGCGCGCGGCGGGTGGTTTTGACGCCGTGCTGCTGGGGTTCAAGCCGCAGCAACTCGCCAGCCTCGCCCCCGGCCTTGCCGACCTCTGCGGAGCGGGCGTGACGGTGCATTCGCTGCTCGCCGGGATCACGCTTGCGCAACTCGTCAGTGCCTTTCCGGCAGCGCGAGCGCATGTGCGGGTGATGCCCAATCTGGCGGCAGCCATTGGCAAATCGCCCGTGATCCTTGCGGAACGCGGGCTTGATGATGCCGGCTGCGCTGAGGCTCTGGCGCTGTTCGATCGGCTGGGGACAGCCTTGTGGCTGGCGGATGAGGCGCAATTTGACCTTGTCACCGCGCTTGCCGGATCGGGGCCGGGGTTTGTCTATCGCTTTATCGATGCGCTGGCTTCGGCCGCTGCCGAGCTGGGGCTCGAACGCGGCCTTGCCGACCGGCTGGCGCTTGCCATGGTGGAAGGCGCCGCAGCGCTCGCAGCCAGGGCCGATGCCCCGCCCGCAACGCTCGCTGATCGGGTGGCGAGCCCCGGCGGCATGACCCGCGAAGGGCTCAACATTCTCGACCATGATCGCGCGCTGGTTACCCTGATGATCGCGACCTTGCGCGCCACCCGCGACAAGGGCGCGCAGCTCTCGCAGAATGCCGCGAACTGACTCCTGATCTTACAGTTCAGATTAATGATTGTTAATCTGAACGAAATTCACGCGACACTTTCCGGTTTTGCTTGAAATGGCGGGCCGAAACCCCGATATTCGCAGCATCGATAGCGTCCGGCTTTCCCGGAGCGCTGCGTTTGGAGATTGGAAACGACGATGGCAGACTGGAACAACAACCTCGGCACCGGGCAGCGCCTTGGCTCCGTGCCGCGCGCCGGCGGCGATGTCGCGGGTCGCGCGGTCTATGACGAGGGCCTGCGCTCCTACATGCTCTCGATCTATAACTACATGGCCTCGGCCGTGCTGCTCACCGGCATAGTGGCGATGGTGGCTGCGTCGAGCGGCATCACGCTGGCGCTGGCTGGCAGCCCGCTGATGTGGGTGGTGGCGCTCGCCCCGCTCGGCTTCGTGCTGGCGATGAGCTTCGGCCTCCACAAGATGAGCCAGTCGACCTTGAACATCCTGTTCTGGTCCTATGCCATCGTGATGGGCCTGTCGCTCTCGACGATTTTCCTCGTGTTCACGGGTGAAAGCATCGCGGTGACGTTCTTCGCGACGGCGGGCGCTTTTGCGGGCCTCAGCCTCTACGGCTATACCACCAAGAAGAACCTGTCGGGTCTCGGCAGCTTCCTGATGATGGGCGTGATCGGTCTGATCATCGCCAGCCTCGTGAACCTGTTCCTGCAATCGAGCGCGATGTCTTTCGTGATCAGCGCGATCGGCGTGCTCGTGTTTGCTGGCCTCACCGCCTATGACACGCAGCGGCTCAAGATGCAGTACGACCAGCTGCGCGGCACCGAGTTCATGGGCAAGGCCGTGATCATGGGCGCGCTGAGCCTCTACCTCGACTTCATCAACATGTTCATGTTCCTGCTGCAGTTCCTCGGCAATCGCGAGTAATTGCGAAAGGCTGCAACCGGACGGTTGAAATCTCGGATGCCCGGAGTCTTGCAAAAGGCTCCGGGCATTTGCTTTGGCGGCAAAGCAAGCTATCGCCGCACCCTATGAAAATGTGCAGGCATGGTTCATCCGCCTGCGATAATATGCTCGGACAATGAGGCTGACCTGACATGATTTCGCCCGCAACCACCCCAGCGCAATCCTCGCACACCGCGCCCCTCACGTTCCGTCGCCTTGGCGTTGCCGCACTGGCCATCGGCACGGCGCTGGTCGCCGCCTGCACCACGCCGACGAGCGCGCCGCCGCCCGCCGCGCCCCGACCGCAGGCGCAGGCTGCCGAAGTCGTGCCCTATCGCCCGCTGCCGCCTTCGGGCGCGTCCTACGTGATGAAGATGCCGCCGCGTGGTCCGGATGGGAAGTGGATCACGGTCAACAGCAATCTCACCGATGATCGGCTGGTGTGGCACCTGCGCTCGGCGTGGAATGTTGCCGCACTCAATTGTCTTGCGCCCGAATATGATCCGATCCTGCAAGGCTATCGCGCGTTCCTCAGCAACAACGTGCGCGGCCTGAAGGCGGTGAATGACCGGATCGAGAAAACCTATCAGAGCCGCTTCCGCACCCGCCGCGATGCGATTGTCGCCCGCGATGCGGAATCGACGCAGGTCTATAACTTCTTCGCCAACCCGGCAGCGCGCAGCGGGTTCTGCCTCGCCGCGCTGGATGTCGCCAACCGCTATCTCGCTGCGCCGAAGAGCCTCCCGCTCGCCTTCGCCAAGGAGAATTTCCAGGTGATGATGGTGCCGATGGAGGACTTCTTCAATCAGTACGAAGCCTACCAGCGCGCCTCGGCGGAGTGGGATGCCAAGTATGGCGCGCGCTATGGTTCCTCGCAGCCAGGCTGGGTTGCGGTGCAGCAGGCCCGCGCCAATGGTGAGGACGTCCCGACCTACACGGCGGTGGCCGCTGCCGCGGTGACGCAGACCGTGGTCGATCCGCAAACCGGTGAAGCTGTGCCGGTGGTGCCGGTGCAGGAAGGCTTCGTGTCGCAGCCGGTGGTCGAACCGCTCGCGGTGCCGCAGCCCGCGGCCACGCCCAAGGCGCGGCGCTAGGCGCGAGAGGCCCACACCGAAAATCGCCGTTGCAAGCGCGCGCGCTTGCCGCTAAGTCGCGCGCCTGCTGTGGCCGCCCCTGCGCGGTCAGCACACCTGAACGGGGCCGTAGCTCAGATGGGAGAGCGCGTCGTTCGCAATGACGAGGTCAGGGGTTCGATCCCCCTCGGCTCCACCAGGTGTATCATCCGCGCGCGAACCGGTTCTGCCAGCGCTGCTATCATCCCCCTCGCCATCCGCCGCAGAAATGCATAGAGGAGCGTTCCATGCATTTTCTCGATCAGGCCAAAATCTATATCAAGTCAGGCGGCGGCGGGCCGGGCGCTGTCAGCTTCCGGCGTGAGAAATATGTCGAATATGGTGGCCCCGATGGTGGCAACGGGGGGAGCGGCGGCGACATCGTGTTCGAAGCGGTCGCCGGGCTCAATACCCTGATCGATTTCCGCTACACCCAGCATTTCAAGGCACCGCGCGGCGGGCACGGCATGGGCCGGGACCGCACTGGCGCCAGCGCCAAGCCGCTGGTGATCAAGGTGCCCGTCGGCACGCAGATCATTTCCGATGATCAGGAAGAAGTGCTCGCCGATTTCACCGAAGTCGGCCAGCGCGTTGTGCTGCTCCATGGCGGCATGGGCGGACGCGGCAATGCCTCCTACAAGACCTCCACCAATCGCGCCCCGCGCCAGCACCAGCCCGGCATGCCGGGCGAGGAAATGTGGGTGTGGCTGCGGCTGAAGCTGCTCGCCGATGTCGGCCTTGTCGGCCTGCCAAACGCGGGCAAATCGACCTTCATCAACGCGGTCTCGAACGCGCAGGCCAAGGTCGGCGATTACGCCTTCACCACGCTGGTGCCCAAGCTCGGCGTGGTGCGCCACAAGGGCCGCGAATTCGTGCTGGCGGATATTCCCGGCCTGATTGAAGGCGCAGCCGATGGCGCGGGGATCGGGGATCGTTTCCTCGGCCATATCGAACGCTGCCGGGTGCTGATCCACCTCATCGACATCACCGGCACGGATAACGCCGACCCGGCTGAAGCCTTGCGCATCGTCGAGGAAGAGCTTGAGGCCTATGGCGGCGGGCTCGCTGAAAAGCCGCGCCTGATTGCGCTCAACAAGCGTGATCTTGCCGATGCCGAGTTGGTGGCAGGCTTTGCCGCGGAATTGCAGGCGGCAGGCGCCACACAGGTCTTTGCCGTCTCGGGCGCGACGGGTGAAGGCATCCCCGAACTGATGGATGCCGTGCTGTCCTATCTGCCCGATCGCACCGCCACCGAGACCAAGGGCAGCGAGATCGAGGACGCGCCGAGCGGCGCGTCTGACGAATGGTCCCCGATCTAGAGACGCTGATGCTGGAGCGGTCGGCCGACATGGCACGCGCGCAGCGCATAGTCGTCAAGATCGGCAGCGCGTTGCTGATCGAAGGCGGCAAGCCGCGCAGCCAATGGCTCGGCAAGCTGGCGGGTGATCTGGTCACGCTGCGCAAGAACGGCGGACAGGTAATTGTTGTCAGTTCGGGCGCCATCGCGCTCGGCGCGGCGCGGCTGGCCTTGCCCAAGGGTGGCCGGGCGAGCCTTGCCGATGCGCAGGCGGCAGCGGCGGTCGGGCAGATCCAGCTTGCCGATCTGTGGTCGGCAGCGCTCCGGGCGCATGGCATTACCGCGGCACAAATGCTGCTGACACTTGATGATCTGGAAGATCGGCGGCGCTATCTCAATGCCTCGGCCACGCTGGATCGGCTGCTGAGCGCGGGGACGATCCCGGTCATCAACGAGAACGACAGCGTCGCCACCGAGGAAATCCGTTTTGGCGATAATGATCGCCTGGCCGCGCGGGTGGCGCAGGCAGCCAATGCCGATCTGGTGCTGCTGCTGTCGGATGTTGACGGACTCTATGACCGTGACCCGCGCGAGGCCGGTGCCGCGCTGGTGCCCGTGGTCGAGGCGGTCACGCCCGAAATTATGGCCATGGCGAGCGGCGCGTCTTCATCCGGGCTGGGTTCGGGCGGGATGGTGTCGAAGCTGCAAGCCGCGCAGATCGCGACGCGCGCAGGCATTGCGCTGGCGATCCTCAACGGCACGCATGACGCGCCGATCGCCCATGCGCTCGGCGCGGGCACGGGGACGCTGTTCCTGCCCGTGCGCAGCGATTCCGCGCGCAAGGCGTGGCTTGGCGGGCGGCTCGCCCCTGCGGGCGAGCTGCGCGTCGACAAGGGCTGCGCGGAGGCTTTGAAAGCCGGGGCGAGCCTGCTTGCGGCGGGGGTGGTCGGCGTCTCGGGCCAGTTCCGGCGCGGCGATCTCGTCAGCGTGCTGTCGCTGCGGGGCGAGCGGCTGGCGCAGGGTCTTGCGGAATATGACGCCGCCGAAGTGCAATTGATCGCGGGCAAGCGCGCCGAGGATCAGGCCGAGCGGCTGGGCTACGCGCCGCGCTCCTGCGTGATCCACCGCGATCACATGGTGCTGCTGTGACGCTGCTGGCGATCACCGGCGCGACCGGCTTTGTCGGCTCTGCGGTGCTCGACGCGGCGCTGGCCGAGGGCCATCAGGTGCGTGCGCTCGCCCGCCGCGATCAAACGGCGCGCGCTGGCGTGGAATGGGTGCGCGGCGATCTGGGCGACGCGGGCGCGCTCGCCGCGCTGGTCGCGGGCGCGGACGCGGTGATCCATGTCGCGGGCCTCACCAACACGCCGGACCCCGCCGCCTTCGAAGCGGCCAACGTCACCGGCACCGCCAACGTCATCGCCGCGATGAAGCAGGCGCAGGCCCGGCGGCTGGTGTTTGTTTCCTCGCTATCGGCGCGCAAGCCCGAACTGTCGGCCTATGGCGCGTCGAAGGCCAAGGCTGAGGCGCTGGTGGAGGCCTCCGGTCTCGACTGGACCACGGTGCGGCCGCCCGGGGTCTATGGTCCGCGCGATGTCGACTATCTGGAGATGTTCCGCACCGCCAAATGGGGCTTTGTCCCCCTCCCGCCGGGTGGGGCGAGCTCAATCATCCATGCCGACGATCTCGCGCGTCTGCTGGTGGCGCTGGCGGCCAGCAACGCCGCTGCGACGAAGAAGCAGACCTACGAACCTGACGACGGGCGCGAGGGCGGGTGGAGCCACAAGGAGCTGGCGCAAGCTATCGGCCAAGCCGTGGGCAAGCGTTCCGTCTTCGCTCCGCACTTGCCGCGCGCTGTGCTGGAAGCCACGGCCACGGCCGACCGGCTGCTGCGCGGCGACCGCGCGAAACTCACCGCCGACCGTGTGGGCTATATGTGCCATCCCAACTGGGTTTCCCGTTCGGATCGCAAGCCGCCCGCCGGCATATGGCAGCCGCGGATCAGTGGCGAGGAAGGTCTGAAGGCGACCGCCGCATGGTACGCCCGCGAGGGGTGGTTGTAGCCCTTCGCTTCGTCATTGCGAGCGCAGCGGAAGCGAAGCTGGCCGTGGCCAACCAATCCAGAGCTGCGCGCGGAACGCTCTGGATTGCCGCGTCGCCTTCGGCTCCTCGCAATGACGAGGGGGTGGCTTACAAAAACGGTTCCTCGCCCGGCTTGTGGATGCCGCATTCGGTCTTGTCCCAGCCCTTCCAGCGACCCGAGCGCGGGTCTTCGCCCGGCGCGACCTGCGAGGTGCAGGGGGAGCAGCCGATCGAAGGGTAGCCCTGTGCGATCAGCGGGTGGCGGGGGAGATCGTGCTGGATGAAATAGCCTTCGATCTGCCCGGCGTCCCAATCGATCAGCGGGTTGATCTTGAGCCGCCCCTGCGCGTCCGAGGTGTCCACTTCAAAGCGCGGCAGATTGGCGCGGGTCGCGGCCTGGAAGGCCTTCCTGCCGGTGAAGCTGGCGTCGAAATTGATCAGCGCCTTTTCCAGCGGCCTCACCTTGCGGATCTCGCAGCAGCCATCGGGATCGTAGGACCACCGGAGGCCGGTTTCGTCCCGCTTGGCCAGTTCTTCGGCATCCGGCGTCAGCACCACCAGATTGAGGCCGAGGCGCGCAACCAGTTCATCGCGATAGGCCAGCGTCTCGGGGAAATGCTTGCCCGTGTCGAGGAACAGCACCGGCACGGTCGGGTCGACGCTGGCGATCAGGTGCAGCAAGACCGCGCTCTCCGCGCCGAAGCTGGAGACCACCGCAAGATCGCCCGCCAGCCCGTCACGGATCACCGCTTCGAGCATGTCCAGCGTCGAGGCACCGCGGAACATGCGGTTGAGGCGCACGGCGTCATGCTCGGTAAAGCGCGGCGCGAGGTCGAGCGTGTCGCGGGTGCGCGGCGGTTGGCGGGAGAGTCCGAGTTCAGGCTTCATGGCGCTTATCCGCAATGGTGGACCGGCGATCGGCCGCGCGCTGGTACACGTTGTCCCACGTCGCAAAGGCACGCGCGGCGTCTTCTTCATCCAGCCGCTTGTCGGGGGCGAAGCTGTCGAAGCCGCAGCGGCGCATGTGCGAAAGCTGATCGATCAGGACATCGCCGACCGCGCGCAGCTCTCCGGTGTAGCCCGCCTCGCGCAGGATGCGCGCCGCCGAATAGCCACGCCCGTCACCAAAGCTCGGGAAGTTGATCTCGACCAGCGCGAGGCGATCAAGGAAGGGCAAGAGCAGCCGCGCATCGTCGCCCGGCTCGATCCGGACGGCGGCGGCGTTGGTCTGGTCGCAGCAGGCGTCCACCGTCACCGTACCGTGATCGACGGGCTCATCGTCGCGGAAGCGGAATTGCACTTCGTCGGGCGAGGTGCCGAGGTTGGTGGTATCAACCATACAAGGCCTCCTTGAACGGCTCCATGCCGATGCGGCGGTAGGTATCGAGGAAACGCTCGCCCTCGGCGCGCTGTGCGAGGTAGACGTCGGTGACTGTCTCGACCGCGGCGATCACGCCATCCTCGTCGAAGCCGGGGCCGGTAATCTTGGCGAGGCTCACATCCTCCGCCTCGGAACCGCCGAGCGAAAGCTGGTAATTCTCGCGCCCTTTCTTGTCGACGCCGAGGATGCCGATGTGGCCCGCATGGTGGTGCCCGCAGGCGTTGATGCAGCCGGAGATTTTCAGCTTCAATTCGCCCACCACTTCGGTGCGGCCCGAAGCGGCGAAGCGCTCTGAAATGCGCTGCGCGAGCGGGATCGAACGGGCGTTGGCGAGCGAGCAGTAATCAAGGCCGGGACAGGCGATGATGTCCTCGATCGTGTCCATATTGGGCGAACCGAGGCCTGCGGCGTCGAGCGCCTGCCACACCGCCGGAAGGTCGGCGATGGCGACATGGGGCAGCAGCAGGTTCTGCGTGTGCATCACCCTGAGCTCGTCGAACGAATATTCGCGCGCCAGCCGTGCGACGACGCGCATCTGCTCGGCGGTCGCATCGCCGGGGATACCGCCTGCGGGCTTGAGGCTGATTACGGCGGAAACGTAATCGGGGTGGCGGTGGGGGTGGGTGTTGTTCAAGGCCCAAGCCTCAAACCCCCCGCCCCGGACTTGATCCGGGGCCCCGATGTCCCTGATCCGCTCGGGAGTGAGCGGGGTCCCGGCTCGGGGGCCGGGACGGCGGAGGGGTTCGGGCAGCTCGAAATGCGCCGCAATTCGCGCCAGCTCCTCGCGCGGCGGCTCGACGCCCACGCTCAGCATATGGGCGAATTCTTCCTCGACCTGCCGGGTGTACTCCGCTGCGCCGAGTTCATGGACGAGGATCTTGATCCGCGCCTTGTACTTGTTGTCGCGCCGTCCGTAGCGGTTGTAGACCCTGAGGCATGCCTCGGCATAGGTGATCAGCTGATCGAGCGGCACGAAGTCGCGGATCAGCGGCGCGATCATCGGCGTGCGGCCCATGCCGCCACCGGCGTAGAACTGCGCGCCGATCTCTCCGTCACGCTTGACGATGCGGATGCCGATATCGTGCAGGCGCATCGCTGCGCGGTCGGTTTCGGAGCCGATCACCGCAATCTTGAACTTGCGCGGCAGGTAGGTGAACTCCGGGTGGAAGCTCGACCATTGGCGCATCAGCTCGGCATAGGGGCGGGGGTCCACCACCTCGTCCGCCGCGGCCCCTGCGAAGTGATCCGCCGAGATGTTGCGGATGCAATTGCCGCTGGTCTGGATCGCGTGCATTTCGACCTTCGCCAGATCGGCGAGGATATCGGCAGCGTCCTCCAGCTTGATCCAGTTGTACTGGATATTCTGGCGGGTGGTGAAGTGGCCGTAGCCGCGGTCATACTTCTCCGCGATGTCGGCCAGCGCCTCCATCTGCCGCGCGTTGAGCGTGCCATAGGGGATGGCGACGCGCAGCATGTAGGCGTGGAGCTGGAGATAGAGCCCGTTCATCAGCCGCAGCGGCTTGAACTGGTCTTCGGTCAGCTTGCCCTCAAGGCGGCGGCGGGCCTGATCGCGGAATTCCTCCACGCGGGCGTCGACCATCGCCTGATCGTATGAATCGTAACGGTACATGTCAGATCACCCAGTCGATGGCTTGCGGGTCTTGCGGCTTCAATGTGAGATCGGGCCGCACGGTCGGGCCGAGCGCGCGGATACGGTCCTTGATGTGGGCGGGGCGCAAACCGTCGATGGTGCGGGTCGCCTCGATCGCGTAAGGCACATTGACGCGGCGCGCGGCGACTTCGCGGGCCATGATTTCCTCGGCCATGTCGCCGACATCGACCGCGTCATTGACGTGGAGCGACCAGCCCGTGCCGTTCCACCACGTCACCGCACCGCTGCGCAGATCATTGCCGGTGAGGATCTTCATACAATATCTCCGTCATCCCGGGCTTGACCGGGGATCGCTTCCAGCAAGGCGCTTACCTCGACCCGATCCTGACTTGCGTCAGGATGACGGCTGAGGCGCGCCGTAACCTCGCCGATGACGATGAGGGCGGGGCTTTTGACCGCCTCCCGCTCGACCAGATCGGGGAGCCCGGCGAGCAAGCCCCGCAACACCCGCATTTCGGGGCGCGCCGCGTTCTCGATCACGGCGACGGGCATGTCTGGCGCAAGGCCATCGGCCATCAGCTTTTCGGCGATGGCAGCGGCGGTGGAAACGCCCATGTAGATCACCAGCGTGCGGCCCTTGCCGGCAAGGCCTGACCAGTTCTGCTCGGAAAGCCCTTTGCACTGGCCCGCGACAAAGCTGACGATGCTGGCCGCGTCGCGGTGGGTGAGCGGAATGCCGCTGGCGGCCGCACCCCCATTGGCCGCTGAAATGCCGGGCACGACTTCGACCGGAACGCCCGCCGCGCGCGCAGTTTCGGCTTCCTCGCCGCCGCGCCCGAAGATGAAGGGATCACCGCCTTTGAGGCGCACCACATCACGCCCGGCCAGCGCCTCGCGCACCAGCAGGGCGTTGATTGCCTCCTGCGGCAAGGTGTGGCGGGCGCGCTGTTTGGCGACTGAGATCAGCCGCGCATCGGGCCTGGCAAGGCCGAGAATGTCCGGGCCGATCAGCCCGTCATGGACGATCACTTCCGCCCGCTCGATCAGGCGGACGGCGCGCAGGGTCAGCAGGTCCACCGGACCCGGCCCCGCGCCGACGAGATAGATGGTGCCGATCTGCTGCATGCTGCCCACTTGGGCGATGCGCCGCGCGCCTTCCAGCGAGAATGCTTTGCCAGCGATGAAGCAAAGCTATTGCGGCTCGCGATCAGACCTGCGCCAGCGCCTGTGCGAGATCGGCGATGAGATCATCTGTATCCTCAAGCCCGATGGACACTCGCAATGCCGGCCGCCCGCCGGTCTGATCCGCCATGACGCTGCGGTAATCGGCTGGCTTGATCGGCAGGGCGAGGCTTTCATAACCGCCCCAGGAATAGCCGATCCCGAACAGGTCGAGATTATCGGCAACCCGCGCCGCTGCGGCGGGATCATTGCTGGCCAGCACGAAAGAAAATAGGCCGCAGCCGCCGGTGAAGTCCCGGGCCCATAGCGCATGGCCTGGATCGTCGGGCAGCAGCGGGCATAGCACGCGCGCGACTTGCGGCTGCGCGGCAAGCCAGCTGGCGATCCGCCGCGCGCTTTGCGTTTGCGCGGCGAGTCGCACCTGCATCGTGCGCAGGCCTCGTGCGGCCAGCGCGGCATCATCAGGCGAGACGACCTGCCCCAGATCCTGCGCGGTGCGGCGGAGCGCCCGATACCATGTCTCGCCCGCGCTCGCGCTGCCCATCATCAGATCGGAATGGCCGCCGACATGCTTCGACAGGCTCATCATCACGATATCGCAGCCATGATCGAGCGCGGCAAAGCCAAGCGGGCTGGCCCAGGTGTTGTCGATCAGGCTCACCGCGCCGTGTTCGCGCGCCATCGCGGCGAGCTGCGGCACATCGCAGACCTCGAAGGTCAGGCTGCCGGGGCTTTCGAGCCACACCGCTTGCACCGGCTTGGCAAAGAGCGCGCGATAGGCGGAGATATCCAGCGGATCGAAAAAGGTGGTGGTCACCCCCATCCGCGCCAAGAGGCCGGTGGCCATGCTGCGGCTGGGGTCATAGGCATTGTCGCTCATCAGCAGATGATCACCCGGCTTGAGCACCGCCAGCATGATCCCTGCAATCGCGGCAACGCCGCTGGGATAGAGCACGGTGCCATGGGCACCCGGCTCGATCGCGGTCAGCGCTTCGGCGAGGCTCCACTGGGTCGGCGCACCGCGCCTGCCGTAGAAGAACTGCCCGTCAGCATTGTTGCGCCCCGCGGCCTGCCGATCCGCGTCTGTGTCGTAAAGGTGAGTCGAACCGCGCCAGACCGGCACGTTGACGACCGGGCCAGTCCACGCGCTCTTCCGGCCACCGCGCACCACCCGTGTTGCAGGGCGGCGCTTGCTGTCATCCCCGTCGCTGCTCATGCGTCCGGCCCATGCGTCTTGGGCGTGGCGGGATCGGCGCCCCATTCGCTCCAGCTCCCATCATACAGCGCGGTATCATCCTTGCCGATAAGGTGGAGCGCGAACAGCAGCACGCTTGCCGTCACACCGCTGCCGCAGGTGCCGACAAGCGGGCGGGCGAGATCGACCCCGGCGCGTTCAAAGGCAGCGCGCAATTCGGGCACCGCCTTGTAAGTGCCATCGGGGTTGAGCACTTCGGTGAAAGGCAGGTTGAGCGCGCCGGGAATCCGCCCGTTCTGTCCGCCATGCACCGGATCGATCCCCGAGCCATAGACCCGGTCGGCGCTGCGCGCGTCGAGCACCTGTTCGGCGTGGGTGTCGAGATTGGCCAGCATGTCGGCCTTGCTGCGGACAGCGCGGGGGGCATGGAGTGCGGCAGGCGTGGTGGCGGTGATATCCGTTGCGCCGCCCGCAAGCGGGCGCGCTTCGCTGCGCCACTTGGCGAGCCCGCCATCGAGGATCGCAACCTCCGCCCAGCCGCTGGTCGTGAGCATGAACCATGCCCGGGCGGCGCTGCGGATCGCGCTGTCATCATAAAGCACGATGCGCGCGCCCGGTGGCACGCCGAGGCTCGCCAGCCGCTCGGCAAGCTGTTCGGGCTGCGGCAGCGCATAGGGGACAGGCGAGGTGGCATCGAACAGGCTCGCCAGATCGAGGAACTGCGCGCCGGGAATGTGCTCGGATGCAAAATCAGCGCGGGCATCGCGCGCGGCGGCGGGCAAGTGATGCGAGGCATCAAGCACCACCACATCAGCTTGATCCAGATGGTCGGCCAGCCATGCGGTCGAAACGAGCGGGGGGAGGTGTTCGGTCATGCGCCGAGCCTAGCGGCGCGGGGCCCTTCCGCCAAGGCCCGCGCCCGTCTGATCCGCTCAGGGCGCATTGACAGGCTGGGCCTTTAGCCCGGCGATCCCGCCCGGCGCCACGTCGAGCCGGATCGGCTGGAGCCTGCCCATGGTGGCGGGGCTGGGCGTGCCGACCACGAAGGTGCGCTGTTCCGTCTCGCGGTCCGGGCTCTCCAGCGTCACGTGAAGCAGCGGGATCAGCAGCGGGGCCGAGCCCTGCCGCAGCGGGGCTATCGCGGCGAGCGGGAGACGCAGTGTGCCGGTGATGCTGCGGCTTTGCTGCGGGCCGATCCGGGGAATCGTCTGATGCTCCTCTGCCGTATCGGCCAGCGACGCATCTGTGCTGTCCTGACGCGGCTGGTCGAGCCGGATGGTGATCGCCAGATCGCGCACCGCCCGATCGGCGCGATTGGCCACTTCGAGGCGGTAATCGATGCTGAACATCATCACGCTGCGCGCAGCGCCGGTGATGTCGAGCTGGCAATCCAGCCGCAGCGGTGTGGCGGCAGCCTGCTCCGCTGCGGCGGCGGCCGGGCGCTTGGCTGGCGCGGCGAGGCGCGGCACCTTGGGCTGACGCCGCCGCGGAAGGATGCGCGCAGCAATCAGGGCGACGATGACAGCCAGCGCGCCTGCCAGCCACGGCCACAGGCCGGGCCAGATGCTTGCTCCGAGCGCCGAGGATGGCGCGACAGGTGCATTGGCCTCAGGCGGTATGAGGCTGTCGCCAAAGCCGGGGCCGGCAGGTGAGGAGGGCATTGCCGGGGTGGGCGAGGGGGTGCTGGCACTCGCTGGGTCGGATGTTGGCACCGCCGTGGAAATCGAGGGGCGCGGCGCGGGTATGGGCGCGGGTGCTGGCGTGCTGCGTGGTTGCGGCTGGGCAGCAGCCGGGGGCGATGCCGTTGCCACGGGTGCCGGAGGCAGGGCGAGCGGGCTCGCTTGCGGAGAGGGTTGCGCCTCGGGCAGAGGTGCCGATGGCGGCACGGCCTGTGCGCCTGTGCTGCCAAGCGCGGCCAGGATCGTGGCTGTCATGGCGCGAGGCAGCCGGGGTCGGGATGAGGTCATTCGCAAAGCCATGGTCGCTTGAGAGTGCACAGCGGTTCGCTTCCCATAACGGCAGGGCCGCCTGCGTCCAGTTCCTTGCTTGCGCTATGCCCGGTTTCGCGGCAACAGCCCAGCCTATGAACACGCCCTCTGACACGCCTTCGCTCAATCCCGCCTTTCTCGGCAAGGACAGCCCGCTGCCGCGCTCGCCCGAAGAAGCGCAGCTTGATTATGTCCCCAACCCGCGCAAGGGCGCGCTGTTTCTGGTGCGGTTTGTCGCGCCGGAATTCACCTCCTTGTGCCCGGTCACTGACCAGCCCGATTTTGCCCATCTGGTGATCGATTACGCGCCGGGCGATACGATTGTGGAATCGAAAAGCCTCAAGCTGTTTCTGGGGTCTTTCCGCAATCACAATGGCTTCCACGAAGATGTCACCGTCGGCATCGGCCAGCGGCTTTCCGAAGAAATGCAGCCGCGCTGGCTGCGCATCGGCGGATACTGGTATCCGCGCGGCGGGATCCCGATTGATGTCTTCTGGCAGACCGGCCCTGCACCCGAAGGCCTGTGGGTGCCCGATCAGGGCGTAGCCCCCTATCGCGGTCGCGGCTGAATTGGGTTAGACTATCCTGATCTCCTCCCCGGGCGAATCGGGTTGCGGAACGCTTTTTGCAATGCGGCGTTGCAAAACCTGAAACTGATCATGCAGTTTGTTGCCTGATTGCGCGCTTATGCGCAATTTTGCTTCAGACTCATGAGCTTTCGGCGCGCGCATGGCTGCTGCTTGCAGCGGTCTCGGGGAGGAAGAGTTCTTGGCTGAAGCTGATACCGGCGTGGTGGCTGCCGCCCGTCTGACCAATCCCATCGGCAACCGCGCGGACTGGGACGCGATGCGCGCCGCCGTGCTGGCTGATCCCGGTGCCTTTCATGGGCAGATTGCCGCGCGCAACATGCATTGGTTCGTGGCCGATTGCGGGCCAAGCGGTGCGTGGCTCGCCAAGGGTGAAGACGGCGCATGGACCGGCTGGGACGCGGCCACCTGTGCCCCTGTCAGCCCCGCGCTTCCAGCCGATTTTGCGCCGTGGGAGCAGGCCTTTGATGGTTCGAACCCGCCGCATTGGCGCTGGTTTGTCGGCGGGCGCACCAATGCGGCCTTTTCCGAGATGGATCGCCACGTGCTGGCGGGCCACGGCGAGGAAGCCGCGCTGATCTTTGAAGGTGATCGCTGGGATATGTCCGCATTGGGCGGCAAGGGTGCGCCGCTCGATTGCTTCACCGTCTCGCGCCGCCAATTGCTGCTCGAAAGCGCGAAGTGCGCGGTCGCCTTGCAGGCGCTCGGGGTGCAACCGGGAGACCGGATCGCGCTCAACATGCCGAGCATCGTGCCGCAAATCTATTGGACCGAAGGCGCCAAGCGGATGGGCGTGGTCTATACGGCGGTGTTCGGCGGTTTTTCCGACAAGACCCTGTCGGATCGCATCGCCGATACCGGCGCCAAGGTGATTGTCACCTCGGATGGCTCTTTTCGCACCGCGCAGGTTGCCCCGTTCAAGAACGCCTATACCGATCCCGCGCTCGACAATTTCGTGCCGGTGACAACGGCGCTCACCATTCTCGGCAAGCTCGAACTCGAACTGCAAGCTGCCGATCAACAGACAATCCTCGACACGGTGCGCGAGGCGCTCGCCGGAGAAATCACGGTCGATCGCTCCGATGTGATGCGCGGCGTCGGCAAGGCGCTGATACAGTTGGGCAACGAGGGCCGCATATCCAGCGCGGATGCCGCGCGGGTGCGGATCGCGATTGCTTCCAGCCTTGTCACCCTGCCGCCGCGCGTCGAGGCGGTGATCGTGTGCCGCCACACCGGCACGGCCGACATGATCTGGCGCGAGGAACGCGACCGGTGGAGCCACGAACTCACAGATGCGGCGCTCGACACCATCCTTGAAAAGGCGCGCGGCGTCGGCTTCGCGGTCAATTCGCAGGCCGATCTGATGGCGCTGTCTGATGGCGATTTCGTCCGCGCGATCTGGGCGGCGTCACCGCCGATGCCGGTCGATGCCGATTACCCGATGTTCTTCATCTACACCTCGGGTTCGACCGGCAAGCCCAAGGGGATCGTCCATTCGCACGGTTATGCCGCCGGCGTCGCCGAGACGATGGCGGCGAGCTTCGATGCGCGCCCCGGCGATACGCTGTTCGTGGTGGCCGATCCGGGTTGGATCACCGGGCAGAGCTATCTGATCTGCGCCCCGCTGATGACGCGGGTGACGAGCGTGGTGTTCGAAGGTTCGCCCGTCTTTCCGCATGCGGGCCGCTTTGCCTCGATGATCGAGCGGCACAATGTCACGATCTTCAAGGCGGGGGTGACCTTCCTCAAGAGCGTGATGAGCGATCCCTCGAACCTCGCCGATGTGCAGCGCTACGACATGAGCGGACTGCGCGTCGCGACCTTCTGTGCCGAGCCGGTCAGCCCCAGCGTGCAGGCCTTCGGGATGGAGCATGTCACGCCGCAATATATCAATTCCTATTGGGCTACCGAGCATGGCGGCATCGCCTGGACGCATTTTTACGGCAACCGCGATTTTCCGCTGCGACCCGATGCCCATGCCTTCCCGCTGCCTTGGGTGGTGGGCGATGTCTGGGTCGAGGATGACGATGCGGGCGGCGCCGATGCGCCCTTTGCGCGCGCAGCGGACGCGGGCGGGGTCAATTGGCGGCGCGCTGACATGGGCGAAAAGGGCGAAATCGTCATCACCGCGCCTTATCCCTATCTCGCCCGCACGATCTGGGGCGACATGGACAATTTCCGTGTCGAAAATGGCTGCGTGCTCGGCGCGTGGAAGGGCGATGCCAAGCGGTGGGAAGAAGGCTACTGGAAGCGCTGGAAGGGCGTCTGGGCCTACACCCAGGGCGATTTCGCGATTGCCCATGAGGATGGCTCGTTCTCGCTCCACGGGCGGTCGGATGATGTGATCAATGTCTCGGGTCACCGCATGGGGACCGAGGAAATCGAAGGCGCGGTGCTGCGCGACAAGGCGCTCGCGCCGGACTCGCCGGTTGGCAATGTGCTGGTCGTCGGCGCGCCGCACCGCGAGAAGGGCCTGACCCCGCTTGCCTTTGTGGTGCCGGTGGCGGGCCGCAAGCTGACGATCGAGGACAAGCGCCGCCTGTTCGATCTCGTGCGCACCGAAAAGGGCGCGGTCGCGGTGCCGGCGGACTTTATCGAAGTCTCGCAATTCCCCGAAACCCGCAGCGGGAAATATATGCGCCGGATGGTGCGCGCGCTGGTGGTGGGCGAGGACGTTGGCGACGTGACGACGCTCCGTAACCCCGAAGCGCTCGACGAACTGCGCACCGTCATCACCGATTGGCAGCGCAAGCAGCGGATGAGCGATGAACAGGCGCTGTTCGATCGCCACCGCTATTTCCTGGTGCAGTATAATGATGTCGCGCCGGGCAAGCAGATTGCGACGGTCACCGTCACCAATCCGCCGGTCAATGCGCTTAACGAACGCGCGATTGATGAATTGGTGCTGGTGGTGGAGCACCTCGCGCGCGCCGAGGATGTTGTCGCGGTGGTGTTCACCGGTCAGGGCACGGCATCTTTCGTGGCAGGGGCGGATATCCGCCAGATGCTCGAGGAAATCCACACCCGCGAAGAAGCGCTCGTGCTGCCCAACAATGCGCAGCTTGCGTTCGGCATCATCGAGCGGATGAACAAGCCCTGCGTCGCCGCCGTTCAGGGCGTGGCGCTGGGCGGCGGCATGGAGTTCGCGCTCGCCTGCGATTACCGCGTGGCCGAGCCAGTGGCGCGTTTCGGCCAGCCCGAAATCCGGCTGCGGCTGCTCCCCGGTTATGGCGGGACGCAGCGCCTGCCGCGCCTGCTGGTGGATCGCTTCGGCGAGACCGGCCTGCGCGATGCGATGGATCTGATCCTTGGCGGCCGCAGCATTGATGCCGAGAAAGCCGCCGAAATCGGGCTTGTCGATGTGCTGGTAAACGGTGCGCGCGATGCGCTTGCCGAAGCCCACGCCGCGGTGCGCGCCTATGTGAAGCATGGTGAGCATTCGGCACTCGGCAAGGCCTTTGCCGCGCGGCAGGCCGCGATCAGCCGCTGGGATACGCCTGCGCCGGTCGCGCTCGCGCCGGTGATGGAGGATGCCTTTCTCCAGCGCGTGCTCCGCCAGCTTGATTGGGCCGGGCGCGGCAAGGCGGGCGAGCGCGCCATCGAGGCGGTGCGCGTCGGGCTCGAACAGGGGATCACGGCGGGCCTTGCCAAAGAGGCCGCGCTGTTTGCCGATGCGATTGTCGATCCTGAAGGCGGCAAGACCGGCATCCGCCAATTCATCGACAAGGTCGCGCCGCCACTCCCCGTCCGCCGCGACGGCGTGTGGGACTATGATCGCCACGCGGAACAGGCGCAGGCTCTGGAGGACGCAGGTGATCTGCTGCCCGTTGGCGCGCCGTTCTTCCCCGGTGTGACCCCCATTCCGCCCTATCAATATGCTTTCGGCATCGCACGCGATCCCGACACCGGCGCGCCGCGCTTCGGCCCGCCGGAAAGCCACGAGAAGGAACTGATCGTCAAAGTGCCCGAGCCTGCGCCCAACGAAGCGCTGCTCTACATGCTGACGAGCGAGGTCAACTTCAACGACATCTGGGCGCTGACCGGCATTCCGGTTTCGCCCTTCGATGCGCATGAGGAAGATGTGCAGATCACCGGATCGGGCGGGATCGCGCTGGTTGCGGCGCTTGGCTCCGAGACGCGGGCGCAGGGCCGGGTCAAGGTCGGCGATCTGGTGACGGTCTATTCCGGCACCAATGATTTGCTCTCGCCGCAGGTTGGCAATGATCCGATGTATGCCGATTTCTCCATTCAGGGCTACGAGACAGAGACGGGCAGCCATGCCCAGTTCCTTACGGTGCAGGCCCCGCAGATGCACGCGATCCCGCCTGATCTCACGCTCGAACAGGCGGGAAGCTATGTGCTGAACCTCGGCACCATCGCGCGCTGCCTGTTCACCACACTCCAGATCGCGCCGGGGCGGACCCTGTTCGTCGAAGGTGCGGCCACCGGCACCGGGCTCGATGCGCTGCGGTCTTCGGTGCGTACCGGCTTGCAGGTGACGGGCCTCGTTTCGTCCGAGGAACGCGCGCAGTTCATCACGCAGGTGCAAGGCGCCGTCGGCGCGATCAACCGCAAGGATGCGCGCTTCGCCGATCTCTACAGCGTGGTGCCCGAAGATGCTGCGCAGGCCCGCGCGTGGGAAGCCACAGGCACTTCGCTGGTCGAGGAATACAAGGCGCTGAACGGCGGCAAGCTGGCCGATTACGTGGTGAGCCATGCGGGTGAAACCGCCTTCCCGCGCAGCTTCCAACTGCTCGCAGAGGGCGGCACGCTCGCCTTCTACGGGGCTTCGTCGGGCTATCACTTCAGCTTCATGGGCAAGCCGGGGACGGCCTCGCCTGAGGAAATGCTGCGCCGTGGCGCGGTGCGCGGGGGCGAGGCGGTGCTGATCTTCTACGGGCCGGGGTCGAGCGAACTGCTCGACGAGACGGGCCTTGAGATGATCGAAGCCGCGCGCTTGTTCAACGCGCGTTCGGTGGTGGCCACCACCACCGATGGCCAGCGCGAATTCCTGCAATCGCTCGGGCTTGAAGATGCGATCGAAGGGATCGTCAGCCTCGAGACGATCAAGCGGCGCGAGGGCGCGAATTTCTACTGGCCCGACACCATGCCGCGCCTGCCCGATGCCAAGGCGGACATCGAAGTCTTCAAAGCGGCTGTGCGCGATTATCAGGACCGGGTGATGAAGCCGTTCGGCTCGGCCGTGGGCAAGATCCTGCGTTCGCCCGATAATCCGCGCGGCAGCCCCGATCTGGTGTTCGAGCGGGTCGGGCAGGATACGCTCGGTATTTCAACTTCGCTGGTAAAGCCCTTCACAGGCCGCGTGATCTTCGCCGAAGATCTCGCAGGCAGCCGTTTCACCTTCTACGCCCCGCAAGTCTGGACGCGTCAGCGCAAGATCATCATGCCGACGGCGAGCATTCTGGGCACGCACCTGTGCAATGCCTTTGAAGTTGCGCGGATGAACGACATGATTGCCGCGGGCCTGCTCGAAGTGACCATGCCCGAAGTCGTGCCGTGGGATGGCCTGCCGGAGGCGCATCAGGCGATGTGGGACAACCGCCACACGGGTTCGACCTATGTGGTGAACCACGCCTTGCCCGAACTGGGGCTGATGAGCCGCGATGCGCTGCTCGAAGCCTGGGCGGCACAGCAGGCTGCACAAAATGCAAGTGTGGGGGAACCCGACACCTGACTTGCGCATTGCGAATTTTGAAACGTTCCCACTTCTCCTCCCCGGAAGATTGAACAGATCAGAAAGTCCGTGCCGCGCACGGCGTAATTTCATGAGGAGAGTGCCATGGCCAAATCGCAAGCCACATCCACCACCGGCCGCCTCGCAGGCAAGATCGCCGTCGTCACCGGGGCGGCGGGCAATCTGGGCGGGCATATTGTCACGCACTATCTTGCAGAAGGCGCAACGGTGGTGATGACGGGCCGCACGCCCGAACGGACCGAGGCCGCCGCCGCCGCGCTGGTCAAGGCAACGGGCGTGGATGCCGCGCGCGTCGCGACTGTCGCGCTTGATGGTGGCGATCCCGCATCGGTGCGCGCGGCGATGGACGAAGTGGCCAGGAGATTCGGCCGCATCGATATCCTCGTGAACAATGCGGGCAGCGCCGGGCCGAAGCAGCCCATCGAGCAGCTCCCCCTGACAGCGGAAGAGCTCGCCGCGCTCCAGAAAAAGGGTGCGAGCGATAGCGAAACAGTCGGCGATGCGCTGCGCAACATCCTCGCCGTGGCGTGGAATGTGACCCGCGCTGCCGCGCCCCATATCCCCGAAGGCGGCTCGATCATCAATGTCTCGACCATCTTCAGCCGCACGCCGTACTATGCGCGCGCGGCCTATGTCGTGCCCAAGGCAGCGATGAACGCGCTCAGCCGTGAGCTTTCGCTTGAACTTGGCCCCAAGGGTATCCGCGTCAATCTGGTCTATCCCGGCCCGATCGAGAGCGAGCGTATCCGTTCGGTGTTTGCCGCGATGGATGCCGCGCGCGGGGATGAGGCGGGCACCACCGCCACCCAATTCTTCGACATGATGAGCCTTGAGCGCGCCACCGGCGGCAATGCCAAGGCCAAGACCTTCCCCACGCCCACCGATATCGCCACGACCTGCGTGTTCCTCGGCAGCGACGAAAGCGCGGCTTACAATGGCCACGATTTCGAAGTCACCCACGGGATGACGGTGCGAAAGGAACAGCGTTCGACCTACCTTGCGCGCCCGACCATGCGTTCGATGGACGGGACAGGGCTCGCCGTGCTGGTGGCCGCGGGTGACAATTGGGACGAAGCGCTCGAAATCGCGCAGGTGCAATTGCAATGCGGCGCGGCAGTCGCGCTCGGCGTGCCGCGTCAGGCGGACGTGGCGATCGCGGAGAAGCGCTGCAAGGCGCTCGGTATCACCGAAGGCCTCACCATCATCCGCTTCAACCGGAAGGATCCGGCCGCGATGGAAGAAGCGCTCGAGGCCTATACCAAGGCCCACGGCGCGATCAGCGGCGCGGTGTTCCTGCCGATGCTGCCCGCCGGCGAATTGAAAGGCACCTTGACCGGGGCTGACGATGCCACGGTCGAAGCCGTGCTTGATACCGAAATTGCGGGCAATATGGCGCTGGCGCGCACGTTCAGCCGCTATTGGAAGCGGCACGACAACCTTTTGCAGGAGCCGCGTTTTGTCTTCCTCACCAACACCAGCGATGGTGCAGGGGATATCTATGGCCACCTGCTGCGTGCGGCCAATGAGCAGCTGATCCGCATCTGGCGCGATGAAAGCGAGATCGACACGGCCCATGGTCGCCGCCGTCAGGCCGAGTGGGGCAACCAGATCGTGCGCTTCACCAACACCGAGGCCGAGAATATCCGCTTCACCGCAGGCCATGCCGCGCGTATCCTGCTCAAGGAAAGCAAGCTCGCGGAAATCTCGCTCTATGTCCCGGCCAATATCGGCGAGGCGACCGGGGCGCGAAAGGCCATGCCCGGCTTCTCGGAAAACATCACGGGCTTGCACCTTGGCAAGGTGGCGCTGATCACCGGCGGTTCGGCCGGGATCGGCGGGCAGGTTGCCCGTCTGCTCGCGCTCGCGGGCGGCAAGGTGATGATGGTCGCCCGCCGCGAAAGCGAACTCGCCGTGGCGCGCGCCAAGATCGTGTCCGAGCTGGAAGATATCGGCTTTGCCGGGGTCGAACGCCGGGTGCAGACGCTCGCCAATGTCGATGTCAGCAATTTCGAGAGCCTCAAGGGCGCGGTTGACGCGACGCTCAAGGCCTTCGGGCGGATCGATTACCTCATCAACAACGCAGGCGTCGCGGGGGCGGAGGACATGGTGATCGACATGGGGGTCGAGGCCTGGAACTACACCCTCGATGCGAACCTCGTCTCGAACTACTTCCTGATGCACCACGTGGTGCCGCTGATGAAGAAGCAGGGCTCGGGCTATATCCTCAACGTCTCGTCCTATTTCGGCGGCGAGAAATATCTCGCGGTCGCCTATCCCAACCGCGCCGATTACGCCGTGTCGAAGGCCGGCCAGCGCGCGATGGTGGAAAGCATGGCGCGCTATCTCGGGCCAGAAGTGCAGTTCAACGCGATTGCGCCGGGGCCGGTCGATGGCGATCGCCTGTCCGGCACGGGTGGCAAGCCCGGCCTGTTCGAGCGGCGCGGCAAGCTGATCCTTGAAAACAAGCGGTTGAATGCCGTCCACGCTGCCAGCATCAAGGCGCTGCGGCGCGGGGTGCGGGTCGAAGCGCTGCTCTCGCGGCTGGCGCGCAATGACACCGTCAAGATGAGCCATGACACCAACAACCCGCACGAATTGCGCGAATTGGCGCTGGCCTGTGCGCGCGAAGGCGATGGCACCTGCACCTGGGATCAATACCTGCTGACGCCGTCGATCGCCGCAGCGCTGATCGCGCGGCTGCGGCAGGGCGGGTATTTCCTTGATGCGCCGGAATGGAATGATCGCCCGGCCACGCCTGAGGCTGATGCCGATTGGCTGCTGCGCGTGCCGCCTGCCGATGCGCCGTTCCTGCCTGCCGACAAGATCGCGGTGGAAGCGAAGAAGGTCGGCAGCGGGGTGCTCTCCAAGCTCTATCTCGGCAAGATGCCGACCGAGCATGATGTGGCGCAGGCGACCGTCTTCTTCCTCGCCGACCGCGCCGTCAGCGGCGAAACCTTCATGCCTTCGGGCGGCCTCAGCGTCGAACGCTCGACCACCGAACGCGAATTGTTCGGCAGTCCCAAACAGGAGCGGCTCGACCAGATGCGCGGCAAGACCGTGTGGATCATCGGCGAGCATCTCGATGATTACCTCGCCGAAACCGCGCGCGCATTCATCGAAGATTGCCACGCCGCGCGCTGCGTGATGATCACCCGCACGGCAGCCGGGTTCGATGCGATCAAGGCGCAGCTGGAAGGTGATGTCGCTGAAAAACTGGTTTCGCTGGTGTGCGAGACGGGTCTGGAAGCGGCGATGGATGCCGCCCTCGTCCAGTGGGGCAAGCCAACCACGATCCTTTCGACACCCTTCACCCCGTTGCCGACCAAGCTGTTCGAACGTGATAACCCGCTGACGCCCGAGGAATTCCGCGAAGTGGTAGCGGATAATCTCACGCATCATTTCCGCGTGTCGCGGCTCGCATCGCTCTATGATGATTGCCAGTTGGTGTTGACTTCGCCCGATGTCCCGATGGGTGATACCAGCCCGGCCTTTGCGCTGGCCAATTTCATCAAGACGACGCTGCACGCCTTCACCGCCACCTTGGCGGTGGAGAACGAGCGGTTGGTGCATGATGTGCCGGTCAACCAGATCAACCTCACCCGCCGGGTGCGTTCCGAAGAGCCGCGCGATCTCGACGAGCATCTCGAAGAGGTGCGCCGCTTCGCCCGCGCGGTGCTGCTGGTTGGCGCGCCGCTCCCCGATGCCGAGGATTCGCGCTATCGTGCGCGGATCTATCGCGGCATGTCGATGACGGTGTAAGCAGCGGGGGCGTGACGCAATATCTGCCCTTCGAAAAGCCGATTGAGGCTTTGGCGGCGCAGGCGGCCGCCTTGCGCGCGCGGCCTGACGGGGCAGAGCAAGCGGCCATGCTGGATGAGCGCGCGGATCGGCTGCTGGCTGATCTCTATGCGCGGCTCACCCCCTGGCAGCGCACGCTGGTGGCCCGCCATCCCGATCGCCCGCGTTTCGAGAAGCTTACCGCCGGGCTGTTCATCGATTTCCTGCCGCTGGCGGGCGACCGGCGGTTTGGCGATGATAAAGCTGTGATCGGCGGCTTTGCCCGCTTTCAGGGCCGCCGGGTGATGGTGATCGGCCATGTGAAGGGCGAGGATACCGCCACCCGGATCAAGCACAATTTCGGGATGGCGCGCCCTGAAGGCTATCGCAAGGCGATCCGGTTGATGGACTTGGCGGATCGGTTCGGTCTGCCGGTGATCACGCTGGTCGATACGCCGGGCGCCTTTCCCGGCATTGATGCCGAAGCGCGCGGGCAGGCCGAAGCGATTGCCCGCTCGACTGAGAAATGCCTGTCGCTGTCGGTCCCGCTGATCGCGGTGATCATTGGCGAAGGCGGATCGGGCGGGGCGGTGGCGCTGGCGGCAGCGAACCGCGTGCTGATGCTCGAACATGCGATCTATTCGGTGATTTCGCCCGAAGGCTGCGCCTCGATCCTGTGGCGCAGCGCGGCGCAGGCCGCCGATGCCGCCGAGGCGATGAAGGTGACGGCGGGCGACCTGCTCAAGCTGGGGGTGATCCACCGCATTGTCTACGAGCCCAAGGGCGGAGCGCACCGCGATGGGCCCGAAACGATCAAACGGCTGGCGCTGGCGCTGCGGAATGAACTCGATGGTCTTTCTGCCATGAGCGCTGCGGAATTGCGGCGCGAGCGTGAGGAATTCTTCCTGCGGCTGGGTGCCTAGCCCTTGGGGAAGGGGCAGTGCCTGCAACCCGAACCACAGCATTTGCCGCGCGCCAGATGCGCGATCCGGGTGAAGACCAGATAGCCCGTTTCGGGATCGCAATAGGTCTTCTCCCCGCGTGCGCAAGCCGCTTCGTGCAGGGCGTGATAGGCGGGTGGGTGCGACACGGCGGGTCAGTGGGTCCCGTTGATGGTGGAGCACAAGGCCTGCCACCGATGCGCCGGGGTTTCAATGCTCCATGCTGTGTCCGATAGTGGGATCTACAGATCAAGCACGATGTCCCCGTCGGGAAGGGCACAGCAGGCGAGGATCACAGAGCGATTGAGCGCAGGGTCCGTCCCGGCGGGATAGGTGACTTTCCCTTCGATCAGTGTCACCGCGCAGGTCTGACACGCGCCATAGCGGCAGCCAGAGGCCAGGTTGACGCCAGACCGTTCGGCAAGTTCCAGGATGCTGCCGCAATCGTCGGTCCACGCGATGCGCTGGCCGCTGCGACGGAATTCCACAACACCTCCTGCCGTCTCGTGGCGACCGCCGGGCGCGGAGAAATGTTCAAGAATGATGCGTTGATCGGGGATGCCCGCTTCAAGCAACGCCCGGCGCGTGCGCTCCATGAAATCCTCATGACCGCACAAGGCGATTGCAGCGCCGGGCATGCCGCGCACTGCGGACACGACGTCGTCGTCGCACAACCTGCGCCCCTCCATGCTGAAGGAGAAGGTGATGTGCAGCCGCGGCAAGCAGTTGCGCAGCAGTGCAAGCTCTTCGTCGAAGGGAAAATCCTGCGGATCGCGCGCGCCCACCAGCAGGTGGATCGCGCGCTGCGGGTTGTGTGCGGCAACAGCATGCAGGAAGGCCATGAATGGTGTAATTCCGATGCCGGTTGCCGCGAGCACGATCGGCTCCACATCATCAGGGAAAAGCACCATCGGTCCGCGCGGCCCAAGCACCATGACCTGCTTGCCTACGACATCGGGGCCATGCAGCCAGGTCGATCCCGCGCCTTGACGCCTTACGCTGATCCGTATCGATCTGGCCTGCGGATTGCCCGATAGCGAGTAGGCGCGATAGACCGTCCGCCCGTCTGGCCCTGCCGGAATGGCGATCACCACATGCTGGCCGGGCAGCGCAGGTACGGGCGTGGGCTCCGGCCGTTCTGCCTCGAGCATCAGCGACACCACATCGCTGCTTTCCCTGCGCTGCGCGGTGATGCGGAAGGCGCGGTATCCCGGTGGGTCAGCCGCAGGCGGTGGCTGACGGGGCGCAGACGCGGTGACACGATCAATCAGACGCGCTTTGCCGCGCGAGACGATCTGTCTGACCATGGTGCGGACGGGGCCAGCAGAGGGCAACGGCTTGAGGAGCACCGGATCACCGACACTGATCACCCCGCCGCGCATGACTTCGCAATAGACTCCAACCTTCTGCGCAGCCTCACGCTTGATGGCGCGCAGCAGCGCCGCGTCCTGTTCCAGACCCGGTTGGGCGTGGCCGGGCATGGCGCAGCGCAAGGTCGGCACGGTGATCCGCAGAACCGCGGTGCCGATCTTCAACGTGCATCCCGTCCATTCCGCTTCGATGAAGCCTGTCAGATCGGGCAGCGTCCGCAGCAGGATGTTGGGGCGAAACCGCCGCGGATCGGGATCGCAGGCGGCATCGCTCGCAGCGAGCGCATCCAGACTGGCGGTCGTGACACAGTGCAAGGGGCCTGCGTCCACCAGCATCCCCGGCGGAGTAGCATAGCGCGTCACGGACAGCAGCATGCCAAGCGGATAGGGCGACAGGTCTGGCAGGGGTTCATCATCGCGCAGCCCGAGGAGATATCTCATCTCTGCTCCCTGCATCGGGCGGGCGAGGCGGTAGAAATCCCGCTCCACTGCGGCCCGGCGCGGTTGCAGTGTGACCCGCCGTCCAAGCGCGGCTGTGAGCGCCGCGTGAACCCACGGACTATCCGAATCCACCTGCCGGCCATCGGCGAAAGTCAGTCTGACCGCCGCTGCTGTTCCCCTCTGATCCGGCGGCCGGGTCGTGGCCGAAAGCTGCATCAGTCCGGCGAGTTTCTTGCCTGTCAGAAAGCCGCCCTGTTCCTCATCGCGCACCACCCAGTTGCGATCGCCCGGCATCCCGCTGCCCGGCTCCAGCCGTGACCATACGACCTGTTCCCCCGCCATGGATTTGACCGGATAGCGCGCGAGCATTGCCACCCGCCCGATCGGCACATAATCCCGCTTGGGCATCTACAAGGTCACATGCCAGAGCGTCGGCACGCACAAGGCCGCCAGCGCGGCGAGCGCCAGCGTTGCAAGCAGATATGTCGTGAAGCGATAGAGGATGCGGTTGCTGATGGCCTGTATCAGACTGTGCATCACCCGCAGGCCAACATAGCACCATGCCAGCGTGACCGCGGCGGCCATATGGCTTGGCGTGGGCGTTGCGAGCGCAAGAATGGCAATCACGGCGTAGAACAGGGTGGGCTGTTCCATCAGATGATTGTGATTATCCGCTTTCCACTGAACCCTGTCAGGCACAAGGCTGGCAGCGTCTGCCCCCGTCCCGCCGACATGGCGCCAGACATCAAAGCCCGCGCGCAGCAGGGCAGGGATCCGGGTTGCCATCATCCAGCCCCACATCACCAGCGACCAGATCACCAGGGCGGCAGCGGGCTTGAGCAAGGCCAATGGCCAGTCGCTTGCCATCATCATGCGTCCAGTGCCTTTCGCAGACCATGCCAATCAATGCTGCGCGCCCAGCTGGCCGCTGTCATGCGATCGGGCAGTATGTCATCAAGCAAGGCGAAATCGGCATTCCACCCGCCCGTTGGCGATGTGCGGCTCCAACGGGCTTGTGCCGCGATCGAGGGGCCGACCTTGTAATGGGCTGATTTCCCGGCCAGCGCGATCAGCCCGAAAACCATATCCATCAATGGCAGCGGCAATTCGCGGAATTGCACCGCCCGACCGATGGCCGCCCCGCAAGCGGAGGCAAATTCTTCCATAGTCGGGGCATCGCTGGCGACTTCGATAGCCTGCCCGATGAAGCGGTCGGGATCGGCAAAGCTGCGCGCTGCCAGTCGTCCGATGTCATCCAGCGCCACCATCTGGAACGGGCGTCCGCCGGGAAAGGGGAAGCGAAACACCCCCTTGTCGACCATCGCCTTGATGTAGCGCGGTGTTATGAAATTCTCGAAAAAGCTGACCGGGCGCAGCACTGTCGCAGGCAGCCCAATCGCCCGGATATGGGCTTCGATCTGGGTTTTGCCTTCAAAATGCGTGATCCCCAGACCCGCCGTCCGCTCTGCTCCGCCAACCGAGGCATAGACCAGATGGCTGACCCCGCAGAACAGCGCGGCATCAGCAACGGCCTTGCCCTGGGCGATTTCCCGGGCAAGGCCGGTCTCCCAGAAATCCTGCAGCGAATAGACCCCATGCGCCCCGGCCATCGCGGGGAGCAGGCTGTCGGGCTGATCGAGATCGCCCGCAAGCATTTCCACCCCTTTTGCGGCGAGCGCCAAGGCCGCCGGTGAAGCCGGATTGCGCGTCAGGCCGCGCACCTGCCACCCCTCTGCCAGCAAGTTGCGCACGACAGCTTGGCCTTGCCGGCCGGTCGCTGCGATCACGAGTATGGTCCTGCCCTCGCCGGGGCGTGTCGTATCCTTTGTCATCGGCGGGCAGGCTCAGAACTTCGTGCTGATCTGGAGCGACCAGAGCCGGGGCGTGCCGAAGGTCAGGGCATCGACGAAGAACGGGCTGCCATTGCGGTTGCCATCGACGACATAGCTCTTGTCGAACAGGTTCTCGGCAATCAGTGCGATGCCCAGCGTGCCGTCGCGGCGTTCGATCCCGATCCGGGCATTGGCAAGGACATAGCCCGGTTGGCTCAGCCGTTCGATGTTGTCCGGCTGAAAGAAGACGCGGCTCTGGTACCGTGCATCGGCGGAAGAACGGATCTGCCAGCTGCTTCCGAGCGGCAATGTGTGTTCGGCCCCCATCACCACCGACCATTCGGGCGCGTTGACCAACTGGTTGCCCGAACGGTCAATCAGCAAAGATTGCCCGGTTACGGGATTGCGTTCGAGATCGAGAAAATCCTCGTAGCGGCTGTTCAGATAGCCCCCGGCAAGGCGCAGTGCCAATTGCGGGACAGGCCGCCAATCCACTTCAAGCTCGGCACCCCAGACCCGCGCCTGCGAGGCATTTCTGAGCGAGGCAACTGCGTTGACAATCGTTGTGACCTGCAAATCCTCGTACCAGTAATGAAAGGCTGCGAGATTGGCACGCAGATTGCCCGCGGGTTGCAGTTTCAACCCGCCTTCAAGCGCCCGTAACTTCTCCGGATCAACAGTATAGGGCTTGGTGGGGTCAAAATCCGCAGGGGTCGTCTGGCCGGCTCTGGGTGGTGGCAGGCTTTGCAGTTCTGCCAGGCTGCGCGAAAAGCCGCCGTTGAAGTTCCCCGCCTTGAAGGCCGTGGCATAGCTGACATAGGCCAGCACATCGGCGTTCGGGCGGTATTCGAGCATCACCCGGCCCCACAGATCATTGAACCGCTTGGCGAAAGATGCCGGGCCGAACGCTGCCCCGAGGAAGGGGTTGTTGCTGGTGAGCGAGGCGGTGATTTCGCGCTGCTCGGTGGTGTAGCGCAAGCCAGCCGTAACGGTCAGCGTCCCGGTCACCGGCAGGCTCGCTTCGGCGAAACCGGCAAGGCTCTCGTTGCGCTGTTCGTAGCGCGGCAGCAGCACGGTGGATGCGCGCGGAACCAGCGCAAGCCCCGTGAGCTGCGCGGCGGTGAAGCCGGGCGGCACATAATTCACACGGCATGGCTGGGCGGCGAAGAAGCAGCCGAACAACCGGGCCGAGTTTCGCCCCGTGTGTTCCTCGTTGTAGTAGTGCCCGCCAAGAATCCAGTCGATCGCGCCCCATTGGCCATTGAGCCGGATTTCCTGCGACCAGAAGTGCGAATCATTCGAAAGGCCGGTGGCAAACAGATCAAGCCCGCTGACATCGGAATCCGTTACGGTATCGCGGCTCACATCGCGGTAGGCGCTGACAAAGTTCAGCGTCACGGTATCGCTCAGGGCAATGCGGCCCGTGCCGGAAACGCCCCATTGGTTGATGCGGTCAATCTGATCCAGATCGCTGGCGAAGCGGCGCATCTGTGGCGTGTCGAAATAGCCGATGACAGTTCCGGCAGGATTGTTGTTGATGTTGCTCACCACGCCTTGCGCCGAGGTGTCTATCCCGTCCAGCAGTCCGGTTTCGCGGAAGCCGCGCGGGTTGGTGGCATCGGGCACCAGCCCGCCTGCAAAGCGCCGGGTTTTCACATCGCCGCGGTTCCGGCCGATATCAGCGCGCAGGTTGAACTCCGCTGTGTCGGAAGGCGCAAACCGGATCTGGCCGCGCACGGCCCAGCGATCCGCGCGATCTTCGTCGCGGCCGCGGAATGTGTTGAACGAAAACCCGTCCCGGCTCAGCAAAGTGAACGAGACTCTGGCGGCAAGCGTATCGCTCGGGGCGACGTTGACGAAACCCTCGGCAAAGCCGAGGTTATAGGCGCCCACCGCCGCCATCAGGCCCGCGCCGTTTTCAAAGGCGGGTTTGCGCGAAATGATGTTGACCGCGCCGCCCGTCGCGTTCTTGCCGTAGAGGGTGCCTTGCGGGCCGCGCAACACTTCGACCCGTTCGAGATCGAACATGGCAAAGGTCTGCGCGACGCCGAGCCCGTTATAGACATCATCAGTGTAAATCGCGACGCCCGGGTTGAGGTTCTGGAACTGATCGACTGTGCCGATGCCGCGCAGGGTGAATTTGGGCTGGCTGTCCGCCGTGCCGCCGATGGTCAGATTGGGGACCAGCAAGGCAAGCTGGTTGGTCTGGGTAACACCCGCCCGGCTGGCGTCGTCACCGCTCAGCACTGTGGTCGCGACGGCGACATCCTGCAATGACGCCTCGCGCCGGGTTGCGGTGACGATGATCGTGGATAGGCCCGCGTCTTCGCGCTGCGCGGCCTCCGGTTCCGGCGGCAAGGCTTGCGATTGTGCAGAGGCACCGGGCGCACACAACCCCACTGTGTGAAGCAAGGCGATCAGCGAAACCCCTGATACCGTGGTAATTTTCATAAGCCACCCCTTGAAGAATCAATTCACACAACTGATGTAATATAAATTATGAGTGGTCAAGGGAGTGAGCCGAAGATGAACACTCCAAGGGTTGGCAGGCGGGATAAATCTGCCATATCGGCGCCATGAACGAGAGTTCGCAGCCCCATGAACGCCGCGCCGGACGCCCTTCTGGCGATCACGACCAGCGTCGGCAGGATGTTGCCGCCGCGGTATGGGCAGTGCTGCGCGACATCGGGCCCGACGGCGCATCGCTACGCGCGGTGGCTCGGCAGGCGGGGTGCACCACCGGGACTCTGTCGCATTACTTCCGCGACAAGGATGAAATGCTGCTGTTCTCGATCAATCACATGCTTGATGAGCTTGAGGCAGGTCTGAAAGCGCAGATTGTCGATACCGACCCACTCGCCGCGATCCGCCAGATCGCCCATGCGCTGTTGCCGCGCTCGCCGGAGCGAATTCTCGAATGGTCGGCGTGGCTTGGCTTTATTTCGCGTGGGCAGTGGGTTGCCGAAATCGGCGAGCTTCGGGCCTATCGCGCGCGCCGTATCCGCGATCTCGTCCATGATTTGCTGCAACAGGCCGAAGCGGGTGGCGCACTGGCTGACGGGATCAACCTGCGCGACCGGGCCGATGCGATTGTTGCCAGTGTCGAGGGCATCTGCACCATGAGCACCCGGCTCGAAGGTGAGGATGACACTGATCGCCGTGTCCGGATCCTTGATGATTTGCTCGATCTGCTGCTGCCGCGCGGAGAAGCCTAGCCCGCAGTTCGGATCGCAGCCGGGGCGTCAGGCGACAGGCTCAAGCCGCACCGGGACATATTTGTGCCACGGCATCCCCACCACCGGATCGCGCCAGCGGTAATCGGTGAGTTCATTGAGCGCGATCCCGTGGCGGCGCACCGTGCCATCCTCGCCCACCACGTCGAGCCCTTGTCCGTTGGGCAGCGAGACGTGCCCGCGGCGGCTGCCTTCATGGAGTTCGATCACGGTGCGCGCGCGGCTGCGGGCGGTGACGATGTCCACCGCCGCGCCGTCGGTGAGGCCCAGCCCTGCGGCATCGTCAGGGTGGATACGCAAGGCGCTGACAAGCGCGCCTTTGCGCAGCCAATCGGGGTTGCGGATGCTGGTGTTGCTGGTCTCGGTGCGGCGTTCGCCTGCCGAGAGGATGAACGGATAGTCGGGATCCTTCGGCGGGCCTGCCGGATCGAGGGCAAGCAGCGCTTCGAGCATCTCGGGGATGTGGAGATTGATCTGCTGTCCTGGTGTGCGCAGCCTTTGCCAACTGTCTGCGCCGTTCTGCTTCGCGAAGACCACGCCGGAGGGTGAGCCGAGGATTGCTTCGAACAGCCGGTTGCCGGCGAGCGGCCCGGTAAACCCGGCGCGCGCCGCTTCTTCGGGAAAGGATTGCACGAACAGCTGCGCGACGCCCCACACGCCTGCGGCATTGCTCATGCCCTCGGGCAGACGCGGCCCAAGCGCGCGGTAGAGCAGCACCGAGGCAAAGGGCATGAGGACCGGATTGGCGCTCATGGTCTGCATGAAGGCCATGGCGAGCGTATCAAGCCCCTTGTCCGCCGCGGCGCGCAAGGGTGCGACCTCGGCCTCGCCGAACACGCCGAGTGCCTCGCACAGGGCGGCGTGGATCGCACCTTCTTCGCGGGTGCCTTCGCGCGGGGGGAAGAGCGGGCGGCGCAAATGGAAGGCATTGGCCTCGGCTTCGAAATTGAAGAAACTGGCCTCGGCCTTTTCGAACTGGCTGCTGGCGGGAAGCACATAATCGGCGGCGCGCGCGGTTTCGGTCATGGCGACGTCGATCACCACGCTGATATCGAGCGCGCGCAATGCCGCGCGCATCCGCGCGCTGTCCGCGAGTGAATGCACCGGGTTCGAACTCTCGATGATCATCGCACGGAACCGGTGCGGGTGATCGGTGAGGATCTCCTCGGTGATCGCGTTGCAGGGGATGAGGCCCATGATCACGGGCAACCCCGTCACAGGAGCGCGGCGGAAATTGCGTTCACCCGTGTCCTTGGCACCGGATGCCTTGGACGATGAACCGCCTCCGCCTGCGCCAAGCGGGCGGAACGGGACAAAGGCATAGCTGGTGCCCTTGCGCCCGAAGGCTCCGGTGAGGCCGATGATCAGGCGGTGAAGGTAGGAGCCGAGCGTGGAGTGCACGCCCATCTGCATCCCCAGATCTTCCATCGAGGCCAGCGTCTCGGCCGCCGCCATCCGCCGCGCAGCAGCGCGCAGCAGCGCTTCATCGACCCCGCAGACTGCGGCGAACTGGCTGACCGGGATTTGCGCGAGTGCTTCCAGCACCGGCTCGGCATTGGCGACATGTTCGGCCATCCAGTCACGGTTGGTAAGGCCTTCCTGCACCAGAATTGCGGCGAGCGCACCGAGGCACCAGGCATCAGTCCCCGGGCGGATCGCAAGGTGATAATCCGCCATCGCCGCGGTTTCGCTTGTGCGCGGATCGATCACGATCATCGCGCGGGCCGGATCGGCGGCTATCTCGCGCAGCACCAGTCGGGCACGGGGGAAGCCGTGCGATTGCCAGGGGTTCTTGCCGATGAAGAGCGCGACTTCGGCATGCTCGAAATCGTGGTGCATTCCGCAGCCGAACATCCGCGCCTGAACAAAGGCCTCGCCGGTCTTCTCCTGCGCCAGCGCATTGGAGCGATAGCGCACCCCCAAGGCGGCGAGCGTGCTCTGCGCATAGACGCCGGGCAGATGGTTCCCCTGCGCGCCGCCGCCATAGTAGAAGATGCTCGCGCCGCCATGTTCATCGCGCACCGCAGCGAGTTTCTGCGCGATCTCGGCGATTGCCGTATCCCAGTCGATCGCCTCGTAAGTCCCATCGGGGCGGCGTCGCATCGGCGAGGACAAGCGATCACGCCCCTGTTGATAGGCGTCCATCCGCTGCGCCTTTTCGCACAGATAGCCCTGGCTTATGGGGTGCGCCTTGTCCGCGCGCACGCGGGTAATGTGGCCGCCTTCGGTCTGCACCTCGATCCCGCAATTCAAGGAGCAGATCAGGCACGCGGTCGGTTTCCATTCGCTCATGGGGCGTCTCCCTCGGCCTGGGCATAGGCATCGGCGAGCAGGCCGGCCGCATCCCGGCACGCGGCAAGGATCGCATCGGAGAGCGCGCCATCGGGCACCGCGCGGGCGAGCGCGAGGCCGCCCATTGCGAGCGCGGCAAGCGCCAACTCCTGCGATGGCGGGGCCGGGTCTCGCGCATCATCCCCCTCGGTCACCGCCCGGGCGAGCATCGCCTGATACGCCGCGCGCACCGCGGCCGGGGCGCGCGGCGCCTCGCTCAGCAGCGCGGCAAGCGGGCAGCCGCTCTGCGGATTGTCGCGGTGGCTGCGCGAAAGATAGGCGCGCGCGCGCAGCCTGCGGCGTTCCGTGCGCGACAGGCCTTCAGGAAGCGCGGCAAGGGTCGCGGCATGCTCGGCCATCGCAGCCTCCAGCGCGGCGGCATCAAGCGCAGCCTTGCTCGGGAAGTGGACATAGAACCCCCCGTGGGTGAGGCCGCAATCGCGCATCAACCGCTGCACGCCATTGCCCGCCAGCCCTTCGGCACGCAGGCGCTTCGCCGCCAGATCGAGCACCGCAGCGCGTGTCGCGGCCTTCTGCTCGGAACGTTTCATGGGCTTCCTCTCTGCGCCTAAGCCTTTCAAATGACAGGTATCATGTCAAGTGCGCGACGCAGCCTGGCTTGTGCTGCGGGGTGTCGCCGCATATCAAGCAGGACGCTTGTCCCACCGGCCTCACCCGGGGCCGGGTGCAGGCCAAGCGAATTCGGCACAGGAACCATGGCCCGCACCACCAAAGACCAACCCGTTGAAGGCCTGCGTGCGCGCAAGCGCAGGATGACCCGCACGGCGATCATGAACAGCGCCCGCGCGCTGTTCGAGGCGCATGGCGTCGACAAGGCATCGATGGAGGCCATCGCCAACGCGGCTGATGTCAGCATCGCCTCGCTCTACAACTATTTCCCGTCGAAGGATCTGATCCTTTCAGAGCTGATCATCGATGGTCTCGAAGATCTGATCGCCCGCACGCCCGAGGTGTTCGAGCGCGAATACACCTATCCGGCGGAAGGCTATCTCGCGCTTATGCGGCTGTATCTCGACTGGTTTGACGGGGTCGAACGCTCGTGGCTGCGGCGGTTTCTCGCTCACGCGACCGCGCAGGTCGATCTGGTCGGATCGCGCTATGTCCACATCGCCACGACCCTGCGGCTCGAAGTGCATCGCATGACAGGCGTCATCGCGGCGAGGAACCTGCTACCCGCCACGATCGACCGCGAGATCCTGAGCCGTCTGGTGTGGTCGATCGCGAATTCGGAGTTTTTTGGCTATGTCGGCAGCGACAAAGCCAGCGCCGACAGCTTCTGTGAAGCCTTTGGCGGTCAACTGGAATTCGCTCTCGCAGGGCTATGCGGGCACCCGGCCCTGGCGAAAAAATGATCCCGACGTAAAAATGCATATAGACTAAAAATAGAGCCGCTATATATTTCTCCTGTCGCATGAGCAGGCAGGAGGAGGCGGCGTGCAGATTGATTCGACGAGTCCCCGCGATCAGGCAGCAGTGGAAGCGCTGTTCGCCGCGATCAATGCGGGTGACAAGGCTGGCTTTCTCGCAACGCTTCATCCCGACATCGTCTACACCTTCCATCACCAGGGCTATGCACCAGCCCATGGCAAAGATGCGGTCGCGCAGGTGTGGGACGCCATGAATGCCAGCTTCTCAGGATTGCACGAAGAGATCACGCGTCTCTACGTGCGGCCCGGCCATGCGATTGCCCAGTGGACTCTCAGCGCCGCGCTTGCCGGGGCCTGGCCATTGGGCACCAGGGTCGCAGTGCCAGACGCCGTTCAACCGCCCTGCATCGTGCCGGGCGTTGACATTTTCACACTCGAAGACGGGCTGATCATCGCCAAGGATACCTGGGCCGATGTCGGCATCTGGTTCGAAGCGTGGGGGCGTCTGGCGCAGCATAGCTGACAATCGCAATTCGGGAACCGGCCGTCTGAATGCCGGTCCCATCGAGGGGAGCATGCAGAATGCAGCAGGTCACCCAGCGTCGAGGCTCGTGGCTCTCGCGCACGGCCATTCTCGGGATCATCGCGGCTTGCGGCACCGGCGTGCCATGCGCAGTTTTTGCCGCGGAAACCGCGGGCAGCGAAGTGGAGCAGCCCGCAGCCGTGGTGGAAGACCCGGATGGTGCGGACATTATCGTCACCGCCACCCGTCGCCGGGATAATCTTCAGAACGTGGCGGTCGCCGTGACCGTGGCCGATGCCCGCGCGCTGGCCGAAGCGCAGGTGCTCAATATCCAGCAGGTTGCCGCGATCACGCCAAGCATCAGCTTCAACATCACCAACAACCCGGCCTCGACCGGCAATCTCTTGATCCGCGGGATCGGCACCAATGGGGCCAACCGCGCGCTCGAAGGTGCGGCGGGGATTTTTGTCGACGGGGTTTATCGTCTCCGCCCCGGACAGGTGTTGCAGAACTGGCTCGATATCGAGAGCCTGCAAGTGCTGCGCGGCCCGCAAGGCACGCTGTTCGGCCGCAACACCACGGCGGGCGCGGTGCTGATCACCACCGCCCAGCCGCGCCTTGATGGCATCAGCGGGCGGATGGACAGCCAGATCGGCAATTACGGGCAGCGCCAGCTTTCGGGTGCGGTCAATCTGCCCGTGTCCGATACGGTTGCGGTGCGCTTGGCCGCCATGGCCAGCACGATCGATGGCTTCGTCGAGAACCCGAATAATAATCAGACCTATTCGGGCGAGGATGCCTTTGCCGTGCGCGGCACAGTGCTGGTTGCGCCGCAGGACAATCTCTCGATGCGGCTCGCTTTCGACTACAGCCGCTCTGACGGGAATTGCTGTTACGGCGCGGTCAGTGTGATCCCCGGCCCGACAAGGCCGCTGGTGGATGCGCTGTCGCTGGCGAACGGATTGCGTCCGGCGTCGCGCCGGGTTGATGACTATGAATTGGCGATCAACCGCAATGCCGATCAGCGGCTGGAAGATTTCGGCGCCACCTTTTCGCTGGAGCTTGAAGCGCTCGGCGGCACGATCACCTCGGTCAGTTCGTGGCGGCGGTTCGATCTCGATCAGCGCGGCGGTGATCTCGATTTTTCCGGCGCGGATATTGTCACCGCCGACAATCTGTTCCGGCAAGATAGCTGGTCGACCGAGCTGATCTATGCGCGCGATATCGATGTGCTGGCCGGCACCGATCTGGTGGCGGGCATCTATCTTGATGGCAGCACGATTGATTCGGTGCGGGTGCTGGATTTCGGGACGCAGGCGCAGGCCTCCTATGACGGGATCACCGGGCGGCCCGGCCTGTTCGCTGCCGCGCCGGGCCTGATCACCGATGAGGCCTATCGCGCCCAAAACGCTTCGCAGGCCGGTTTCGTCAACGCAACCGTCGCGCTGGACGACCGGCTGAGTCTGATCCTCGGCGCGCGGCTTTCGCGTGAGGTGCGCGAAGGATCCTTCCGCGATCGTGGCCCGGCGCTCGCGCCCAATCATCCGCTCGTCTTCGCCCGGCTCGTGCCGTCGCCGCAATATGATGATCGCTTCACCGTGACTGCCTTTTCGGGCACCGCTGGCATCAAGTATCGCTTCAGCGACCGGGCGATGGGCTATGCGACCTATAGCCGCGGGTTCAAGGCTGGCGGGGTCAATCTCGATCGCAATGCGGCGGGCGGGGCGACCAATATCGCCGCGCCGCTTTCCTCGATCTACCGCAACGAATATGCCGATAGTTATGAGCTCGGGCTCAAGGTCGATCTTGCCGACCGCCGCTCGCGGGTCAATGTCGCGCTGTTCCGCACCGATCTCACTGATTTGCAGGTTTCGCAGTTTCTCGGGCTGCAATCGGTGGTGCTGAACGCGCCCGAGGCGCAGGTGGAAGGGGCCGAGCTTGAGGCGAGCTTTGCGCTTGCGGATGCCTTGCGCTTCGATCTGGCCGGCACGTGGTTGCCGACCCGGCGCTTCGGCATTGAACCGGCGCTGGGCCTGCTATCGAACCGTGACTTCCCCCATGCGCCCGAATGGGCCGGGACCGCGACCTTGGCCTTCGATCAGCCGATGTCCGAGGGGCTGTCGATCAGCGCGCGTGCCAATCTCCAATATGTCGGCCCGACCTTTGTGAGCACCGCCAACAATGCCCGGCAGGATGATTATGCGCTGATCAACCTGCGCCTCGGGCTCAACGCCCGCGATGATACCTGGCAGGTCGCGGTGTTCTGCCAGAATTGCAGCGATGAACGCTATGTCACCCAATCGGTCAACACGCCGCTGCAAACCGGCGATGCGATTGGCTATATCGGCGCGCCGCGCCAATTCGGTATCGCGGCTTCGCGCCAGTTCTGACGAGGGGGCGCGCAGGGATGAACCGGAGCGAATATCGCCGTCTTGATGCCACGGCGCTTGCCGCCGCGATCCGCGAAGGCGCGGTCAGTGCTGAAGAGGTGCAGGCGCTGGCCGAGACGGCGCTGCTGGATGGGCAGTCGGCCTACAACTTCCTTGCCGAGCATTATCCCGATCCTGATCCCGGTGCCGAAGGGCCCTTTCGCGGGGTCCCGATGCTGTTCAAGGATGCGGGCGCGCATCAGGCCCGACGCGCACAGCAGGCCGGCAGCACGCTACTTGCGGGCCATGTGACAGACAGCGAGACCGGGGTGGCGCGGCGTCTGCGCGCAGCCGGGCTGGTGGCGCTGGGGCGCGGGCGCAGTTCGGAACTGACCTACCACACCAGCACCGAAAGCACGGCGTTTGGTCCGGTGCGCAACCCGTGGAACCCCGGCCACAGCGCGGGAGGATCAAGCGGAGGCTGCGCCGCCGCTGTCGCCGCCGGAGCCGTCCCGATCGCGCATGCGACCGATGGCGGCGGATCGATCCGCATTCCGGCGGCATGGTGCGGGCTGGTGGGGCTCAAGCCGGGGCGGGGGCGGGTAAGCTGGGGGCCTGATCTCGACGAGGCGCTGTTCGGCATGGCGGCCGAGCATGTCCTCACCCGCAGCGTGCGCGATAGCGCGGCGATGCTTGATCTGTTGGCGGGCAATGAGCCGGGCGATCCCTTTGCGGTTGCACCCGCAGAGGGAAGCTTTGCCGCGGCACTCGATCAGCCGCCCGCGCGGCTCAGGATTGGTCTGGTGGTCGACCCGTGGCTTCCTGATTGCCCGGTCGATCCCGCCTTGCTCGACGCCGCGCACACCGTCGCTGCCCTGTTTGCTGATCAGGGCCATGCGGTGGAGCCGCTGCGGATCACCCTTGCGAGCGAGGCGTGGCTCGATGCGATTGCCGCAACGTGGTGCTCGCAACTCGCCGCGTGGGTCGCCGCCGCTTCCGCCGCCACCGGGCGCAGGCCCGAGGATCATCTGGAACCGGCAACGCTCGCCTGCTTTCGCCACGGGGTAAAGCTTTCCGCCGTTGATCTCAATTTCGCGCTCTTGGCGCTGAACGGGGTGCGGCGCTCCGTCGCGGCACAGATTGCGCCCTATGATTTGGTGATCACCCCGGCGACCGCGACCACAGCCCCGCCGCTGGGCCTGTATAGTCCTGCCCAGCCGGTGGACGATGCGCTGGCATGGACCGCGCGGATGTTCCGCCCCGCGCCGTTTACAGCGCTGTTCAACACCACCGGCCAGCCCGCGATCGCGCTCCCCACCGGGCTCAGTGCTGCGCGCCTGCCCATCGCCGTCCAGCTTGTGGCGAGGCTCGGCGAGGAGGCTTTGCTGCTACAGGCAGCGCGGGTGGTGGAGCAGGCCTTTCCCTTCGCCTGCACCCCGCTTGAGGCCTGATCCTCAATAGGCCGACAATTCGACCATCAGCTTGGTGTAGCCATGGACAAAGCTAGCCGGCACCCGCTCGGGCGGGGCGACCGGGTTCAGCCGCAGCCGCAGCCGCGCCATTTCCTCAAGCAGCGTGACCAGTTGTAGCTCGGCCACGCGCGCACCCACACAGCGATGAATGCCATAGCCGAACGACAGGTGCCGCCGCGCATTGTGCCGATCCACAATGATACGCTCGCCATCGGCAAACACGCTTTCATCGCGATTGGCCGAAAGATACCATAGCGCCACCATATCATCCTTGCGCAAGGTCTGGCCGAACAGCTCGGTATCTTCGGTGACCGTGCGGCGCATATAGGCGAGCGGCGTCTGCCAGCGGATCAGTTCCTGCACCGCATTGGCGATGAGGCCGGGATCGGCTTCAAGCTTGGCGCGCTCGTCGGGAAACAGCGACAGGCCCCAGGCATAGGCAGTCATCGAATTGCGGGTGGTGTCATTGCCGCCGACTATCAGCAGGATCATGTTGCCGATGAATTCCATCGGGTCCATTTCGCGCATCGCATCCGATTGCAGCATGATCGACACCAGATCGCGTCCGGGCTGGGCCGCGCGCTCTTGCCAGAGCTGGGCGAAGGCCGCTCCCATCTCGTCCATATTGGCATTGTACCAATCCCAGCCGCCCGGCTCGACCACGCGATCAATATTGCCGCCAACATCCGACCAGGCGGTGAGACGGTGGCGTTGATCCCACGGGAAGGCGAAGATCTTCGCCAGCATGCCGGTGGTCAATTCGATGGCAACCCGCTCGACCCAGTCGAACGGCTCACCAAGCGGCAGGCTTTCGAGCAAAGCCTGCGTGCGTTCGCGCGCCTCGTCGCGCATGGCGGCGACTTCCGAGGGGCCAAAGGCCGGCGCGACCGTGCGCCGCTGCGCGGTGTGGCGCGGCGGGTCCATCGCGATGAACTGGGGCACGCGGCGTTCGCCTTCGCGCAGCATGTCAGGTCGGGCGCCAAGCGTAATGCCGCCTTTCTCGAAGCTGGAGGAGAACAGCTTGGGCAGGGCCTCGATGTGGACAATCGGCTTGTAGGCCGTGACTGACCAATAGGGGCCGAACTTGGAATCAGGCACGAATTGCACCGGGGCCTGTTCGCGCAAGATCCGGAAGGGTTCCTGCCAGCGATCTTCGGCGAAAAGTTCAGGCCGGGCGACGTCAATCGGATCGAGCATCAGCCGCGCTCCGGCCCGAGCAGCAGCGCTGCAACTTGGCCGCGGGCCCGATAGCTTTCGACCAGCAGATAGGTCGCCAAAACCATCATGCCGCCAACAAAGGTCAGCAGCCCAAGCGCAATTCCCGCAGGACGGAACCGGTGCCGCCATGCCACCCACAGGCCCGACAGGGCGAGAAAGCTCATGAAATCGAGATTGAACTGCCCGGGCCAGCCCATTTCTGCCATATTCCCGAAAAAGACCGGGAACAGATTGAACCCGTGGTTCGAAACCGTGATCGCGGTGTAGCCAGCAATCACGATCAGCCACACCACCAGAAACAGCCGGAACATCGCAACAGACCCCCTTCTCTGTGCTGAAAAACCTATAGCGACTCTAGAATTAGTTTGACTCTCACCTTGTGGCAAGGGCCAAAATACGGATTTGTAGGGAGATTCCAGACACGCGCAGGCTGGACTGCGAGCGCGCCCTGCCAAGGCTGCCGGTGTGTGGGGAGATTGCGGGGCGCGCTTTGCGCTCTCTCAGGCGCAGGAATGGTGCGCCTGCAGGAGCCGCACTAACGCCCTATGGGACTGATTTATAACGTTATGAAAGCGAGATCGGTTGAAATGGCCCCCTCTCTGGCCCCCATCTGCTTGTCCCTTGAAACTCTGCCGGCATGCGCCCGATCAGCATCCGGAATTTCGCCTGCAAGTTCCTGAAGGCCGATCCGGATTGCATGTAGGCGCCGTCTTGGGAAGTAGGAAATCAGCCGAATGGGCTCTCCCCCTCAGAGCACCGCGAAACGGAATTACGCTCTTTTCGACTCCTTTTGGCAGAGCACTCGATACTGTATTAGCCTGCTAATTTGGGCGATTATGTACTTTACAAACCTGCAAGGTAGCTGCGCAAAAATCGCTGCCTGTCAATGGGTTGCCGGTGGGGATGGTGATTTAACCGGATTGGTGAGGGTTAGGCCCGATAAATAGCCGATGAGCTTAGTAATTTTTTTCGAAAGGAAGAGGCATGAGTAAACTTGATGTCAGGAGCGCCGCCGTCTTTTCCATTTTCAGTTTGGGTGCCATCGCCGGGGGAATCGGAGTTTCCGCTGTGTTCTTGCTGGCTGGGATGATGCGGATTTTGTGATCCATCGATGTAATAATTGTTTTGGGTGTGATTATTGATTTCAATCAAGGGGCCATCGCCGCACCGGGATAACGCCATCGATAGAAAGAATAGAAAGAACGCCCACCCATACTTTCCCTTGCTGGCCAGAGACCATGCGCCTCCTAAACCCGGAGAAATCTCTTTTAAGGCTTCCGTGAACTCCTCTGGGACCAACCCGTAAGGTTGGCTCATCGCCATTTTGCGCACTTCCGACTTTAAGCTGTTTAACTTTGACACCTGCAAAGCAGTGAAGTTTGAACCGCCGAGGACGCTGAGAACGTCATCAACCAAAGTGTACGTGCCGTCGAGTATCTCAGCCCTATGGCCATAAGCGCAACTGGTGCCGCAGCCTATCACCGTGATATTTGAGGCGAATGCTATGGCTGACGCCTCAAAGACAACACCACAAACCCGGCAAAACGCCAGCGGGTGAGCGACTGTGGAGGACGGTGGTTCCAAGGGGGGTCTACTCGCCTTCGCGTTTCACCAGTTTCCCTAGCCGATCCTTGAAGCGCTGTTCATCATCGTCGCACTCAAGTTTGCGCGCGGCGTCCGTGAACTTGTCCAGTTGACTCTTGCCTTCTGACTCTGCCTCTTGCGCAGGTGTCATTTCCTAAACTCCCAGATTGCGGGCTGCATAGCTTCTATGCGGATGAGTCCGACGACAAGCAGACCTATGTAATCTCTTGTGTCGCCATACCAACTTTGGGGGCTACCGTCGACCGTGCACCAGTGGTTTGGCACCACTACCACCAAAAGGCGATGGAGTGGCGACGCGATCTTAAAAAGCGCTTCAACATTCCTGTGAACAAGGAGATCAAAGGCTCAAAGCTCGCTAAGGGGCGTAACCAGTATGACGGTGGGCGCGATAGGTTACATGGCGTGAAGGCGGGAGAGGCGCAGGCAGCCCTGACCTGAGCGAGATAAGCCCCTCATCGCACCGGCCTCGATAGCACCCTGCCGGCGATCTGGGCGCGGCATCCCCTGCGCAATGATTCCGCGCTGCCACGCAATAAAAAATGGTTCCTTACTTTATAGTTGCCAAACCCCCTTCGCTGTTCGACCGCTTTTTTTGCCGCTGGTGCGAATCTCTCATATTAATTACTTACGTTGACTGGTTTATTGCGTTCCCGTTTTGGAGGGCTCCGCCTTAGTGTGTTGCCTATCGCAGCACCTTGGCGATCACCTTCGGTTTGAGTAGACGGACGTGCAGCTGAAAGCTGACAAAAGTGCCGATCGGTTTTGATGGCCTGGTCTGGGACTTAGCCGCCTTTCCCATGGGTCATTCCAGATGACTGGTTTTCCCAGAAGCCGACATTTCGATGGTTTGGCCGTAAATGGCGGCTATTCAAAGTCCGCTTCCTGAAATCCGACATAAAGGCTCGGATTCCATGCCGGTCACAACACCGACCCCTCCGTGGATCAGCCATTAAAACTATTCGTTGTTCCCTGCGGTGCTGCGCAAGGTGGCCACCAATCCATCGGATCCATTTTCGAGGAGGAGTTCGACGCCCATCGCATCGCAAAGATCCCGCGCAATTGCGAGACCTAGCCCTGACCCTGCGACAGCAGGATCGAACCGAGCGCCTACCTCAAACGCCCGGTCGATCAGCCCCTCTGGAATGCCCTGCCCATCGTCTTCAATCGTCACCTTGCTCGCACCATTGGGTAAGCGGGCAAAAGTTAGCGTGACCTCCCGCCTTGCCCATTTCCCTGCATTGTCGAGCAGGATCGAGAGCACCTCAGCATAATCGACCGGATCGAGCGGCAGCGAGATCGCCTCACCAGCCCCCGGCTTGAGCGTGAATGTCTTGTCCGGATGAAGCCGCTCCATCGCCCGCAATATCGGTAGGACAACGGCGGGCAGCACGACGCCTCGGCCCGATGGCTTGCTGCCAGCGAACGACCGGGCACGGGCGAGCTGGTATTCGATCTGCTGCTCCATCGCGCTTGCCTGATCGAGCAGCACTGCACCCGCTGTGCGGCTATCATTACGCTCCGCCAGACGTTCGGCCTCATCGGTAATGATCGCCAGCGGCGTGCGTAGCGAATGGGCAAGGTTGCCAGCCTGCACCCGCGCGCGCGCAACCATCGCCTCGTTCTGGTGGATATAGGCGTTAAGGTCAGCCGCCAGAGGGGCAATCTCAGTGGGGTATTGGCCTTCCAGCTCTTCGGCCTCGCCATGACGCAGTCGGGCAAAGGCGAGCGATAACCGGTCGAGCGGCTTCAGTCCGAACGAGATGATCGCAAATCCGGTCGCCAGGAGCAGCGCGGCAAGGGCGGCCAGCCACGCGGTCAGGTCGCGGGTGAAGCTGCCGATCAGACGGTCGAGCTCGCTTTGATCGGTAGCGATGACGAAGTGGATGTCCTCGCCCGCCGGCCCTTTGCGAGTGTAGCCATAGGTTATGGCCGGCCCGGTCGGCCCGCTATCGAGCCGGTGGAGAATCTCGGGTGAATGGGCGATGCTTTCGTCAAGGCGGCCGCGGATCATGGACTGCGAACGCAGCGGTTCGCGTCCGGCAGCGGTGACTTGCCAGTAGAACCCCGAGAGCGGCTCGGCATAGCGGGGATCGGATAGTGAGCGGGTGAGGATTATTGCGCCGTCCGAGGCGATCTCAGTGAGCCCCCCAAGCTCGCGCACATGCACCTCAAGCTCCTCATGATAGGACTGCTCCACATGCTTGGTGAAGATGCCGATGGCCGAAAACCAGATCGCCGCAATACCAAGCATCACCCACAGGCTCACCGCCAGCAAAAAGCGCAGCCGTAGGCTGCCGGGGACGGGCAGACGCATCATTTGGCGAACCTGTAGCCTAGCCCACGTAGCGTGGTGATACGCTCGCGCCCGATCTTGCGACGCAGACGGCCGATGAGCACCTCGACCGTGTTTGGTTCGCGCTCGTCGTCAAGCGCATAGAGATCATCGAGAATATCGGCCTGCGACAGGACTTGTCCGGCGCGGCGCAGGAACAGGTGCAGCAGGCGGAACTCCTGTTTGCTCAGCAACAACGGCGAGCCAGCAAGGGTGGCAGTGCGCGCGAGCGGATCGAGCGTCAGGTCAGCTGCGGTGATCGTGGTGGCGCGGGTACCCTGCTGGCGCCGGAATAGGGCGTTGAGACGCGCGAGCAGCTCCTCGAAGCGCACCGGCTTGACCACGAAATCGTCGGCGCCCGCATTCAGCCCCTCGACCTTGTCCTGCCAGCTGCCGCGCGCGGTGAGGATCAGGATCGGGGTTTCGAGCCGCTGGTCGCGCCAGTGCCGCAGCAGATCGAGCCCGCTGCCATCGGGCAGGCCCAGATCGAGGATCACCGCTGCCATCCGGGCAACGTCTGGCCAATCCTCGGCCTCCGAGCGGCTGGTAGCGAGCTCGACCGCGAAATCGGCGGCGCGCAGGCGCTCGCTCAGACGGCGGCCGAGTTCGGGATCATCTTCAACAACGAGGAGGCGCATGGCGTGCCGGTCCCTTTCCGCCGCCGGTAATGACGCGTCAAACTGACAAGAAGCTGCCAGACTGGCAAGTTCCTGTCAGCTTCGCGGGGCAAAGGGGCGCTCATGACACCGCACCTCATCGTCCGCCTTGCCCCATTGGCCGTACTTGCCGCCATGCCCGCCTGCTCCTCCCCCCCTTCCGAGCAGGCCGGCAATCCGGCCAGTCAAGCCGATACAGCCGCAGGGTTGGCGATCGAGTCCGTGGCTGCAAGGGAGGTCGATAACGTCCCCCTCGGCAGCGTGCCCGGAACCATCAGCCTCCCCCCCGAGGCCCGGGTCGCGGTCACCGCGCCATTTTCTGGCGCAGTGGTGCGGGTCTATGTGATCGAAGGCCAACAGGTGGCGCGTGGCGAGGCACTCGGGCTTATGCGCGCGGCTGAGCCGGTTCAGATCGGCGGTGATCTGGCGCGTGCCCGTTCCGCCGCCGCACTCGCCGAGGCCCGGGCCAAACGGCTTGGGCAGCTCGCCGACGAAGGCGTCATCGCCCAGGCACGCGCCGACGAGGCTAAGGCCGAATGGGATCAGGCCCGCGCCAGTGTGACGCAGTTTTCGAAAATGGCGTCACTTGGCGGCGTTGGTGCTGACGGAACCATGACCTTGCGTTCGCCGATTGCGGGGCGTGTGGCTCAGGTCGCCGTCGAGACTGGCGGCGGAGTCGACACTGTCACCGCGCCCTTCGTGGTCGAGGCGGCGGGTGCCTACCAGATCGAACTGCAACTGCCAGAACGGCTCGCGCAAACTGTCCGGCCCGGCATGGCGGTCGAGATCGCGCTGGGCGGCGAAGGGGTAGCGCCAGTCGGCGGCAAGATCATCGCGGTCGCACCCTCGCTCGATCCCGCCACACGTTCTGTCATGGCCCGCGCTAGCATCGGCGGGGCACCCGGCGTAATCGCTGGACGCAATGTCACCGTCACCATCCTCGGGAACGGGCGCGGCATCGCCGTGCCTGACCGCGCTGTCACCCGCATCGGTGACAAGGATCATGTGTTCGTCCGGAAGGGCAAGAACTGGGAGCCGCGCGCAGTAACGGTCGCTTCGCGCGGCGGAGGGCTGGCGGTGATCTCCGCTGGCCTTGCCGCAGGAGAGGTGGTCGCCGGCAGCAGCGTCGCCGAACTCAAAGCGATGAACGCGGAGTAGGCCCCGCCATGCTCAACACACTCGTCGAACGCGCGCTCAATCTGCGCCTTGCCGTCATCGGCCTTGCAGTCCTGCTGGCGGGACTGGGGGCATGGTCATTCCTTAATCTGCCAATCGACGCCTTCCCGGATATTAGCACCACGCAGGTCAAGATCATCCTCAAGGCCCCTGGTATGACGCCGGAGGAGGTCGAGAGCCGGGTCGTCACCCCCATCGAAATGGAGATGCTCGGCATCCCCGATCAGGCCACGCTGCGATCGGTCGCCAAATACGCGATTGCCGACATCACCATCGACTTCACCGACAGCACCGACATTTACTGGGCGCGTCAGCAGGTGGGCGAGCGGTTGAATGTCGTGATGGCCGATCTGCCGCCGGGCGTCGAAGGCGGCCTCGCGCCGATCTCCACGCCCTTGTCCGAGATGTTCATGTTCACCCTCGAAGGACCGCAGACGCTGGCCGAAAAGCGCAGGGTGCTCGCCTGGACGATTCGCCCGGCCCTGCGCACGGTGCCGGGGGTTGCCGATGTCAATTCGCTGGGCGGCTATGCCGAAACTTTCGAGGTCGCGCCCGACAGCGCGGCACTGGCGGCCGCCGGGCTCAGCACCGCCGATCTTGCCGCCGCTATCGAAGCGAGCAACCGCAATGATGGCGCAGGCCGTCTGCGCAGCGGCGAGGAAGCCCTGATCGTTCGGGCGACCGGCGCGATCCGCAGCCTTGATGATTTGGCGGCGGTGGTCGTTCGCACATCGGGCGGTGCGGTGGTGCGGGTGGGCGATGTGGCGCAGGTGCGCACCGGCAGCCTGACGCGTTACGGCGCGGTCAGCAAGAACGGCACCGGCGAAGCGGTCGAGGGGTTGGTGATCGGCTTGCGCGGTGCGGATGCGGCCAAGGTGGTCGAAGGCGTCAAAACGCGGCTCGACGAGATCCGCCCCAGCCTTCCGCCCGGTATGAGCGTGAAGGTATTCTACGACCGCTCCGATCTCATCACCCGCGCGGTCGGCACGGTGGAATCCGCGCTGCTTGAAGCAACCGTGCTGGTGGTCATCCTGCTGCTGCTATTCCTCGGCGATGTGCGCGCTTCGGTGATCGTCGCGCTCGCCTTGCCGATGGCGGTGCTGCTGACCTTCATCTTCATGCGCGCGATTGGCCTCACCGCCAATCTGATGAGCCTTGGCGGGCTTGCGATTGCCGTCGGCATTCTGGTCGATGGCGCGGTCGTGGTCGTCGAGAATGTCGTCGAGCGGCTGTCCGATCCCAAGCACGCATCCTCAAGCAAGCTCCACAATGTCTTCTTGGCCGCTGCCGAAGTCGCCAAGCCCGTCACCTCCGGCCTTGCAATCATCGCCATCGTCTTCCTGCCGCTGCTCACGCTGGAAGGGCTGGAGGGCAAGCTGTTTGGCCCCGTTGCTCTGACCATCGTGCTGTCGCTCGCCTCAGCGCTGGTGCTGTCGCTGACGCTGGTGCCGGTGCTGGCCTTCTACCTGCTCAAGGTGAAGGTCGACACGGATGGGCACCATCACGAACCCTGGCTGATGCGCCAGATCAGCCCCCGCTATCATGCGCTGCTGGAAGGTGCCTTCGCCCGTAAGGCCCGCGTGTTCACGGTCGCGGGGATCGGTTTGGTGCTGGCTGGCGCTGCCTACACGATGACGGGCAAGACCTTCCTGCCGGTGATGGATGAAGGGTCGGTGATTGTGCAGCTTACCAAGCTGCCGTCCATTGCGCTCGACCACTCGGTTGAAGGTGACCTCAAGGTCCAGCGAGCAATCATGAAGCAGGTGCCCGAGGTCGAGGCGGTGATCGCCCGCGTCGGATCGGACGAGCTGGGTCTCGATCCGATGAGCCCGAACGAGACCGACAGCTTCCTCCAGCTGCGCCCACGCGAAGAATGGCGCGTATCCGACAAGGAGTGGCTGGTCGATGAGCTGCGCAAGGTCATGGGGCAATTCCCCGGAATCGAGCCGACCTTCACCCAGCCCATCGAAATGCGCACCGCAGAAATGCTGACCGGCGCGCGCGGCGATCTGGCGATCAAGCTGTTCGGCCCCGATGCTGCCGAACTCTCGCGGCTCGCAGGGGCAATCCAGACCCGGCTTGAGGGGATTGACGGCACCAGCGAGGCGATGACGGTCGCCAATGACCGGGTCGATTACCTGCTGGTCGATATCGACCGGGTGGCCGCAGGCAGGGTCGGGATGCCGGTTTCGGAATTGCAGGATATGATGCGGGCGCAGGTGGAAGGCGTGCGTGCCGGAATGGTGGCGGACGGCGTGCGCCGGGTGCCGATTGTGCTGCGCGGCGAAGGTGGCGGGGGTAACCTTGATGTCCAGCAATTTGCCGATCTCGTCTATCGCTCCCCCACCGGACAATTGGTGCGCGCCAGCGACGTCGCTTCGGTCGTGCGGTCTGAAGGGCCGGTGAAACTGGAGCACGAGAACGGCTCGCGATTTGCGATGGTGCAGGCCTTTGTCACCGGGCGAGACATCGTCAGCTATGTCGATGATGCCAAGGCTGATATCGCCGCCAATGTCCCGCTGCCACAGGGCTACCGGCTCGAATGGGGCGGACAGTTCGAAAACCAGCAGCGCGCTTCGGCCCGGCTGCTGATCGTGCTGCCGGTGGCAATCGCCCTGATCTTTGCGGTGCTTTATCTCAGCCTCGGGTCGGTGCGCGCTTCGCTGCTGATCCTCACCAACATTCCATTTGCCGCCGTGGGCGGGATGATCGCGCTGGCGCTGTCGGGCGAGTATCTCTCGGTTCCTGCTTCGGTCGGCTTCATCGCGCTGCTCGGCATTGCGGTGCTCAACGGTCTGGTGATGGTGACTTATTTCCGCCAGCTACGCGAAACCGGAATGTCCCTCGCGCATGCCGTGCGGCGCGGGGCCGAACGCCGGCTGCGGCCGGTACTGATGACCGCCAGCATTGCGGCCTTCGGGCTGGTGCCGCTGCTGTTTGCAACCGGGCCCGGGTCGGAAATCCAGAAGCCGCTGGCCATCGTTGTGATCGGCGGGCTGGTGACGGCAACTCTGCTGACGCTGGTGCTGCTGCCGATCCTTTACGAACGCTTCGGCGAAGGGCCGCAGGACCGTGCGGACGAACTGCCGGAGGCTTCGGCATGATCCGCACTGCTCTCCTGATCGCCCCGCTTTCTTGCCTGCTCGCCGCTCCGCTTGCGGCAGAACCGGGCCTTCCCCCGGTGGAATCGGTTCAGCGCGCGCTGGACGAACACCCCAGTGTCATGGCTGCCCATGCCCGGCTCGAAGCCGCAAAGGCGCGGGCTGATGCCTTACGCAAAGGCTCTGCCGAGTTCACCGTGCAAGGCAGCTACACCCGCCGGGATGTCAATGGTGGCAACCAGTTCAATGAATATGACGCGCAGCTCAGCCGCCCGGTCCGCCTGCCTGGCAAGGCTCGGATCGACCGTGATATCGGGCTCTACGGAACCGACGTTGCAGCAAACGTGGCCGAGGATGCCAAGCACGAAGCCGCGCTGCTGCTTGCCGCCTATTGGTTCGATTGGCTGTCGGCTTCGGCGCAGGCGAACATCGATCAGGCCGCGGTGAGCAATTACGAAGCGGCGGTGGCTGCGGTGATACGGCGACGCAGCTTGCGCGATGCCTCGCAGCTTGATGTTGATCGCGCAGAGGCTGCGCTGGCGGATGCGCGGCGATCGCTGGCGCAGTCATCGGGCCTTGCGACGCTTGCACGCACGCGGCTCGAAGCGCAGTTTCCGGCCTTGGCCTTGCCAGTCGACGCGCCCGAAGTCCCACGGCCTGACATGGTAGATGCGCGCCTGTCGCAGCTCGGCGATCTGGTGGTGCTCAATAGTCACATGATCGCTGCGGCCGAGGCCGAAAGTGCTCGAACGACCGCAATGGCCAGCCGCGCACAAGCTGATCGCATCGCCGACCCTACTGTGGGCCTCAGAGTGTTTTCCGAGTTTGGCGGGCTTGAACGCGGTGCCGGCGTGGTGATCAGCATGCCGCTGGGCGGGGGGTATCGCCGAGCTCTTGCCAGCGAAGCCAGCGCCGGCGCTTCTGCCGCAAGGGCGCAGGAACAACTCGCGCGCTTTGACGTGTCCGAAACCGCCGAGGCGGACGTGACCGAAGCCCGTTTCCGGATCATCACCTGGCAGCGCGGGCGCGAAAGCGTGGAAGCCCAGATGGCCGCGCTCGAGAAGCTGCGGCGCGGGCATCAACTGGGCGAAATCGACCTCGCCGATCTGCTGTTGGGCGAGCAGATGGTCCACGCCGCATTCAGGATCGAAGGTGAAGCCCGCGCCGAAGCGATGCGCGCCATCGCCAAGCTGCGGATCGATGCCCATGACCTGTGGCTCGGGGATTGAACGGCATGAAATCCTTGGCATCATTCCGGCGCCATTTGGGCATTCTGCCCCGAGCATCGTGCCGCAGAATTGGTGGCAGGGCGTCATTCTCAGTAGATTCCGGCCCTGCACCTTGCGCACGCCAATCCCTATTCGCGCAGCGGAAAGACCGGTTGGTTGGCTTGCGCGGAGCAGGCTTCGCCCGCGCGCGCGCGCTCGCACCCGCCGGTCATCAGCGGTCAAATGATTGATGCTTCCAATTCACTCAGAGGAAATCGGGCTCATGCAAAAACATACGATCAAACTCGCCGCAATCCTGTCGGTCGCCTTGGCCCCGCTGGCAATGTCCGCGCCGGTCCAAGCGCAGACAGAAGCGCCTGCAAAGCCCATGACCAACAAGGATTGGTGGCCAGACCGGCTCGACCTGTCGCCCCTGCGTCAGGAAGCGCCGCAATCGAACCCGCTGGGTGAAGATTTTGATTACGCCAAAGAATTCAACACGCTAGATCTGGATGCGGTGAAGGCGGATATCGCCAAGGTTCTCACGACGTCGCAGCCGTGGTGGCCTGCTGACTATGGCAATTACGGCCCGTTCTTCATTCGCATGGCGTGGCATAGCGCCGGCACTTATCGTGTCGCCGATGGTCGCGGCGGGGCAGGCGGCGGGCAGCAGCGGTTCGAACCGCTCAACAGTTGGCCCGACAATGTCAGCCTCGACAAGGCGCGCCGCCTCGTGTGGCCGATCAAGCAGAAATATGGGCGCAAGCTTTCGTGGGCCGATCTGATCGAGCTCAGCGGCACGGTCGCTTTGGAGCAAATGGGGTTCAAGACAATCGGCTTTGCCGGTGGGCGGACCGACGATTGGGAGCCGGACACAGTCTATTGGGGATCGCAAAACCAAATGCTCGCCGACCTGCGCAAGGGCGGCGACAAGACATTGGAGCATCCGCTGGCGGCGGTGCAGATGGGCCTGATCTACGTCAATCCCGAGGGGCCGAATGGCAATCCTGATCCCCTGGCAGCGGCCAAAGATACACGGGATACCTTCGCGCGCATGGCGATGGATGACGAGGAGACCGTCGCTTTGATCGCCGGCGGCCATACCTTCGGCAAGGCGCACGGCGCACATCCACCGAAGGACTGTGTTGGCCGCGAACCGACGGCCGCGCCGATCGAGCAGCAGGGCCTCGGCTGGACAAACACCTGCGGCAAGGGCAGTGCCGAGGATACCGTCAGCAGCGGGCTGGAAGGCGCGTGGACATCTAATCCCATCGCCTTCACCAGCCAATATCTCGACAATCTGTTCCGCTTTGACTGGGTAAAGACCAAAAGCCCGGCTGGCGCGATCCAATGGATACCCAGCGATCCCAACGCGGGCAGTCTGGTTCCGGACGCGCATGTTGCAGGCGTGACCCACGCGCCGATCATGTTCACGACCGATATCTCGCTGAAGGAAGACCCGGTTTACCGGGAGATCGCCTTGCGCTTCCAGAAGGATCCGCAGCTGTTCGCCGATGCCTTTGCGCGGGCGTGGTTCAAGCTGACCCATCGCGACATGGGGCCAAGTTCGCGCTATCTTGGCAAAGATGTGCCCAAGCAGGAATTCCTGTGGCAGGATCCTCTGCCAAAAGTGGATTACGCAAGCATCGACCAGCGCGATATCAGCGTGCTGAAGGGCACAATCATGTCATCCGGCCTGACTGTCCCGCAGCTCGTGCGGACCGCTTGGGCATCTGCGGCCAGTTACCGCGAGACGGACGGGCGCGGCGGCGCCAATGGCGCGCGGCTCAGGCTCGAACCGCAGGTCAACTGGCTGGCGAACAATCCTTCGGAATTACGCCGTGTTTTGAAGACGCTGGAGGGCATCCAGTCGGATTTCAACCGCTCGCACAAGGGCGGCAGACAGGTCTCACTGGCTGATCTCATCGTGCTGGGCGGCGGCGCTGCGATCGAACAGGCGGCCAAGCAAGCCGGATCGAGTGTGGTGGTGCCATTCACCCCGGGGCGCGTCGATGCAGCCCAATCGCAGACCGATGCAGCCTCTTTCGCGTCGCTGGAGCCGAAGGCGGATGGGTTCCGCAATTACTACGCCGCCGACAGCCGCCTTTCGCCCGCCGAAATGCTGGTGGAACGGGCCGACCTGCTGGACCTTACCGTTCCGCAAATGACCGTTCTGGTGGGCGGAATGCGGGCCCTGAATGCCAATACCGGCGGTTCTGCCAACGGCGTCTTCACAGCGCGGCCGGGCGTCCTGACGAACGACTTCTTCGTCAACCTGCTCGACATGTCGACCGTGTGGTCGAAGTCGGCCGAAACCGATGGCCTGTACGAAGGGCGTAACCGGGCAACCAATGCGCTGCAATGGACGGCGACGCCGGTTGATCTGGCGTTTGGGTCAAACTCCGAATTGCGCGCCGTTGCCGAAGTCTATGCCTCAGATGATGGCAGGGACAAATTCACCAGTGATTTCGTCGCTGCATGGGTCGCGGTGATGAACCGCGATCGCCGGTGAGGCCGCGGCCTTGAGGCAAACCCGTCCGGGCGTTTAGGCAAAGGAGCACCAAGGCAATGGCATCAGCAAGCCCGCATCCCGATGATCCGCACTATGTCCACCGCACGGGCTGGCTCAGAGCGGCAGTGCTTGGGGCGAATGACGGGATCGTCTCGGTCTCCTCGCTGATCCTGGGTGTGGCGGCGGCCACGCCCGATCAGGCTGCCATCCTTGTGGCTGGCGTCGCTGGCCTGGTGGCGGGCGCGATGTCGATGGCGGCGGGCGAGTATATCTCGGTGTCATCCCAGCGCGATTCCGAGCAGGCCGATATCAGCCGCGAACAGCAGGCATTGGCCGACACCCCTGAGCAAGAGCTGGAAGAACTCGCAGCGATCTACAAGTCACGCGGCCTCAGCGCCGAGACGGCTGCGATCGTGGCGAGAGAACTGTCTTCACTCGATCCGCTCGCGGCTCATGTTCGCGATGAATTGGGCCTGTCCGATCACCTTGCCGCCCGGCCGCTACAAGCCGCGCTGGCATCAGGGGCGACGTTCAGCGTGGCAGCAGCGGTTCCCGTTCTGGCCGCATATCTGGCCCCGCCCTCGGCCGTGATCCTTGCAGTGGTTATCACGTCGGTTGTCTCGCTCGCGATCCTGGGCGCGCTGGGTGCCAAGGCCGGTGCTGCGCCACTGGTGCCGGCGGTGCTGCGCGTAATGGGCTGGGGCATCTTTGCGATGGCTATCACAGCGGCGGTAGGCTGGTTGTTCGGGGTCAGCGTCTGATGGGTTTTCCTTCAAGGAGGTGATTATGACTGAAAACATTACCCGGCAGCGTTACGCGCCTATCTCGATTGTCCTGCATTGGGCGATGCTGTTGCTCATTACGGGCGCTTACGCATGCATTCTGCTGCGCGAAAACTTCGAGCGCGGCAGCGACCTGCGTGAAGGGCTGAAGACCTGGCACTTCATGCTCGGGCTGACCATCCTTTTCCTTGTCATTATCCGGATTGCCGCGCGGTTTCTGACAGCAAAGCCGCCGATTACGCCGCAGCCGTCAGCCTGGCAGATGCACCTGTCGAAGGGTGTGCATTGGGGGCTTTATGCGTTCATGCTGGTCATGCCGCTGCTGGGCTGGACCATTCTGAGCGCAGAGGGGAAGATTATTCCGTTCTACGGACTGGAGCTATTCCCTCTGCTGGCGGAGGACAAGGCTTTGGCGGACCAGGTTCAGGAGGTGCATGAAACCATCGGCACCATCGGTTATTACCTGATCGGTCTGCACGCCGCAGCGGCGCTGGTGCACCACTATTTCTTCAAGGATGATACGCTGAAACGCATGCTTCCGGGCTTCCGCCGGGCCTGATGGCTACGCTGCCCAGCCTCTGGGGGCGGCAGGTCCTGCCGTTCTATGGCGCGCTGCTGGCGCTGGTCGGTCTGGCGCTGCTGATGGATGTTGTGCTGCACCTTGCTGATGCGGTCTGGATCGGGCGCTATTTGGGCATACCGGGAACCCTGCTGATCCTCGCCTCCGCGCGCTATTCGCTGCGCAAGCGCAAGATTATCGCGTCTGGCAAGCCGGGCAAGCTGCTGATCGAACATGAACGGCTTACGTGGCTGGGATCATTGCTGGTGCTGGTTCATGCCGGCATCCATTTCAACGCCTGGCTCGGCTGGCTTGCGCTGGGCGCCATGTGCATCAATGTCGCCAGCGGATTGACGGGCAAATATCTGCTGGGCCGGGTGCAAAAGCGTAATGCGGCGAAACGCAAGGCGCTGACCGAAGCGGGGATGGCAGATGACGAAATTGCCGAGCGGGTCCACTTCGACACGTTGACCTTCAACGCCATAAAGCAATGGCGCGTGGTCCATGTGCCCATCACGCTGGCCTTTGGCGTGCTCGCGCTGGCCCACATCATTTCGATATTCCTGTTCTGGGGCTGGAAATGAAGCAGCGCCTGCTCCTGGGCGGGGTGCTGACCCTTTTGCTGGCAGTGATCGCCACGCTTTTCCTCTATCCGCACCAAATGATCGCGCCGGGCGCGTTGATGCCGGCGCATGCCAAGCTGGAGCAGAATTGCTTTGCCTGTCATGCGCCCTTGCAGGGTGTGTCATCCGATCGGTGCATCGCCTGCCACAAACCGTCGCAGATCGGGCTGACGACGACGACCGGGCAGCCCGTTCGCAGGCCCTTCGGGACGCCGGTGTTCCATGCTGAGTTACGTGAAGCGAATTGCACGGCCTGCCATACCGACCATGCCAAAGTGCCAATGACACGCGGCAGGCCAGCGCGTTTTGATCATGCCCTGCTCAAACCCGGCATCGCGGGCCAATGCGCCAGTTGCCATTCCAAGCCCAAGGACAAGCTGCACCAGTCCGTCACCACCGGCTGCACCCAGTGTCATTCGACCAAGGCATGGACGCCAGCCACTTTCGTCCATGACCGATATTTCAGGCTGGACGGCCCCCACAAGGTTGCCTGCGCCACCTGCCACACTGGTGGCCAGTTCGCATCCTACACATGCTACGGCTGCCACGAGCATCAGGAGCAACAGCTCATCCGTGAACATGCCGAAGAGGGCATCCGCAACATCACCAATTGTGTCCGATGCCACAAGAGCAGCGACGAAGATCAAGCTGGACGCGGTGCCGGCCAACAGGATGACTGACAGGCTGAACGCCTCGTGCGATCCTGAAAGCGGCATGGCGGCTAATCATAGAACAAGACGTTCAATTTTGCAGACGTGGGCGACCGGTTCTGGGTCGGCAGCTGCCACCTTCTTAGATGGCGGCTTTGCCGGGCTTCTGAAAAAATCCTGCCGTTCAGGAACCGACCCATTGAGGACATTTGGAGCCCTTGGCATTTTTCCGAAACCGGGCGGAGACTGTTCTGCGCCAATGCTTCAAGTGAGCGGGCTCATGATCCGGCCAAACGAAAATATTTTTCTGGAGCCAAGCATGCCTTGTTGCCCTGCGTGTCCCTGTTCAGCCTCTCGTTTATGACACTTGGTCGATATTCGAGACTGCCGGTCACTGGCGAGATCCCCAAGGCATTGGCCAAGTCTTCGGAGAAGAATACTGCGTATTCTAGGTCTGGCTCACGCTCGGGATCGCAATCCTCTGAAGCGAGATCACTCAGCTCCATTTCGCCGAAACCATGGATCACTACAGGATCGACGCCTGCTGCAATGAGCAGTTTATCCTGCTTTTGAATGTATAACTCCGCCCGCTCTACCCATTCCTTCCTCTCCAAATCGGGATTCTCGATATACTTCCCCTCAGGGCTACTAAGAAGACTATCAAATACCTCTGCAAATTCTTGAGGAGTATCTTTTGTCAATCCTCCATGGAAAAGGAGAATTGTTTTCCCAAGTGAATGACGCTGACGAACGCCCGCATAAATGTAATTCGCACAAGCTGACGCACATACGTCGTAAACATAAACCTCGGCCTCTCTTTCCTGAAGCGCTGATGCAATATCAATCGCGGGAAAGGCGTTTCCACCGCCTGACCGAATGACGACGACTGGTTCGGTGTGAGAGGGGACTGTCCTTAACCAAGCAAAGACCTGTTCCTGCAACTCTTCATCTATGTCTCCGCTGATGCAGGCGCCAGACCCCTTGGCCAAAAAACCATCCCGACTCTCGGTTTCATCCAAGGCAGACTGGCTCTCCATCCATTCCTTGCATTGCGCGACGATATCCGGTCGTGAGGAATTTCCTTCATGTACCGATGCCACGCCACCGCAAGCGGCCAACGTCACCACAATTGAAGCTTGCAGGCCAAAACATCGCAACATGGGTTCGAAGCCTCTCGAAACAAACGCTCAGACGCTTGCGGCTGCTTTAACCGCTTTGCGCCATCCATGGATCGATTTTGCCAGTGTTCTCAGACGTCTTTCAAGGTTTTTCGGCAAGTGGTCGCCATTCAACAACCCACCCAGCGCAGGTCATGAGCGGGGTCGATGCGCGATCCCGGAGCCTGCCTGGCAGGTTCAACGAGTTATTCGCCAGCAGCGGAAATTCTGGAACTGACCCCGTAGAAGTCGTTGACGGAAGATAGTATTTCAAACGCCTGAACCGAAAGCGGAGGCAAGCACTTTGAATCTCTTCTATGCACTCGGCGCGATCTTTGTGATCGTTGGCATCGCGTTATCCTTGGCCAAGTGGTTCCTTGGATACGAGGATATTGGCTCTTGGCCCCTGGCAGCATTCGTGCCCGGATTGCTCCTGAACTGGTTAGGCCGACGCAGAGAAAAACAGATCAGCCGTTGACGGGTCACTTCAGCAAACCACCCACGATTAGTCGGCCGCGGCCACGCCGCACTGCCCCGAAACCTGTCAGGCAGCTTCAACCATGTTCTCGCCAGAAGCAGAAATTCTGAAAGCGACCCCGTAGCGGTCATGCGCACTTCCGCCGCGCTTGCCATATCTGCGCCGGGGGTGACATGTGTCATGTCGCTGCGCTGACGCCGGGCACTGCTGTGCCATGCGACAGCGGGCTAGATCGGGCTCCACAGTCAGGAGAACGATCATGCTGTCCAACCATTCTTCGACCATCGCCGCACTTGAAGGCGCGACCAAGGCTTACGGCGCGCACCGCGTGCTTGAAGGTTTCGACTTCGCGCTTGAGGCCGGAACGGTCACCGCGCTGCTTGGTCCCAATGGCGCGGGCAAGTCCACTGTTGCGGGGCTGCTGACCGGTCGCTTGCGGGCCGACGCAGGCACGGTCAACCTGTTCGGCCGCGACCCGTCCGACCAGTTGGCCCGGGCGCGCATGGGGATCATGCTGCAGGCGGGCGGCTTGCCCGAAACGCTGACCGTGGCCGAGGCGGTCGATCTGCACGCGGGCTATTTCGCCCGCCGTCTGCCGACCGCCGCGGTGCTCGAACAGGCGGGGCTCACCGCGCTGGCAAGCCGTCGCTGTGACCAGCTGTCGGGCGGCGAGGCGCGTAAGGTGCAGTTCGCAATGGCGATTGCCGGGTCGCCCGATCTCCTGGTGCTGGACGAACCGACTACCGGCTTCGACCCCGAATCCCGCCGCGCGATGTGGGATGTGGTCAGGGCCAAGGCCGATGCGGGCACCGCCGTGCTGCTCGCGACGCACCACATGGACGAGGCCGAGGCGCTGGCTGACCGGATCGTGGTGATTGCGGGTGGCCGCATCATTGCCGATGACGCTCCGGCAGCGATCAAGGCGCAGGTCGCGGCGACTGTAATCCGGCTGCGCACGCGCCTGCCTGCCGACCGCTTCCGTGCTCTGCCCGGCGTGGCCAAGGTGGAGACTGTGGGCGCGGACCTGTCGGTGCTGACCACCGCGCCCCGCGCCAGCCTTGAGGCCGCTTTCGCAATCGACCCGGCGCTCCAGCACTTTGAAGTCACCGGGGCGAGCCTTGAAGATGCCCTTGCCAATCTTGTTCAGTCCAACCGCACCACCGCCCTGAAGGAGGCCGCATGATGACCACCGCCCTGATCGCCCCTGCACCCGCCGTGTATGCCCGTGAAAGCTGGGCCGAGATCGTCAAGTCGGCGCGGATGCCGCAGTTCATCATTCCCACCATCGCCCTGCCGCCCGCCTTCTACGCCCTGTTCGCGCTTGCGATGGGGCAGGGCAGCGCGGAAGGTGCAACCCGCGCGCTGGCGACCTTCGGCGTGTTTGCGGTGATGGGCCCGGCGCTGTTTGGCTTCGGCGCGAACATTGCTGCCGAGCGCGAGAGCGGGCAGCTGGAGCTGAAGCGCCTCTCGCCCATGCCCGCAGGCGCGCAGATCGCCGCCAAACTTGCCGCCACCACGGCGTTCAGCATGGTCGCCTTTGTGCTGCTCTACACGCTGGGGATTGCGGGCGGCGTTGCGCTGACGCCAGCGCAATGGGTGATGCTCGCAGGGGTGCACACGCTGGCGATCATTCCCTTTGCGCTGATCGGACTTGGCATCGGTTACAGGCTTGGCCAGAAAGGCGCGATTGCCATTGCCAACATCGTGTTTCTGGCAATGGCCGTGCTGGGGGGGCTGTGGATGCCGATTGCTGTCTTGCCTGAGGCCATGCAGACCATCGCCTGGGCGCTGCCATCCTATCATCTGGGTGAAATGGCGCTGATGGCGGCGGGCCAGCGCGAGGCGGCGAACCTGTGGCTCCACGCCGGGCCGCTGACGCTGATCACGATTGCCGCCGCCGTGTTCGCTCGGACGGGCGAGCGGGCGCAGGCGCGGTAACATGACGCAAGGCCAGCACAGCGCGCAGGCCGCAGGCAGGATGACGCGATGGGAAGCCATCGATCATCCGGCCATCTGGCTTGCCTATCTGCCGCTGTTCTTCATCCCGTGGTTCATCAAGCTGCCGAGCCCTGCGCAGATGGTCTGGGCTGGGATCGGACTGGCGGTGTTTCTCGGGGTGTATTTCCTGTCATTGAAAGCGGCAGGGTGGCGCCTGATCGCTCTGGCGGTTGCCGCGCTGCTCTTGTCCTTCGCGCTGGCGTTCACGAACAGCAACTGGACGGTGATTGCGGTCTATGCCGCCGCGATGATCGCCGAACTGCGCCCGGCCTGGCGCGCAAGCCTTGGGGTGGGCGTCTTTGCAGTGGCCAGCGCCGGGCTGGCACTGGCGACCGGGCAGCCCGCCATTTACTGGGTGCTGGGGGTGTTCCTGATGGTGATGGTCGGCATCGGCAACATCTCGCGCGCGGCGTTGCAGGACAAGAATCGCGAACTCGCTGCCGCGCAGGGCGAAGTCCGCCAGTTCGCAGCCGCCGCCGAGCGCGAGCGGATCGGGCGCGATCTGCACGATTTGCTCGGCCGCACGCTGACCCTGATCGCGATCAAGGCCGATCTTGCCGCGCGCCTAGCCGACACCGCCCCTGATAAGGCGACCGCTGAAATGCGCGACGTTGCCGCCGCCGCGCGCGAAGGGCTGGCCGAAGTGCGCGCCGCCGTCAGCGGCATGACCGGCGCGAGCCTCGCGCGCGAGATTGCCGGTTCCAAGACCGCGCTCGCCGCCGCCGGCATCGCCTGCGAGGTCGAAGGCGATGCCGAAGCCATCGACCCGGGCACCAGCGCGGTGCTCGCGATGGCGCTGCGCGAGGCGGTGACCAATGTGATCCGCCATTCGGGCGCGCGCACCTGCCGCATCGCGCTGATCCAGCAGTCGGGAGGCCTCGAACTCAAGGTCACCGATGATGGCGATGGGCAGGCGGTGCGTCCCGGCGGGGGGCTCGCTGGCCTCACCTCGCGCCTCACGGCAGCAGGGGGCGAACTGGCCATCGAGGGGGATACACGTGGCACACGGCTGACCGCGCGTGTGCCGCAAGGGGCGCTCGCATGATCCGCATCGTGATCGCCGAAGATCAGGCATTGGTGCTGGGCGCGCTGGCGACGTTGCTTGGCCTTGAAGGCGATATCGAGATCATCGCTCGCGCCGGTGACGGTGCCGCCGCGCTCGATGCGGTGCGAGAGCATAAGCCCGATATCCTCCTATCCGACATTGAGATGCCGCAGATGACCGGCCTTGATGTGGCAGAGGCGATTGCCCGCGAGGGGTTGGCGGCGCGGGTGCTGATCGTTACCACCTTCGGCCGTGCGGGATACCTGCGGCGCGCGATGGATGCGGGCGTGCGCGGCTACCTGCTCAAGGATACGCCTGCCGATGCCCTTGCCGCTGCGATCCGCAAGGTGGCCGCAGGGGGCCGCGCGATTGCACCGGAACTGGCCGAACTCGCCTGGGACGCGCCTGCCAATCCGCTCACGGAACGCGAACGCGATGTGCTGCGGCTCGCCGATGAAGGCCGCTCAAACAAGGAAATCGCGCGCCAGCTCGATCTCTCTCCCGGCACGGTGCGCAATTATCTCTCCGAAGCCTCGGCCAAGCTGTTCGCCGCGAGCCGGATCGAAGCGGGGCGCATCGCGCGTGAAAAAGGGTGGCTGTGACCGGCGCCATGACGCTTGTCACCCCGCCGCGCTGACACCTTGCACTGCCGCCGCCGCCGCATATGCGGCACTTCCTCAGGCAACAAGGGAGGTTGCCGATGAGATGGAAGAACGCAGTAATGGTGACAGTGGGAATTGCGGCCTTGCTGGGCGGGGCGGCGCTGTTCAAAGGGCTGGCGCCGGATCGCTACGGCCTGCCAGAGATCGATGTGCTTGCCCCGGGTGCGACCGGCAAGCGGATCGCGCAGGGGGAGCTTTTCGGCAACTACTTCCCCGCGCAAGGCCCGGATGCCGGCCTTGGCCCGCACCCGGCGGTGCTGCTGCTCGGCGGATCGGAAGGCGGGCTGGGCGGCGGCGCGCACCAGATGGCGCTGGCGCTGCAAAAGGAGGGGTTTGCCGTTTTCCACCTCGCCTATTTCGGCGCGCCGGGCCAGACCGATGCGCTTGAGGGGATCCGGCTCGAACTGTTCGACAAGGGGCTCGATTGGCTGAAGACGCAGCCCGGTATCGATCCAGCGCGGATTGCGGTGATGGGCGCATCCAAGGGCGCAGAGGCTGCGCTGCTGGTCGCCGCGCGCCGCCCCGATCTGACCGCTGTGGTCGCCGGAATGCCGACCAGCGTTGCCTGGAACGGGGTCAACTGGGCCAGCGGCGGGCAGAGTGAACGCGCTTCCTGGACCGCAAACGGCAAGGACGTGCCGACCATGCCATTCGGGGACTGGGATCAGGCCGATGGCATCATCAGCGTCTATCGCACGATCATGGACCCGGCCCGTCAGGCCGAAGCGGAGCGCGCCGCGATCCCAATCGAACGCGGCCGGGCCGAAGTGCTGCTGGTGTGCGGCGAGGCGGAAACCATGTGGCCCGCCTGCCCGATGTCGCGTGAGGTCGCCGCGCGCAGCAAGGCCCGCTCCGGCCCGCCTGTCACTGTGCTTTCCTACAAGGATGCCGGCCATTTCGTGTTCGGCCCGCCGATCGCGCGTGACCACCGTTTCTACCCGCGGCTCGGAGAATATGGCGGCAGCGTGGAAGGCAATGCCGCTGCGCGGGCCGACAGCTGGCCGCGGGTCATCGCTTTTCTCAGGCGCGCTTTGGTGGACACCTGAACGCCTTCGGAAAGGCTGATCATTTTCGAGGCATGCCCGCGTCGGATCAATCAAAGCGGCCATTCGCCTATCCACCCAAACCCGGTCATGAGCAGGGTCGATGCGCCATCCCGAAACCGGCATGGCGGCTTCTGGCGAACCAAGACATTGAGTGCTGCGGCCGGGAGCGACCGCCTCTGGGTCGGGAGCCGTCACTGCTAATCTCGGGCCGCAAATGGCGGCTTTGCCCCGCTTTCGGAAAATTGCTGCCGTTCAGTAAGCGACCCCGTTTGCGACATTTCAGCTTAATTGTGTAGCTGAAGATTGCCGTCGCAGACCGACAATGGCAACATCGCCTCGCCATAAGAGGAGTGTAGCGCTTTGGACCACGCCACGCCGAATCTTCCGTCGCGAGACTTCACTGCAACTGCTGAATTCTATGCTCGCTTCGGGTTCACAGAGAGCTGGCGCGACGGCAATTGGATGATTCTCAAGCGAGCTGGACTAACCCTTGAGTTTTTCCCTCATCCAGAACTTGATCCGGCAAAAAGCTGGTTCAGCTGCTGCTTGCGCTTGGATGATGTGCAGTCATTTTTCGACGAGGTCCTTCGCTCTGGTGTGCCAGAAAAGACGGCAGGCTGGCCGCGCCTGCATCGCCCAACCACCGAGGAATGGGGCGGCAAAGTCGGCGCGCTAGTCGACCCAGACGGGACTCTCCTGCGCTTAGTGCAGGAGCCAGATTGATTATTTGGCTGCTTGAGTTGCCTTGGCGAAATCAGCCATTCGCCTTTCCACCCAGTTCCAGCCATGAGCGTGGCCAATCCGCGATCCTGAAAGCTGCATGACGGCTTCCGGCAGAATCAGACATTGCCGTTGATGCTCGGGAATGACGTGGTCTGGTTCGGAAGCCGTAACTGCTCAGAACCGACCGCGGATGGGGATGGGGCCGGGCCGCGCGATGACGGCCGAGGTTTCGGGGCGGGGCGATCATGCTTTGACCGCTCGCCGAAGGGACTCGACGTAGGCGACCGGCAGGCCACCGCCTGATTTGAACTTGCTGAGGGTGCCACCGGGACACTCGATGCGCATTGCGAGCCGCGATTGCTCGCCGGGTTCGCTGCGATCCAGGTGAGCGATAAAGGCCAGCCGCAAATCGGGCAATTCCGGGCGATCAGGAAAGGCAGGCTGTTTCCATGCCCCGTTTGCATGTCCCGCCTTCGCTCCCCTGTGGTTAATATTATGTGTTGCAATTCTTGCCGAGGTGGAAACATCGCAATTCTGCGACTTTCCTGTTTCCTTGGATGCAAAATTTGCCTCCGAGAAGGGGTTTGTTTCCAATCGGTCGGAAGAAACTGCATCCGCGCTCGGAAGAAACTGCATCCGCGTTTTTCCATCGGGCCGCCATTTTTCGAAGTCACGGGTCGGCCCCATCTTGCCCTCAGGCCAGGCCGCCCAAGTGTATCGCCAGAGGCTCGCATGTTGCACCTTCCGGTTGAATGAGCCTTTCTGTGTGCAGCGGATGAAGCCCTTTTCCTGAAGCTCTTGGAGCGCCGTCCATGCGGTGCGAACGGACAGGCCGGTATCGTCGGCCGCGCGCCGAGCAGAATAGGCGATGGCCCCATTCCGGGTTCCGTTGTCGAGGCGGACAAGGGACATCAGCACCTTCAGCGCATTCCCGCTGAGGTGACGGAAAGCCTCACTGTCTATGACGCTGTGATAGAGCCGGACATGGTGCGGCTCCTTCTTGCGCCGCCATTTGTCCGCCATGTCATTCCGCCCCGCCTTCGGCGGTCGCGATCAGGTCGACGAGCAACAGGCCGCGCTGCTCGGCAAGCTCAGCGGCGAAGGCCCGGCCCTCGGCGACACTGGGAAAGAACCTGCCCCGCTCACGATTAGGTGCAGCGGTGCGCGTGGTCACCAGCACGTTGGGCTCAGGCAAGGCGGGCTCGATCAGCACTGGGCTGTTGATGCGGCTGGGGGCGCTCACAGCGTTTCCACCCGGTCACAAATCGGCCAACCCTCGACGCCTTTGAGTCCCTCGGCAAACACCCGTGGAGCGCCATGATCGCGGAAACTGCGCGGCTGGTGCGTGATAGTTGCGGGCTCGACGCTCACAAGAAAGCGGCGCCAAACATCGCGGCTGACGACGATGCGGGACCGGCTTTGCTGCTCGCAGGGCGTAGCGGCGGCGCTCATCATTCGCCACCCGCAAGAAGGCGCTCGACCTCTTCATCGGTGATGATGCGGCTCCCGCCGATCATGCGCGACCTGATTTTTCCGGCCTTGATCATTTCGGCGATCTTGGTCTTACCCCAAGGAAGGACCTCGGGAAGCTCGCTGGCCCGGTAAGCACGCCGGGAAAGGCGGCGTCTGTCGATACTCATTGAAACGCTCCGTTTCCGATTGAACCGAAGCGAAAATGATTGAAGTCACGTCCCGAAAAAATGGGACATGAAAATGGGACTTATGAGCCGCTCGACTTGGGCCGACCAGGCCCTCGCGCTAATCCGTGCGCTGCCTCTACAAAGGAGACTTTCTCGAACTGGAGGCTGTCAGGGTTGAAACGATAGAGAGGCTCATCATCGATGTGCTTCTTGAAGCGTGCGATCGACTTTCGGACCTTATTGTGAGCCCTTTCGCGAGCGTCCTCATCAGTGAGGTCAGTGCTGCTAACAAGCTTGCCATAGTTCCAAATGAACGTGGCAATCCAAGTCTTTGCATCGTCATCGTGGGCGACTTCGTCGTTGGTATCGATGAAAAGATCCGCAGCCAACATTGCTGCCAACATGCGATCGCCCTTCCCGTCAAAGAGCGGCAATCGATAGTTGTTTTGATACAGAACTGAGGCGACCAGCGCACGCCTCTCGCCCCTTGGGATCTTGCGCGCCGGCCGAGCCATCGATCCGGACATGCGTTCGCACAAGTCACTCCGCAGCCTTTTGGCATCTGCCGAGGCGCCAGCGACTTCCAAGACTTCGAGCAGGCGGCCATGGGCAGAAAGATAGGCATTGAGTTGGTCGAAAGACTTCTCGTTACCCGGGAACTCATCCGGGATGGCAGCGAGTGTCTCTCGAATCCCGTCAAGCGCGCTGAGCAGCTCTTCAGGGCAACGCTGTTTTTCCGCTTTATTCACAGATCCGCTTCCCTTCGCGGCTCCCAAGGAAATGGCGGGGCAACGGGTGGGATTCCCGTGTTCGGCTGGCCGGCCTAGCCCCGCCAAGATGATCACCCCGAGGGGGCAAAAACGCAAGAATCAGTCTCCCCCTGACCCTGACTCGCGGTAGGGGTTACGCTCCTTTCGACTCCTTTTGCGCGTGACGGCGGTGGGGACCCGGCCCAGTCTCGCACTCGGGGGAAACAGGTAATCATCGGCCTCGCACTCAGAGCGAGAAGAAATCAATTATGCAGCGCCCTTGCCAGTGAAGGGCAGCACCTTGCCGCCATCGCGCAGGGCGTCGAGGTGGTCAGACCACCACTGCGCCATTGCGACCCGCTCAGTCCAATGCTGGCCTCGATGGTAAGCTGCGCGCACTTGATCTTTGTCGCCATGAGCGAGGGCGCGCTCAATTGCGTCGGCGCTCCACCGCCCTGACTCGTTCAAGAGGGTCGCAGCGGTCGAGCGGAAGCCGTGTGCGGTCACGGTGTCCTTGGAATAGCCGAGCCGCCGCAGGGCCGCGTTGAGGGTGTTTTCGCTGATAGGGCGGGCAGGGGTGCGCACGCTGGGGAAGACATAACGGTCCTCAGGGTCGGCGATGGCGCGGGCCTCGCTGAGGATGGCCACAGCCTGCTTCGAAAGCGGCACGGCATGCGCGCGGCGCATCTTCATTTTGTCGGCTGGGATGGTCCACACGGCCGCCTCAAGATCGATTTCGGCCCATTCGGCACGCCTCAGCTCGCCGGGGCGCTGAAACACGTGGGGAGCGAGCCGCAGAGCATGGAGCGTCGATGCGTTGCCGCGATAGCCTTCGATCGCCCGCAACAGCCCGCCCAACTCGATCGGGTCGAGGATGGCGGCATAGTGCTTCACCTTGGGCGCCACCAACGCGCCCTTCAGGTCGCGGCTGGGGTCTGAGGTTAGGCGAGCCGTGGCGACAGCATAGCGCAGAACGCTACCGATGAATTGCAGGCCTCGCCTAGCGCTCTCAAGTTTGCCGCGCGCTTCGATCTTGCGGACAGCAGCGAGAATGTCGGGCGGCAAGATTTCGCTCACTGGAATGCGGCCGAGACTCGGCTTCAGTTCCGACAGCATCCACTGATTCTTGGACTTCGTGCTCGGCGACCATGGCCTGTCCCCGTCGCGGCTGCGCTTGTCGATGTATTCAAGGGCGACCGCCTCGAAGGTGTTTTCGTAACTCACCAGCGCGCGGGCTTTGCGGCGCTGCTTTTCCAGCGACGGATCTTTGCCATCCGCGATCAGTTGGCGGGCATGGTCGCGGGCCTTCCTTGCATCGGCGAGGCTGACCTCGGGATAGGTGCCAAGCCCGAGCTTTTTCTCGCGTCCTGCGATGCGATACTTCAGCCGCCACAGCTTGCCCCCAGTTGGCTGCACCAGGAGGAACAGCCCCAGCGAATCCCCCATCTTGTAGGGCTTAGCGCGGGGCTTGGCGGTGCGGCATTCCAGATCCGTAAGCGGCATATTGGGGGCCTTTTTTGCGCCACCTCGAAAGTGGCCCCCTTATCTGGCCCCCATATGCATCGGCTGTCAATGGTGCGATGCGGATTGATCCGAACGAGCAAGGCCAGCGGAAACAGCGGTTTCTATAGGGCTTTCGGGTGAAATCGGATTAGTTCGGTGGGGGAGGTGGTGCCGGCTGCAGGGATCGAACCCGCGGCCCCCTGATTACAAATCAGGTGCTCTACCATCTGAGCTAAGCCGGCATCGCGATAGGCCAGAGCGCCACTTAGGCGAAAGCTTTCCCGCCCTCAAGTAGCGAAGCGATAGGGCGAGAAAAACGCCCTCAAGTAGCGAAGCGATATAGCCGCATCACAGCGCCCCGAAGGTCCAGCCCTCGGTGCGCGCGATTTCGGGCGTAAGGCCCTGTGGCTGCCAGCGCGCGGCATCGCCATGAACGCGGCGCAGCCATGCCGCGGTCAGCAGGGCATCGGCGGAGTGATCGTCAATCGCGCCGCTCCCCTCAGCTGGGGGAGCACCGAGCACCGCGAGCGCTGCGTTGAGATCATCCATGTGCCGCATCTTGGCGCGCCCGGCCCTGCGGCCGGCCTCGATCGCGGCGAGCGAGGTGTAGATTTCGCACAACACCGCGCCTTGTGCGGGCAGGGGATCGATCGGCCACACCGCCAGCCGGTCTGCCAGCCGGTTGAGTACCCGCATGCCGGTAAGGCTCGATTTGCCGACTTGGGCTGCGCCCACCAGATTGAAATTCGAATAAGGGGACAGCCCCATGCGCGCCTGCGCCTGTTCGGTGACGCGCAGGCGCCCGCGTCCGCCGCCGAAGCGTGCGCCCTCGCGCCCGCCGTGACGGCGGAAATAGGCGGCGATCTCGGGGTGGTCGACAAAACTCCCTGCACCAAGATGCGGGTCATCGGCGCAGATCTCATCAATCAACGCCCACAGCCTGCGCGCATCTGCCGGGCTGTGCGCCCAGCCGGGGAGAAAGGCGTCGTGATCGGCAAAGGGCAGGCTGATCCCCAGATCGACCCCGATCAGCGCAGCTTCGCTGCCAAGGTCGGCCAGCACGCTGAGCGCCTCGGGCCGCGACCATCCGCCGCGCGGCGGGGTGAGCAATTCGGGCGGTCCGCCGCCAATCTCGGCCAGCGCCAAGGCGATGCCCTTGTGCCGCTCGCCCGCCGCGCCCGACCAGTCAACCGCAAGAAAATGGGTGAAGCGGCTCAACCCTCGCGCTCCGCACGCAGCTTGGCCCAATAATCGAGGCGCTTTTGCACCTCGCGCTCGAAACCGCGCGCGACGGGCTCGTAGAAGGTCTGCGGCGTCATGCCTTCGGGCCAGTAATCCGCGCCGGAAAAGCCATCGGGCGCGGCGTGATCATAGGCATAGCCCGCGCCATAGCCGATCTCCTTCATCAGCTTGGTGGGGGCATTCAGGATGTGCACGGGCGGGGCGAGGCTGCCGGTCTCCTTCGCGGCCTGCCAGGCGGCTTTCTGGGCGGCATAGGCCGCATTGGATTTGGGCGCCGTCGCGCAATAGAGACAGGCCTGCACGATCGCGAGTTCGCCTTCGGGGCTGCCGAGGAACTGATAGGCGTCCTTGGCAGCGAGACACTGGGTGAGCGCTTGCGGGTCGGCAAGGCCGATATCCTCGCTGGCAAAGCGCACCAGCCGCCGCAGCACGAACAGCGGCTCCTCCCCCGCCACCAGCATGCGCGCAAGGTAGTAAAGGGCCGCTTGCGGATCGCTGCCGCGCAAGCTTTTGTGGAGCGCCGAAATCAGGTTGTAATGTCCGTCGCGGTCCTTGTCGTAGACCGCGACACGGCGTTGCAGGAACGCACCGAGCGCGGCCGGATCAAGCGGCGCGGCGAGCTTTGCCGCGTAGAGCGTTTCGGCCTGCCCGAGCAGGAACCGCCCGTCGCCATCCGCGCCCGCGATCAGCGCCGTCCGCGCTTGCGGGGTAAGCGGGAGCGGGCCTTCAAGCGCTTCGGCGCGGGTCAGCAGCGCGGCAAGGGCCGCGTCGTCGAGCCGGTTGAGCACCAGCACCTGTGCGCGGCTGAGCAAGGCAGCGTTGAGCGCGAAGCTCGGGTTCTCGGTGGTGGCACCCACCAGCGTGACCACGCCGCGTTCGACGAAAGGGAGAAAACCATCCTGCTGGGCGCGGTTGAAGCGGTGGATCTCGTCCACGAACAGCAATGTCCGGATCCCTGCGCCAGCCAGCTTTTCGGCTTCGGCAAAGGCGGCTTTGAGGTCAGCCACGCCCGAAAACACTGCGCTGATCGCGGCAAAGCGCATGCCGACCGCATCAGCGAGCAGGCGCGCGATGCTGGTCTTGCCCGTGCCGGGCGGCCCCCACAGGATCATGCTGGCCAGCTTGCCCGCCGCCACCATCCGCCCGATCGCCCCGTCAGGCCCGGTGAGATGCTCCTGCCCGACCACCTCGGCGAGACTCGCGGGGCGCAGCCTATCAGCCAGCGGTGCATCCTCGGCCACCTGCGTCTGGGGCGGGCGCGCGGGTTCATCGGCGGCAAACAGGTCGGGCATGGCCTATCCCGCCGCGATGGCTTCGCGGGTTTGCAGGGCGCGGCGTTCCGCGATGAGAGTGATGTAGTAATCGGCGACCGCGCGGTTGATGGCAGCCCAGCTATAGTCGCGTGCGCGGGTTTCGCCTGCGGCGCCATGCGCCCTGCGCAGCGCCGGATCGCGGCAATAGCTGGCGAGTGCTTCGGCGCAGGCGACCACATCGGCCGACTGGCCTTGCAGCGGCACCAGCCGCCCCGTCACGCCATCGTGCACCAGACTTGCCGAGCCCGTCGCCCCCGCCGCCACAACCGGCAGGGCGCAGGCCATCGCTTCGAGCGTGACATTGCCGAAAGCCTCGGTCACCGAAGGATTGAAAAAGATATCCCCGCTCGCCAGTGCCGCGCCGAGCGCTTCGCCGGTCTTGAAGCCGGCAAAGATCCCGCCGGGCAGGTTGCTGGCAAACCATTCGCGCGCCGGGCCATCGCCGATCACCAGCACCTTGTGCGGCACTTGCCGCTTGCGCAGCTGGACAATGGTTTCGGCAAAGACATCGAGCCCCTTTTCCATCACCAGCCGGCCGAGGAAGACAATCGCCGCATCATCATCCGCCAGCCCCATGCTGCGGCGCCATTCCCAGTCGCGCCGCTCGGGCGAGAAGGTGGTGCGATCCACCCCGCGCGACCAGGTGCCGATGCGATCATGCATCTGCATCGCCAGCAATTCGTCGATAGTGCTTTGCGAGGGCGCCACCAGCATGTCGCAGCGGTTGTAGAACCGCTTGAGCATGCGTTCGATAAAGGGCTCGATAAAACCGAGGCCATAGTAACGCGGATAGGTTTCGAAGCGCGTGTGCACCGAGGCAAGCACCGGTATGTCGCGATCTTGCGCCCATCTGAGCGCGGCATGGGCCGCGGGATCGGGCGAGGAGAGGTGGAGGATATTGGGGGCAAAGCGCTCCAGATCGCGTTTCACTGCTGCGCCGAGTCCCGTCGCAACCCGATATTCGCCGCGCCCCTTCATCGGGATCGCGAAACTTGGCAGGCTAACGAGGTCACCGGTCGGCTCGAAGGCCGGTTCAGGCACGGTCGGCGAATAGACGCGCACCGCTGCGCCGAGATCCAGCATCGAGCCCACCAGCCGGTTGAGCGCCTGATTGGCCCCGTCGCGGGTGTAGTTGTAGTTGCCGCTGAACAGGGCAATGCGAAGGTCGGAAGGCTGCATGGTTCCCGCCGATTAATGCCTTTGGCGGGATTTGGCGAGGGGGCCAAACACGCTGCGCGGGGCAGGGCGAAACGTGCAACAAAATGTCGCGCCAGCCCCGAATCCATTTGACTTCATGTCGCGCATCTCTAGTGCGGCCAGTGGGCCACGCGGTCCCAACGCCGCGCGTGCTCTCTGCAAGGAGAGAATACATGACTGAGTATGTTCGCGGGCTCTTGCACGAGCCCAGCCTCAAGCCTGAGCGTCCGTTTTTTTCCTCGGGCCCCACGGCGAAATTCCCTGGCTGGTCGCTGGATAAGCTGAAAACCGAATCGCTTGGCCGCTCGCACCGCTCGGCGCTGGGCAAGGCGCGGCTGAAATATGCGATCGACCTGTCGCGCGAACTGCTCGGCATTCCCGATGATTATCTGATCGGCATCATGCCCGCGTCCGACACCGGCGCGATCGAAGCCGCAATGTGGACGATGCTTGATCCCAATCGGCCTGTGTCCGTCGCGGCATGGGAAAGCTTCGGCAATGTCTGGATTCAGGATGCGGTCAAGCAGCTCAAGCTGCCCAATCTGCAAGTGCTGACCGCTGATTACGGCGAAATCCCCGATCTCACCACCATTCCGCAGCGCAATGATGTCGTCTTCACCTGGAACGGCACCACTTCGGGCGCGATGATCCCCAACACCGACTGGCTCGCGCCGGGCCGTGAGGGCGTCACCATCAACGATGCCACCAGCGCGGTCTTCGCGATGGAGATGGACTGGGCCAAGCTCGATGCCACCACCTATTCGTGGCAGAAGGTGATGGGCAGCGAAGCGCAGCATGGCATGCTGATCCTCAGCCCCAAGGCGATCGAACGCATCGAAAGCTATGATCCGCCGTGGCCGCTGCCCAAGCTGTTCCGCATGAAGAAGGGCGCGAAGCTCAACCGCGGCATCTTTGAAGGCGAGACGATCAACACGCCCTCGATGCTGGCGACCGAGGATTACATCGCCTCGCTCGAATGGGCGAAGAGCATTGGCGGGCGCAAGGCGCTGATCGAGCGGGCCACTGCCAATGCCCGGATCGTCAAAGAGTGGATCGAGGCCACCCCGTGGCTGCGCAACATGGCGTCCGATCCCGCGCAGCAGACCAATACCGGGGTCTGCATGATGTTCCAGGGCGATTGGTACGAAAGCCTCTCGGCGGAAGATCAGGCCGGCGTGCCCAAGAAAATCGTCAAGCTGCTCGAAGAGCGCAATGTCGGTTTCGATTTCAACGGCTATCGCGATGCCCCGCCGTCCTTGCGGATCTGGTGCGGTTCGACGGTCGAGCAGGAAGATATCAAGCGCCTGCTGCCGTGGATCGAATGGGCCTACGAGAAGGTCAAGAACGGCTGAGGCCGTCCTCGCTTATCCCAATCTTTGCCGTTCGTGCTGAGCTTGTCGAAGCACTGCTTTCCTTCTGACCTTGCGCTGCCTTCAAAGTGAAGTGCGGCCCTTCGACAGGCTCAGGGCGAACGGATTTTCCATTCCGTGGAAGGTATTTCCCATGACCAAGCCCAAAGTTCTCATTTCCGACAAGATGGACCCCAATGCCGCGCGCATTTTTGAAGAGCGCGGTTGCGAGGTTGATGTCATCACCGGCGAAACCCCTGAACAGCTGATCGCCCGCATCGGCGACTATGATGGCCTTGCCATCCGGTCCTCGACCAAGGTGACCAAGGCGATCCTCGATGCCGCCACCAATCTCAAGGTGATTGGCCGCGCCGGGATCGGGGTCGACAATGTCGATATCCCCTACGCCAGCGGCAAGGGCGTGGTGGTGATGAACACCCCGTTCGGCAACTCGATCACCACCGCCGAACACGCGATTGCGCTGATGTTCGCGCTCGCGCGCCAGATCCCCGAAGCGAACGCGCAAACGCAGGCAGGCCAATGGCCCAAGAGCGGTTTCATGGGGGTCGAAGTCACCGGCAAGACGCTTGGCCTGATTGGCGCGGGCAATATCGGCTCGATCGTCGCCAGCCGTGCGCTCGGCCTGCGGATGAAGGTGATCGCCTATGATCCCTTCCTGACCGAAGACCGCGCGATCGAACTGGGCATCGAGAAAGTCGATCTCGACACGCTGCTGTCGCGCGCTGATTTCGTCACGCTGCACACCCCGCTGACCGACGAGACCCGCAACATCCTCAGCCGCGAGCGGCTCGAGAATGCGCGCAAGGGTATCCGCATCATCAATTGCGCGCGTGGCGGGCTGATTGATGAGGCCGCCCTGAAGGATTGCCTCGAAAGCGGTCAGGTTGCCGGTGCCGCGCTCGACGTGTTCGAGACCGAACCGCCCGCCAAGGATCACCCGCTGTTCGGCGCGCCCAACTTCATCTGCACCCCGCACTTGGGCGCAAGCACCACCGAAGCGCAGGTCAATGTCGCGCTGCAAGTGGCCGAGCAGATGGCCGATTACCTCGTCAATGGCGGGGTAACCAATGCGCTCAACATGCCGTCGCTGTCCGCCGAGGAAGCCCCCAAGCTCAAGCCCTATATGGCGCTCGCCGAAAAGCTGGGTTCGCTGGTGGGCCAGCTTGCTCATGGCAATCTCACGCAGATCAGCATCGAGCGCGAAGGCGCTGCGGCAGAGCTCAACGGCAAGCCGATCACCGCTGCCGTGCTTGCCGGGCTGATGCGGCGCTATTCCGACACGGTGAACATGGTCAACGCGCCGTTCCTTGCCAAGGAGCGCGGGCTTGAGGTCAGTGAAATCCGTCACGAGCGCGAGGGCGCGTTCAACACGCTGATCCGCGTCACTGTGGAGACCGAGCAAGGCCCGCGTTCGGTTGCGGGCACCCTGTTCGGCAAGGATGCGCCGCGCCTCGTCGAGATTTTCGGCATCGGGATCGAGGCCGAGCTTGATGGGCACATGCTCTACGTCGTGAACGACGACAAGCCGGGCTTCATCGGCCGGATCGGTACCCTACTGGGCGCGTCGGGTATCAATATCGGCACCTTCAATCTCGGCCGCCGCGAGGCAGGTGGGGAAGCAGTGCTGCTGCTCAGCCTTGATGAAGGTCTGCCGCCTGCCGTGCTGACTGAAGCCGAAGGGCTTGCTGGCGTCCAGATGGTCAAAGCGCTGGCGTTCTAATTCTCTCTTGGGAGGCTGGCTGCGCCAGCTTCCCTTTGGGAGGCGGCCTTTCGGCCGGCGCGCAGCCGCGCTTGCGGTCCGCTTTGCGGCCCGAACTGTTCTTCTCCTTCGCCCCGGGCTTGACCCGGGGCCGCTATCCGGTCAGTCGCGTGCGAGACGATAGCGATCCCGGGGTAAGCTCGGGATGACGAATGAGCCAACATGACCCGACCTGACGATCTCCTGCCCGAAGGCCTCGAAGACCGCTTGCCCGCTGCAACCGTGCGGATCGCAGCGGCGATGAACGCATGCCTTGGGGTGATGGGCAGCCATGGCTATGATCGGGTGCGTCCGCCGCTGCTCGAATTCGAAGCCTCGCTGGCAGGCCGGATGCAGGGCGTCGAAACCCGCGCCATGTTCCGCTTTGTCGATCCGGCAAGCCTGCGCACGCTCGCGCTGCGGTCTGATATCACTCCGCAGATCGGGCGCATTGCCTCGACCAGCCTTGCCACGGCAGCACGCCCGCTGCGGCTTTCCTATTGCGGCGACACGGCGCTGATCCGGGCGAGCCAGCTTGATCCCGCGCGCGAGCGGATCCAGCTGGGTGCCGAGTTGATCGGCGCTGACAGCGTCGCTGCGGCGAGCGAAATCGTGATGCTGGCGATCGAAGCGGCGGAGGCGGCCGGGCTGACGGGTATCTCGGTCGATTTCACGCTCCCCGATCTCGTCGATACGCTGGCGCGCGAAGCCCTGCCGCTCGCGGAGGACAGGATCGCCGATGTCCGGCGCGAGCTGGATACCAAGGATGCCGGCGGGCTGAAGGCGGCCGGCGGCGAGGCCTATCTGCCGCTGCTTTATGCCACCGGGCCGTTTGATGCGGCGCTCGAACCCCTGCGTGAGGTTGACGCAGGCGGCGCGCTCAAGAGCAGGCTTGATGGGCTGGTGGCGATTGCGGCGGCGATCACCGCCCGCTGGGGTGATGCGGTCCGTCTGACGCTTGATCCGACCGAGCGCCACGGCTTTGAATATCAGAGCTGGTTCGGCTTCACGATCTATGCCGAAGGCCTGCGCGGTGCGGCCGGGCGCGGCGGCACTTACCGGATCAGCGGTAGCGATGAGGCGGCGACGGGCTTCACGCTCTATCTCGATCGGCTTGCCGCCATCACTGCCACGCCGGAAGCCGCGCGCATGGTCTATCTGCCGCTTGGCCATGATCCTGCCGCCGCCGCCCGCTTGCGCAGTGCAGGCTGGCGGACGCGGGCGCAGCTGGGTGAGGGGGAGGATCCGGCAGCGCTCGGCTGCGGCTGGGTGCTCAAGGGTGCCGAGGCCGCGCCGATTTGACGGCTCAGGGTTTCACAGCCCGCGCCAGAAAGGCATCAATCGCCTGTGTCTGGGCGGAGCCTGCATCGGTTCCGATCTCGCGGTTGATCCGCATGTGATTGGTTCCCGCGAGCGGCACGATTGTCGCGCTGCGCCCGGCTTTGGTCAGCGCGGCGGCGAAGGAGCCCGCTTGCCGCGTGGTGGCCGCGCGCTCGGCGACATGCAGCATGAGCCACTGCGGCGCGTCGCGTCCGCCGACATGAGTGAGCGGCGACAGCGCCTTGTGCCGCGCCGGATCCGTGCCGAACACATCGCGGTAGATCAGCGGGGCTTCCATCTCGGGCATGGTGAGCGCCAGCGCGATATCATACCCGCCCCCATCGATCAGCACGACGCCGCGAATCGCGCCAAAGGCATCGCCGGCAAATTGCGGATCGGTGGCGACCAGCGCGGCAAGATGCGCGCCCGCGCTATGGCCCATCAGCACGATACGCGCCGGATCAAAGCCGTAGTCCTCCGCTTGCGCCCGCACGGCGCGCAAGGCCGCGCCAAGATCGGCGGCCTGCTGTTCAACCGGAGCATCGGGCAAGACCCGGTATCCGGCCGAGGCAAAGACATGGCCTTGTGCGGTGAAATGGGCAGGCTTGGCATCGACCATCCGGTGATTGCCACGGCTCCAACCGCCGCCGTGGATGTAGAACACCAGCGTCGCTTCACCCATCGGGTTGTCCGGCATGTAGAGATCGACCTGCTGGCGCGGATGGCTGCCATAGACCACCGTGCCGCTCACCCGGGCGCTGGCATAGCGGCCCAGTCCGCGTTCGCGCCATTCCATCCGCTCACCGCGTTGCTGAAAACCGGCGCGGGGCTCGCCAGCCGTTGGCCGCGCGGCCAGCGCTGTTCCCACAACAAGGGCGCCGATACCGGCAAGGAGCCAGCCTGTGGTGCTTCTGATCATCATCGCAATTTGCGTGTGCCCGCTTTAACCGGAGATTGACAAGCGACACGCGCTTGCGCCCGCGCATCCGAACGCCTAGGCGCGCGGCGCGGCCTTTTTGAGGCAGACGCCCCCAGGCAAAGTGAGGAATGTGGAATGGCCAATGTCACCGTCATCGGCGCCCAGTGGGGCGATGAGGGCAAGGGCAAGATTGTCGATTGGCTCGCCAGCCGCGCCGATGTGGTGGTGCGCTTTCAGGGCGGACACAATGCCGGCCACACGCTGGTGATTGACGGCAAGACCTACAAGCTCAGCCTGCTGCCTTCTGGGATCGTGTCGGGCACGCCGAGCATGATCGGCAATGGCGTGGTGCTGGACCCGTGGGCCTTGCGCGATGAAGTCGCCAAGATCGAAGGCCAGGGCGTATCGGTGACGGCTGATAATCTTGCGGTTGCCGATAACTGCCCGCTCATCCTCCCGCTGCACCGCGATCTTGATGCCTTGCGCGAAACCGCAGCGGGCAAGGGCAAGATCGGCACCACCGGGCGCGGGATTGGCCCGGCGTACGAAGACAAGGTTGGCCGCCGCGCGATCCGCGTCTGTGATCTGGCGCATCTCGATTCGCTGGATGCCCAGCTGGATCGCCTGTGTGCCCACCATGATGCGCTGCGTGCCGGGTTCGATCAGCCGCCGGTGGACCGCGCCGCGCTGCTCGCGGAATTGCGCGATATCGCTCCCTTTGTGCTGCGGTTTGCGCAGCCGGTGTGGAAGCGGCTCAAGAAAGTGCGCAAGGCTGGCGCGCGCATTCTGTTTGAAGGCGCACAGGGGGTGCTGCTTGATGTCGATCACGGCACCTATCCCTTTGTCACCTCGTCGAACACGGTGAGCGGCGCGGCAGCAGCCGGCAGCGGGCTGGGGCCGTCGGCGACAGGCTTCGTGCTCGGCATCGTCAAGGCCTACACCACTCGCGTGGGTTCGGGCCCGTTCCCGACCGAGCTGGAAGACGAAGTCGGCCAGCGCCTTGGCGAGCGCGGCCATGAATTCGGCACCGTCACCGGGCGCAAGCGCCGCGTCGGCTGGTTCGATGCGGTGCTGGTGCGCCAGACCTGCGCGATCAGCGGGGTCACCGGCATTGCGCTCACCAAGATCGATGTGCTCGACGGGCTTGATGTGGTGAAGATCTGCACCGGTTATCGTCTGCGCGGCAATGTCTATGATTACCTGCCGAGCCATGCGGCCGATCAGACGGCATGCGAGCCGATCTACGAGGAAATGGAAGGCTGGCAGGGTTCGACGGCGGGCGCGCGCAGCTATGCTGATCTGCCCGCACAGGCGATCAAGTATATCCAGCGCGTGCAGGAATTGATCGAATGCCCGGTCGCGCTGGTTTCAACCTCACCCGAGCGGGACGACACGATCCTGATGCGCGATCCCTTCGAGGATTGACGGGATTTCCAACAGGGCATTGATCCTGTTGGATTTTCTTGACGATATCGGATTTTGTTCTATTCATGTTCCTTGCGATCAAGGAGCGTGAGTCGATGAGCAGCCACCAAGCCCCTTATGATTGTGCCCCTGATCTCGCGGGCGCGTCTGCATCTGCGTTGATCACGATTTTCGGCGCGCGTGCCGCCATGCGCGGGGAGATCGCGCGTGACTGTGCCGGCGCGGGGCTGCACACGCGGGATGGCGGTGCGCTTGCAACTCTGGTCGAGGAAACGGCGGACCTGCTCGGCGATGTCGTGGTGATTGATTGCCAGACGCTGGATGGCGCCGCGATGGCAGGGCTTGCCTTGCTTGATGCACGCGCCGCGCGCAGCGGGGTGCGGCTGGTGGTGTCGACGTCGCTCGAAGCGCTCGATGATGTCTTCGGCCTGATGGACCAGTCGAACCCCCAGATCCTGATCGCGCCCAGCCGGGCGGAGCGGGTGCTCGCGGTGGGGCGGGCCTGTGGGGAGGCCGGGGCAGGGCGGCTGCGCGAAATGAGCGAGGAAGAACGGCTCCACCTTTTGCAGCTTTCGCAGCAGGTCGAGGCGATTGCCCGCTCGCTTGATCGCTTGTCCGGCCCGCAAGGCGGGGGGCAGGGCGAATGGGGCGCGCCCATTGCTTCGCCCTTGCGCGGCTCGATGGGCCATCTGGGGGAGGGCAGGCCGGAATATCGCCCCGCCGCCAAGGCACCGCGCGCCAACCAGGCGCTGCCCGATCCCCGGCTGGTGCGCCAGATCATCGCCAACCGGCAGCGCCGCGCGCGCTTCTTCGATGCGCAGCTTTTCGCTGATCCGGCATGGGACATGCTGCTTGATCTGACGGCGGCCCATGGTGAGGGCCGGAAAGTCTCGGTCACATCATTATGTATTGCCGCCAATGTCCCCGCCACCACGGCACTGCGCTGGCTTTCCCAGATGGTCGAAGCGGGCGTGTTCTGCCGGGCTTCCGATACGATTGACAAGCGCCGGGTGTTCATCGCGCTCAGTGACGATGCGGTGGCGGGCATGGCGGGCTATTTCGCGGCTTTGGAGCAACCGCTCGCCACTGCCGCCTAGCGGGAAGGGCGGCTTTAATTGCGCCAGCCCTGTTATCGCGCAGAGGCGCTGAACAAGCGATGCAAGGGGCCGCACATGGCCCTTCCGCTAACTGCCGGGGCGGTAGCGCAGGATCAGGGTCAGGCCCGTGGTCTCGTCGGCTTGCATAGCCTCGCCCCACGGGCGGCGCGCGGCATCGGCGCGCGCACGGGCGAGGATGGCAGGCGGCACGGCGCCATCGATCAGCAGGACGTCGGCTTCACCCAGAAGGCGCGCCTGCCGCAAGGTCAGCTCGTCCGGATCGGAGCTGGCGAGGACAAGTTCCACGACCCGACCAGCGGGCCCGGCTCCGGATTCGGCCCCGGCTTGGGCGGCGCGGGCTGCTTCTGTCACACTCGCAAGCCATGCCTCGACCCGCGTGTGCGACAGGCTATCCAGCGGATCAAGCGGGCCGCCTTCGGCCAAGGCTGCATCAAGCGCGCGGCGGCGCGCAGCACCATCGGGCAGCCGGGCCCGCAAGGCGCCGCGCACGCCTTCCAGCGCTCGTGCCAGCAAGCCAAGGCTTTCGGGCAACACCCGTTCAATCCGTAGCCGCACATGCTTGGCCAGCCCGGCCGAGGCTCCGCCTGTGCCGATCGCCACCAGCAGCGGATCGCGATCAAGGATCGAAGGCGTCGTGAAATCGCACAGTTCAGGCCGGTCGACGACATTCACCAGCAAGCCCGCGCAGCGCAGGTTGATCGCAGCCGCCTCGCAAGCGCGCGCGTCTTCGTAAGCGACAAAGGCCAGCCGCACGCCTTCATCAATGGCGCGCGCCATGTCGTCGATCACGATCCCGCCCGCGCGCTCGACCAGTCGCCGCTTGGGCTCGGCGGCCGCGCCATCGCCCAGCACCAGCACGCTTTCTCCGGCGATCTGGTGAAACAGCGGCAGGCTGGCGATGCGGCTCATGAGAGCCTCAGGCGAGCCATTCCGGCACGCGCTCGGCATCCATGATCGCGCCGGGATCGATGCGGTCGGCGACAACTGCGAATTTATCGCCATCAACCAGCACTTCGGCGACAAAGCCGCGCGAATTGTAGCTTGATGCCATGGTCGCGCCATAGGCTCCGGCGGTGCGGAACACGGCAAGATCGCCCGCTTCGAGATGATCGCACACCCGGCCCATCGCGAAGGTATCACCGGTTTCGCAGATCGGGCCGACGATGTTCGCCACCATGTCCGCGCCGCGCGGGCGCACCGCGACAAAATCGTGATAGGCGCCGTAGAGCGCCGGACGGGCGAGATCATTCATCGCCGCATCGACGATCACGAAAGGATGGTTGAGCCCGCGCTTCACCCGCACCACACGCGTCAGCAGGACACCGGCATTGCCCGCAATCACCCGGCCCGGTTCGAAGATCAGGATCACGCCCCAGTCTTTCGTTACCCGTGCAACCATCGCGCCATATTCGGCCGGGCTGGGGAAGACCTCGCCTGCCTTGTAGGGCACGCCCAGCCCGCCGCCGAGATCGACATGGGTGATGACATGGCCCGCGCCGCGCAGGGCCGTTACCAGCGCGCCAACCTTGGCAAAAGCGGCCTCCAGCGGCGCAAGATCGGCCAGCTGGCTGCCGATATGCACCGCCACGCCGCGCAGCCGCACGCCGGGAAGGCCCGCCAGCCGCCCGAAAATCTGCCCCGCCTGATCGATCGGCACGCCGAATTTGTTATCGGCCTTGCCGGTCGAGATCTTGTCATGCGTGCCCGCATCAACATCGGGATTGATGCGCAGCGCGCATTCGGCGACCAGCCCCATCTCGGCGGCAATCGCCGCGAGTTCGAGGCCTTCTTCCTCGCTTTCGATGTTGAACTGGCCAATCCCGGCTTCGAGTGCGGCACGCAGCTCTGCCCCGGTCTTGCCGACGCCGGAAAAGACAATCATCGCAGGCGCAATCCCTGCCGCGAGCGCGCGGCGCATTTCGCCCACCGAAACCACATCCGCGCCATACCCTTCGCGCTGCAACACCTTGAGCACGGCAAGGTTGGGATTGGATTTGACGGCAAAGGCAATCAGCTTGTCGGGAACCGCGGCCAGCCCTTCGCGGAACACGCGGGCGTGGCGTTCCAGCGTGGCGCGTGAATAGACATAGACGGGCGTTCCGACAGCATCGGCAATCGCTGGCAGCGGCACGTCTTCGGCGTGCATGACGCCGTGCTTGATCGTGAAATGGTCCATAAGGCGGTGCGTTTACTCGGGGGGCAGATCAAACGGATCATCGCGCCGTTCTTCGGAACGCAGGCGCAATTCGACAGTGCGATTGGCAGGGGCCGCCTGCGGATCGGGAATGAGCAATTCATCAGCCACCGGCTGGGTCGAGCGCCCCAACGGCGCCACCGGCAGATTGGCACCCGGTGCGGGCGTCAGCGGGGCACGCACCCCGCACCCCGCCAGCAGAGCGGCGCAACCAGCGATCACAGCAAGAGCACGCGCGGTCATGTGTCCATTCCCAAGGCGGCGCGGGCGCGCGCCACCTGATCCAATACCTGCGTCGCGGCCGTTCCGCCATAGGAAGCACGCGCCGCCACCGAAGCATCGACCGAAAGCGCGGCAAAAACCCGCGCATCAATCCGTGGGTCAATCGCCTGAAGCTCCGCAAGTTCCAGCGCATCGAGCGCCGCGCCCTTGCTCTCTGCCAGCTTGACCGCCGCGCCGGTGATGTGGTGCGCCTCGCGGAATGGAATGCCGGCCTCGCGCACCAGCCAATCGGCCAGATCGGTCGCGGTGGCATAGCCGAGTTCGGCGGCGGCGCGCATCCGTGCGGTGTGGAAGGTGCTGCCCGCGATCATGCCTGTCATCGCCGCGATGCTCAGCCCCATCAGCGAGGATGCCTCGAACACCGGCGGCTTATCGTCCTGCATGTCCTTGGAATAGGCGAGCGGCAGGCCCTTCATCGTGATCATCAGGCTGGTGAGGCTGCCGATCACCCGCCCACTATGGCCCCGCACCAGTTCGGCGGCATCGGGGTTCTTCTTCTGCGGCATGATCGACGAGCCGGTTGAAAGGCTATCGGGCAGGCGGATGAAGCCGAAGGGCTGGCTCGCCCACAGGATCAGTTCTTCTGCGAGCCGCGAAAGATGCAGCGCGGTGGCCGAACAGGCAAAAAGATATTCGAGCGCGAAATCGCGATCAGACACCGCATCGAGCGAATTGGCGGTCGGCCGGTCGAACCCGAGCGCTGCGGCGGTCATCTCGCGGTCAATCGGAAAGCCGGTGCCGGCCAGCGCGGCCGAGCCGAGCGGCGATTCGTTGAGCCGCGCGCGCGCATCGTGGAGGCGCGAACGATCGCGCCGGAACATTTCGTAATAGGCCATCAGGTGGTGGCCAAGCGTGACCGGCTGGGCGGTTTGCAGGTGGGTGAAGCCCGGCATGATGCTGCCCGCATGTTCTTCGGCCCGTATCACAAGCGCCTGCTGCAAGGCGGCGAGTCCGCTGTCCATCTGATCGATCGCATCGCGCACCCACAGCCGGAAATCGGTTGCCACCTGATCATTGCGGCTGCGCGCGGTGTGGAGTCGCCCGGCCACCGGCCCGATCAATTCGGCAAGCCGGGCTTCGGTGGTCATGTGGATGTCTTCAAAGTCCCAGTCTTCGGGAACGCCATGGGCGGCATAATCCGCCGCGATCTGATCAAGCCCGGCGGTGATGGCCGCCGCATCCTTGGGCGCAATGATCCCGCAGGCTCCCAGCATCGCGACATGGGCCTGTGATGCAGCGATGTCCTGCCGCCACAGCGCCTTGTCGAAGGGAATTGAGGCATTGATTTCGCGCATGATGGCGCTAGGCCCGGCAGCGAAGCGGCCGCCCCACATGGCGTTGGCGGCGTTGTTATCGGAGCCTGTCATGTCGCGTTCGTTGCTCATAGCCTGTCTGTCCGTGGCTTTTCTCGCCGGGTGCGATAGGGCGGCCGATGAGGGAGCGCAACCGGCCGATGCGACCGAAGCGCCGGGCGCAGGCGCGCTTACCGGCACGATCGATACCAGCTTTGCCGGGACCGCGCTGCCCGATCTGGTGCTCAAGGACGGGGCTGGCAAGACGCTTGATCTGGGGGCGATCGAAGGCCCGGTGCTGGTGAACCTGTGGGCGACCTGGTGCGCGCCCTGCGTGATCGAGATGCCGCAGCTTGATACGCTGGCCGGCACGCTTGACGGCGAAGTGCGGGTTGTCACTGTCAGTCAGGACTTGCGCGGCGGTGAGGTCGTTGATCCCTTCTTCGCGGCCAAGGGCTTTGCCTGGCTGGAGCCGTGGCTTGATCCCGAAACCCAGCTGTCCGCCCAGTTCAGCGAGGCCGGGCAATTGCCGCTGACCATTCTGTTCGATGCTTCGGGCAAGGAAGTCTGGCGGGTGGCCGGCGGCTATGAATGGGCCGGTGAGGCTGCCCTTGCCGAAGTGCGCAAGGGGCTTGCCGCCCGCTAGGGTGGAGGACTCTCCCTTAAGAGCGTTCTGAAAAACAGAACGTTTCTTCATATATAACGAAATTTTCAGATGAGCCGGGAGCCGCTAGGTCAGCCTTCACTTGCCGCCCGTGAAGGAGCTTGCCGATGGACCCACGTGCCACGACGCCTGAACGCCGCCTGCCCGCACCGCGCGGGCTGGCTCCGGCTGGCGCGGATGTGGCGGCTGGCTCTTGGTCGCAAAGCCCGATGCGGCTGGTCGGGCAGAACAGGTTGACGCTTGATCTCTGCGATCCGGCGGCCGCTGCCGATTGGCATGCAGCGCTCACCACTTTGCTCGATGCGCACCGTATCGCGCTTGAACCTGCCGCCGCGCTGCGTTCGGGCGGGCTGCGCCAGGTCGCGCGCTGGGCGACCGGCGCGGGGCAGGCGCCGCCGCCGCCGGTCTTTGCACCCTGGCAGGCCTTTTCGCCTGCGGCCTTGCAGAACCCGCTCGCCCGCGCGGCCTTGCCGTCCGCGCAATGGTTGGTGAGTTACCTGTTCGATCCGGCGCCGCCGCGCGCTGGTGGGGCAGGCTGTCTGGATGTGATGGTGGCATCGCCGCATCCTGCCGCCTGCCTTGAGGATGAGGCCGGCCACGCCCCCCTGCCGCGCAAGGCTGTGCTCAATGCCATGATCGCCGCAGCGCGGGATGAGGGGCGTGAACGGCTCGCCCTGATAGTGCCCGCCCATGCGCGCAGCGCGATGGCGCAACGCCTGCTGGCAGGGGATCGCGCGCTGACCCGGGGCGATATGGCGCTGGAGATCGTCGCCATCGAGGATGCGATCAGCCGCCTGATCCGCTCGGCCGAGACATGGGATGCCCTGATCGTGATGCCCGAATGCCGCAGCATCATTGCGGCCATCCTCGCCGAAACCAGCGGCGTGGAGGGGCCATGGCCCTTGCTGTGGCTGGATCGCGGACTTGTGCGCATTGCGTGCGAGCGCATTGGCGAAAGCCCGGCCGTCCGCCCGCTGGATGCGGCTGTGCTGGTGCAAGCGCTTGCGCTCGCCGCACGGCATGGCGGCATGGGCTTTGCCGCGCGGCGGCTGGCGGAAAGCTGGGCGCGGCTGCGCGACAGCGGGGTGACGACACCCTCCCGGCCCGTTTTTGCGCCCTATGGCAAGGTGGTAAGCGATGCCGAGTTCATCGCCCTTGCCGCGAACCACGATTATCCGGCGGGACGCCCCGTGCCCGGCTGGAAGGCGCTTGCCCCGCTTGAGGGGAACTCTCGCACCCGCTCTCCCGTTGCCTTGACGCTGGTCAATCCCTGATCCCGCGTTCCGGCCCCAGAACAGAAAGATACCGCCCGTGCCCAGCCGCAAAATTGTCGCCACCGAGCTCGCCAATGTGCTGCGTCAGATCTCGCATCCTGATCGCATCCGCATCCTGTTCAAGTTGCAGGCGGGCGAGCAGACCGTCAACGAATTGGCGATGGCGCTCGAAATCCCGCCGACGCGCGTATCGCAGCACCTTGGTGTGCTGCGCGCGATTGCGCTGGTGGAGACCGAGAACCGCGGCCAGCAGCGGGTTTACCGCCTGCCGCAGCCCGAACTCGCGCTGTGGCTGATCGACGGCATTGATTTCATCGCGCACCGGCTCGGCCGCGCCAGCGAGAATGACATCGCCAACGCCAAGCAGCTGTGGAAGTCCGAAGCGCCGCCCGCGCCCACCTCGGTCAATTAGGCCGAGAGTTTGCGCGCATCCTGCGCCGCCCGACTATTGAGCGCGGGGATCGAGGTCTTGCTCGGATCCTGTGCGCGGCGGCCATAGCGTTCGACCAGCGCGTTCCATTCGACAATCAGGCTGCCACCCGTGCTCTGGTGCAGCTTTTCCCATGACGAGAGCATCTCAAGACAGGCGTGATCGATGTAATCGAGATGCTCGACATGGAGATGCACTTCCGATCCGAAGGGCGAGGCTTCCAGGGTCGAGCTCAGCTTGGGGATCGAGAAGAAGGTCGCCGAACCCGTCATCACCACATCGACCCGGTTGGTCGTGCGGTCATGCTCCACTGCGATCTCGAGATGCGAGAAGGTGTAGACCAGCTTGAGCGTCGCCACCACGAAACCGAGGATCACGCCGGTCAAGAGATCGATCGCCACCACGCCCACTAGCGTGATGAAGTAGATCGCCAACTCCTGCTTGCCGAATTCCGCAATCTTGCGGATCTGCGCCACGTTCACCAGCTTGTAGCCGGTGTAGACGAGGATCGCGGCCAGCACTGAAGTGGGAATCTCGTTGAGCAGCAGCGGGAAGGCCACCACCGCCAGCAACAGCCAGGCGCCGTGCAGGATCGCCGAAAGCCGTGTGGTTGCGCCCGCCTCGACATTGGCCGCCGAACGCACGATCACGCCCGTCATCGGCAGCGCGCCGAGCCCGCCGCAAATCATGTTGCCGATGCCCTGCGCACGCAGCTCCTTGTCGTAATCGGTGCGCGCGCCAATGTGCATCTTGTCGACCGCCGTGGCGCACAGCAGCGTTTCGGCACTGGCGACAAAGGCGAAGACGGCACCGAGCAGCAGGATTTCAGGGCGCAGCAGCCCACCCAGCGCATCCATGGTCGGGATGTTGAGGCCGCTGGCCAGCGTTTCGGGCAGATCGACGAGATTGATCGGCAAGGCGAAGGCGAGCGCGAACAGGGTTCCGCTCACCACCCCCAGCAGCGGGCCGGGCAAGAGGCCGAGCCGCGCAGGCTTGAACTTGTTCCAGGCGACGATCGTGGCGATGGTGACAAGGCCCGCCATGGCGGCAAGGTGATGCACCGAACCATCGACCGGGAAAGCCTTGATGATCGCCTCGGGAATGGCGGCGAGGTTGGCGAGCCCGCTCGACCGCGGGCTGTCATCCAGCATCACATGGAATTGCGAGGCGAAGATCAGCACGCCGATGCCCGCCAGCATGCCATGGATCACCGAGGGCGAAATCGCGCGGAACCACTGCCCGAGTTTGAAGACCCCCGCTGCCAGTTGCAGCGCGCCTGCAATCAAGCCGACCACGCCGAGCATGATCAGGCCGTGCTCCTGCACCAATTGGTACACCAGCACCGCCATGCCGGCCGCGGGGCCGCTGACCTGCAAGGGGGATCCGGCAAGGCTGCCCACCACGAGACCGCCGACAATCCCCGTGATCAGGCCAAGCGCGGGCGGTGCGCCCGAGGCAATCGCGATGCCAAGGCAAAGTGGCAAAGCCACCAGAAACACCACAATCGAGGCGAGAAAATCGCGCCCTGCCGCAGCCGGGGTCAATCCATCAGAGGCAAGCGGCTTCATGTGCGGGGGTGCTCCAGAGGCAAGGGTAACAGGTTGGCGGGCGTTCGGTTCATTCGGTCAGGCTGTGCAGGCGTGGCGTTCGAGTGCAGCTTCGGCGAGATCGGCAGCATAGCGCTCGTCAACCGGCACCCACGTCTCGCGCGCTTCGTCAAAGGCGGTCACGCCGCCGGACTTGATGTCATAGACCCAGCCGTGCAGCTGCACCGTCTTCTGCGCCAACGCCACCGCGACAGTCGGGTGGGTGCGCAGGTGCGCCAGTTGCAGGATGACATTCTGTTCGAGCAGCATGCGCATCTTTTCTTCGGGTGACAGGCCAGCCCCGATCGCTTCGACAATATCGACCGCGCCTTGCGCGTAGCCGAGCCATTCGCGCACGTGGGGCAGATTGGTCAGCCCTTCACGGTTCATCGCGCCCTTCATCGCGCCGCATTCGGTGTGGCCGCATACTACAATATGCGGGATGCGCAGCGCGCCGATGGCGAATTCGATCGAGGCCGTCATCCCGCCGGTCTGGTTGGTGTGCGGCGGCACGATGTTGCCCGCGTTGCGGCAGATGAACAGCTCGCCCGGTTCAGTCTGCGTGATCATCGCGGTTTCGATGCGGCTGTCCGAGCAGGTGATGAACAGCGCTTCGGGGCTTTGCCCGGTGCTGAGACGCTCGAACAGCTTCTGCTTCTCAGGATAGACTTCGCGTTGAAACTTGACGACGCCTTGGGCGAAACGGGACATCGGGGCGATCCTTTCAGGTTGATCGTTCAGGGGTTGCGGAGGAGACAAGGGCCGGCGCGCTCCAGCGGGCGCGGACCGTGTCAATGTGTCCGGCCTCATCGAGCCGGTTGCGGATGTCGACAAATTGCAGCGCCTCGACGATCCATGCCGCGATCGCCGGGTGGACGAGGCGGTAGAAATGCGTGCGCCCTGCGCGTCGCTCTTCCACGAGGCGATGCGCGCGCAACAGGGCGAGATGCTGCGAGACGCGGGTCGCAGGAACAGCCAGCGCGACAGCAAGACTGGTGACATCCTGTTCGCCGCTCCGCAGTTCGGCGATCAGCCGCAGCCGATCAGGATGCGCCAACAGCTTGAGCAGATCAGCGAGCTCGCGCGAGACGATGCTCTGGCTAGGCATCCGCGCAGCTCGGGATAAAGCAATTCGGCATGGGCCCTCCTCCCACACCTGCAAAGATATGCAGATTTATACGTTCAGAGATATGTCGCTTCAGGTGGCTCGTCAAACGATTCCGACGTCAAGCGAGGCGAACACCCCCGCGCCCCTTCGGCAAGAGTCACGTTTCCGATCCCTGCGTCGGCTTCGTGCTGGCGCTGGCGCTAGCGCCTTGTGTTCATGTCTGAAGAGCCGACAATAATGATGGGAAAGCCATTTGCGGCGGGCTGGCGTGTCGGCCCCGTGTTCCATGCTTTGCGCAAAAACTGCCGCAATGAATGACGCACTTGGTGTCCACTTTTGGAACACCGTCACCATCAATTCCCGTTAGTTAGTTTACTTCAGGCCGTGGTGAGTTAACATTTGTTTACGAACTGGCAATGATTCTCGGCGCGGAAGCATGCGAGCTGAAGCGCACATGTATTCCCTGCAAAATGTTGTTTTTCTTCATTTTCTGAAAATCCCATTGCCTGGTTCGAACTCGCATCGTTCCGGAGGGGTGACTATGGCTAACGAAGTTGATGCTGCTCAGATCGAGCTGCTGGGAGTTGGCGCCGCTGGCAATATGCCGGTTTCCGGATCGCCTCTCCTGGCCATGCAGCAGCAGGCGACTCAGGTCGTGCAGCCCGATGCCGGCAACGTGATTGTCCTTGGCGAAGGCCAGGCGATTGACACGCTCCTGGCCCAGGGGCGCGACCTCGTGATCGTCTTGACTGACGGCACCCGCATCGTCGTTCCCGATGGCGCGATTTTCATTCCCCAGATCGTCGTGCAGGGCGTTCCGGTTCCCGTGGCCAACGTTGCGGCGCTGCTGGTCGGCAACGAGCCCGAGCCAGCTGCTGGCGCCAACCAGAGCTCGGGCGGCAACTTCTTCGTTGATCCCGGTGACATTCAGGATGCCTTCGATCTTGGCGATCTGCTTCCCTACACCGAGCTGCCGTTCAATGTGCAGTTTGAAGAAGAGGTTATCCCTGTCCCGGTGCGCCCGAACAGCGTGCCGGCGGTGACGATCACGGGTTCTGCCCCGACCCTGACTAATGATGAAACCAATCTGGGCATCGACGCCACCGCAAGTTTCTCCGCGACGTTTCTCGTGGACTACGGGGCCGATGGCCCTGCTGCGGTCGATCCGCTCGTCTTCACGCTGGGTGTGGTGGCCGGGCCTTCGGGACTGACCGATACCGCAACGGGTGAAGCGGTCATCCTGTCGGTCAACAGTGCGGGCGTGATCGAAGGTCGCACGGCTACCTCGAACGCATTGGTGTTCACGATTACGGTCGATCCGACCGGCACGGTGACGCTCGACCAGCAGCGTGCGGTGCGCCATGCTGACGCGAATGATCCCGACGATGCGGTGACCTTCTCGGCTGCGAACCTGATCACGCTGACAGCGACCGCGACTGATTCGGACGGCGATACGGCAAGCGCAACGGTCAATATCGGCCAGAATTTCATCTTCCGTGACGATGCGCCGAGCATTGATGTGGTGGCGGGTCCGGAAGCTGGTGTTGTTCTGACGACGCGGGATGCGAACACGGATGGCGATCCGACGGATACGGATACGGCGACCTCGACGGCTGCCTTTGGCGGGGTGTTCTCGCTGACCTTTGCGGCGGGTGCGGATGGAGCGGCGACGCCGGTGCTGAGCTATGCGCTGAGCGTGACCGATGCGGTCTCGGGTCTGACCAGCGGCGGCGCGGCGATCAATCTTTATCTGATCGACGGCAGGGTGGTCGGCTCGACTGCGGCGACGCAGGGCGGGGTCAATGCCGGCAACACGGTGTTTGATCTGTCGGTCAGCAGCACGGGTGCGGTGACGCTGAACCAGTACCAGCAGATCGATCATGCGGTCGAAGGCACGACCACGGCTCCGTTTGACGATCAGCTTGTTGTTCTTGCCAATGGCAAGATCGCGCTGACGGCGCGTTCGACCATCACCGATGGCGATGGCGACACGGCGACGGACAGTGCGACCGTGGATCTGGGTGGCAATGTGCGCTTTGCCGATGATGGTCCGACGGTGACGACGACGGGGACGGGGCCGGCTCTGGTGGTTGATGAGACGAACCTTACGGTGAACGCGAGCGCGAGCTTTGCTGCGAACTTTGTCACGGCCTTTGGTGCGGATGGTCCGGCGGCGAGCGGTTCGCTGACCTATGCGCTGGACGTTGTGGCCGGTCCTTCGGGTCTGGTGGATACCGCGACCGGTCAGAACGTGATCCTCTCGCTGACGGCGGGCGGTGTGGTCGAAGGCCGCACGGCGGTCTCGGGTGCGCTGGTGTTCACGGTGACGGTGGCAGCCGATGGCACGGTGACGCTCGATCAGCAGCGCGCGGTGCGCCATGCTGATGCCAATAATCCCAACGACACGGCAACGCTGTCGGCAGCGAAACTGATCACGCTGACAGCAACCGCGCGCGACTTTGATGGCGACACGTCGAGCGCGACGCTCAATGTCGGCCAGAACTTCCTCTTCCGTGACGATGCGCCAGTGGCGGCAGACGACACCGACAGCCTGACGGAAGACGGCCCGGTGTTCACCACCGGCAACGTCATCACCGATGCCGAGGCCAATGGCGACAACGGCGCGGATGTGACCGGTGCCGATGGCGCAGTGATTGAGAATCCCGGCACGTTTGCGGGCACCTATGGCACGCTGGTGCTGGGTGCAGACGGCACCTACACCTACACGTTGAGCGCCTTTGGCATCTCGCAGCTTTCGACCTTGAGTGATGGTGAGTTCTTCACCGAGGTGTTTGAATATGTGCTTATCGATGGCGACGGCGACACCTCGAGCGCGACGCTGACGATCACGCTCAACGGCAAAGATGATGGTGTGACGATCACCGGTCTCGGCGGCGAAGCGCCTGAAGTGGTGCTCGACGAGGATGACCTTGCGACCCCGGGCGATGATCAGGGGTCGGACCAGTCCGATCCGCTGATGGTGGGTGGCAGCTTCGGCGTGATTGCGCCTGATGGTCTGGCGACGGTTCAGGTCAATGGTGTGGCCGTGGTGACGGCCGGGGCCTTTGTCGGCCCGGTGACGGTGGCCAATAATGGCATCTACACCGTGGCGATCACGGGCTGGACGCCGGTGTTTGCGGCTGACGGCGTGACCGTCATCAGCGCGACCTTCACCTATAGTGCGACCCTGCTCGATAACACGCTGGCACACAGCCTGCCGGGTCAGGATGCGATCCTCGAGATGCTGGCAGTGATCGCGACCGATAGCGATGGTTCCAGCGACAGCGCCAGCCTCGATGTGCAGATCGTCGATGATGTGCCGACGGCGCGCGATGATATGGCGACACAGCCGATCGAGAACGAGGCCTTCACGATCAACGCCCTCGCCAATGATATCTTTGGTGCCGACGGTGTCGACACGAGCGATCCCACCAAGGTCTTCATTGCGACACAGGCCACGCAAGGCACGGTGACCTATGATCCGGCGACGGGCCTGTTCACGTACACGCCCAATGCAGGGGCGTTCGGTACGGACAGCTTTACCTACACCATCATCGACCGCGACGGCGACGTCTCGACTGCAACCGTGCGGATCATGCTGCAGGAAGACTCCAAGCCGCAGTTCGTTGTGAGCGATAATCTGACCGTCGATGAAGATGGTCTGCCGGGTGCGAACGTGGACAGCGATCCGCTCCAAAGCGATCCGGCCGAAACCGCCTCGACGGGCAGTGCGACGGCGAGCGGAACGATCACCTTCAGCTTCGGCGCTGATGTGCCTACAGGCCTCTTGGGTTCGATTGCCTTGATCAACCCCAGCGCCCTCAATGGCCAGCTGGTGATGAACGATGATACGCCGGTCACCTTTGCGCTTGATGGCGCTGGTAATCTGGTGGGCAGCGCCGCCGGATTTGGCGAAGTGATCCGTGTTGTGATCACGGGTGCAGTTGCAGGCAGCAATCCTGGCGAAGTCGATTACAGCTACACCGTAACGCTGTCGCAGCCGGTGAAGCATGCTGATCTCGGTAACAACGAGAACACCCAAGTCCTCTCGGGCATCACGTTTGAAGTGATGGATAGCGACGGTGACACCGCGCGGGGCAGCTTCAACGTCATCATCGTCGACGATGCGCCGAGCATTGATGTGGTGGCGGGTCCGGAAGCTGGTGTTGTTCTGACGACGCGGGATGCGAACACGGATGGCGATCCGACGGATACGGATACGGCGACCTCGACGGCTGCCTTTGGCGGGGTGTTCTCGCTGACCTTTGCGGCGGGTGCGGATGGAGCGGCGACGCCGGTGCTGAGCTATGCGCTGAGCGTGACCGATGCGGTCTCGGGTCTGACCAGCGGCGGCGCGGCGATCAATCTTTATC
>NZ_JAYEEU010000001.1:0-106045 GCF_034653295.1 Erythrobacter epiphyticus | reverse complement strand
GTTCGCTGACCTATGCGCTGGACGTTGTGGCCGGTCCTTCGGGTCTGGTGGATACCGCGACCGGTCAGAACGTGATCCTCTCGCTGACGGCGGGCGGTGTGGTCGAAGGCCGCACGGCGGTCTCGGGTGCGCTGGTGTTCACGGTGACGGTGGCAGCCGATGGCACGGTGACGCTCGATCAGCAGCGCGCGGTGCGCCATGCTGATGCCAATAATCCCAACGACCCGTTAACGCTTTCGGCAGCGAAACTGATCACGCTGACAGCAACCGCGCGCGACTTTGATGGCGACACGGCCAGCGCCAGCCTCAACATTGCTCAAAGGCTGGTGTTCAAGGACGATGTCGGTACGCTCGGAACGTTCGTCGGGACGACTATTCCCAACGCAAGCGGCTCGGTGCTGGGGACTTTCTCCTACGTGCCAGGTGCAGACGGGCATGGCAACTTCTCGATCACTGGGCCTGACATCCCAGGCATCACCTATTCGACCGTACAGAACGCAAATGGTGCTTTGCTGACGGCGACAGCGATCTCTAATGGTAGCCCCGTGACTGTGTTCACCTTGCAGGTGAACACGGACGGAACCTATCAGTTCTCGCTTGTGACCCCTGATGCTGGCTCTACCGAAACCGTTTCGCTTCTCGGTTTGACTCCGGGTAGGCCGGTTGCGTTTGTCGAGACCCAGGACTTCAAGATTGAGTTCTCGAGCGATACAGGCGGCGTCAACTCTTCCACCCAGGGCTTCGGGATTGATAACCAGCGCATACGCAATGGTGAGAGCTTCACGATGGAGTTCTACAACCCCGGGCAGGCGGGCAACAACAATCCGACAGATCCGAACGCGGACTATGTCGATGCGCTGACATTCACGATTGAGAGTGTAAACGGCGGTGATGTTGAATTCCGGTGGACAGCGCGTAACACTGAAACCGGGCAAACCGATACCGGCACCTTCACGGTGAACAGTGCAGGCGCAGTCACCATTGATCCTGCGATTTCGTTTAACGTGATTGATATTGTTGCGATCGGCGGCTCTGCAACGTCAGGCCAAGGGGCGCGATTCACGTCCGTTGCTGTCACGCGGACAATCTTGCCGAACGACCTTAATCTGGATTTCGACATTACGGCCACTGACCGGGACGGCGATGCGACCGCGACCCAGACCTTGTCGATCTTTGTCGACGCCCACACCACCACCACCACCACCACGGTTATGCCCCCGATCGCGCTTGATCTCGACGGGGACGGCCAGATCGCCTTCCTTGGCCTCGAAGCGGGTGTCGCCTTTGATTACAATGGTGACGGTTCGTCCTTCAGCACCGCTTGGGTTGGCCCGCAGGATGGTCTGTTGGCTCGCTACTCCGAAGATGGCCGTTATGACATCGTCTTCACCGATGATGCATCGGGCGCCGAGACCGACCTTGAAGGTCTCGCCATGGCTTACGACAGCAACAGCGATGGCCAGTTCACCATTGATGACGCCGCCTTCACCAGCTTTGGCATATGGCAGGACGCAAACAGCAACGGCAAGGTCGATGCTGGCGAGTTCACCACCCTGGTCGATGCCGGTGTGTCCATCATCAACCTGTCGACCGATGGGCAAAGCTACACCGCGGCTGCTGGCGATGTGATCGTCTTTGGCAGCGGCAGCTTCACCATCAACGGGACGACCCATGTGCTGGCCGACGCCGGTTTTGTGGTGGGCAGCACCGCCAAAGCCATGGTCAACAAGGCTGAAATGCGCGCTCAGGATGGCGCGCTCAGCGCTGCGGCCATGGCCGGCTTCCTCGCGATCATGCCAACCGCGCTGGAAGCCTCTGTCGAAATGGGTCTGGCCCGACCGATCAGCCTGCCCAGCGAAGGCATTGCGGTCACCAGCGATCCCATCGGCGCGATCCGCACCGCTTCCGACGCTGCGTTCACCAGGCAAAGTGCCTGGGAGCAGGGCGACAATGCGGCAATGGCCGGCCCGGCGCAGGATAGCCTGTCGTCTGGCTGGGAGCGGGTGGACGTTCCGAGCAGTCCGTTTGACAATGTCGGCGCGCTGCTGGAGACGGCTGCGGCAGAGCCCTTCGCTGCAGACGGTGCTGCTGAGGTCGTCTCGGTGATGTTCAGCGGCCCGGATCTCGGTGCAGCGGGAATGATGGAGGCTTTGCTCCTGCAAGTTTCGGCCCCGGCGAATCAGGCAGAAGCGGGCATCATGGGCTTCGGGGACATCGCACAAGATGTGATGGCCGATGTTATCGCAGGCAAAATGGTCGACGAATTGCTCGATATTATGACGCCAAATGTTAACGAAGACAGTGCCGGTGCGGTTCAAATTGAGACGGGTCCACTTCTTGATCTGCTCTCGCAGGATATTTCAGGGATGAATGCGACAGTTCAGCCATTTACCTATGAGATATCGATGGACGAAGCTGCGCAAGCCGCGGTAGCCGTGGGCTAAGAGCGAATTACCAGAGGGGAAGGTACCTATGCGTCTTGCGAAGCGAGTCGTTACGTCGATCGCAGTTGGTGCAGCATTCGCGGCTTCGCCTGCTCTCGCGCAAACCACCGATGTTGCCACCCTTATGGCAATGGACAATTCGGGCCTGGTTGGTGAGTTGGACAGGCGATATCAGGATGGGCTCTCCGCATCGCTTGATCAGGCGGTGGTTGCGGCCAATAACTCGCGTTATCTGTGGGCCCTGGAAACCAAGGTGCAATGCGGGATCGCGCTCGGCTTCATGAAGTCGTCGCATCGTGACCCGACAAGTATCGGCAATTGCGCGCGGGCGCATGCCATGATGAACCGCGCCCCGGCGGCACCGCCGCGTGCAATCGCCCCGCCGCCGCGTGCGATCGTCCCGCCGCCGCCACCGCCTTCGCCGTCCCGGCGCGCGCCATTCTGCGAGGATGCGCGGGATACCACCGTATTCTTTGATTTCGACTCCTCCGAGCTCAAGCCTGGTTCGATGGTCACGCTTGATACGGTCGCCCAGCAAGCGCGCGATTGCGGCTGGGTGTCGCTGGCAGTCGTCGGGCATGCCGATCAGGCCGGTAGCGACGCCTACAATCTGGCGCTGTCAAGGCGCCGGGCTGATGTCGTTGCGGGCGTCCTGCGCGGCAAGTTTGCGCAGGGAATTGCGGTAAATGTCGATGCCAAAGGCGAAGCCAATCCGCGGGTCCCATTGGCCGATGGCACACCCAGCCCGGAAAACCGGCGCGTCGAAATCTCGGCACAATAAGGGGACGAGACAGTGAAAACTCTTCGCAGCATTGCAGTGGTCATGGCCTTGACCACCTGTGCGCCCATGGCTCTGGCGCAAAGCCAGACAGGCCCTGTCACCATGCGCGAGGCGATCGAAACCGCGATCACCTCCAACCCTGAAATCATTCAGGCGCAGATGAACACCGAGGCGATCCAGTTCGAACGGGAGCAGGCCCAGTCGCTTTACTTCCCGACGATTGATGTCGAGGCGTCCGCCGGCGTGCGGCGCCTTGAGAACCAGACGCGCCGCGTTCTGGGCATTGCCGATGACGAGCTGACCCCGCTGGAAGCGCAGGTGCGCGCCGACTGGACGCTGATCGATTTTGGTCGTCGTCGTGGCGAATTGCTGCGTCAGGCCGCGCGCGTTGATGGCGCGTCGCTGCGCGTGGTCGAGCGCTCGCAGTTCGTGGCCCTGCAGGTTGCCCGGCAATATCTGAATATTCTCCTCCAGGAGCGCATTCTGGCCGCTGCGACCGACAATGTCGTGTTCCACGAGCAAATGACGGTGAGCCTCAACGAAGGCGTCTCGCAAGGCTCGATCAGCGTCGCTGATCTCCAGCAGGCCGAGGAACGCCTTCAGGCCGCGCAAGTGCTGCGTGCTGAAGCCGAGGAAAACCTCATCAACGCCCGCAACTCGCTCAAGCGGCTGACCGGGGTGGATATCTATCAGGTCAATGTCCCGCCGGCGTTGATGCAAGCCCTTCCGGCCAACGAGGAAGCGGCAATCGGGCTTGCCCGGACCGCCAATCCGCTGGTGCGCGAAGCGCAGGCTGATGTCGATGCCACCAATGCAATGGTGATCTCGGCCAAGGGCGAGCTTGCCCCGCGTATCGGTGTCGATGTGACCGGTCGGATTGGTGAGGATATCGATGGTTTCCAGGGCGAAACCAATGATGTGCAGGGCCGCGTCTATATCCGCTGGCAGATGTTCGATGGTGGCCGCCGCGCGGCACAAGTGCAGGAAATGGTGCGTCGTTCGAGCGAAGCCCGTTACCGCCTGCATGATCGGGTGCGTCAAGCCGAAGAGGATGTCCGCAATTCCTGGACAGCCATGACGACGCAGAAGACCGTGTTCGCCGCGCTTGAGCGGCAGGCGCAGGTCAGCGATGATCTGCTGCTGTCCTACCGCAGCCAGTTCAACATCGGGCGGCGTTCGCTGCTGGATGTGCTGGATGCCCAGAACACCCGCTTCAACACGCAAGTGCGCCGCGAAACATCGCGGTTCTCCGAGCTGTTCGCGCAGTATCAGGTTCTGGCTGCGACCAACACGTTCCTCGAAGCGCTCAATCTGGCGCCGGGGGCTGGTGCAGGCATGAACGAGCGTGAGCGGTTCAACTACGGACCTTCGGTTTCTGCCGAATTGCAAAGGCGGCGGCTTCCCAAATAGGGAAGCGCGTTGCCGCAGGAGGGTCTAAGTGCATTACGCAAGAGAACTGGCCGAACAGCAAGGGCCAGACCCGCTGGTTGTGGCTATCTCACGGATAGCAACGACCTTCGGTCTGCGTGATCCGGCGCGGCTGTTCGACAGCCTGCCGCGTGATGGAGCCGGCCTGTTGCCCTTCCACCAGGCTGCTGCGGCGCTTGATCTCGCTGGTTTCCACTATGACCTCGGCAGCGGCAAGCGCTTGCCGCGCAGCGGGGATGCCTACCCGCTGATTGCACGGACGCAGAACGGCTCTGCCATCACCCTGATGGAGCTGGCCGGCACGGACGTGCTCGCCTTTGCGAGCGATGCGGCCGAACCGGTGTGGCGCCCCCTCACTGACGTGGAAGCCGAGTTTGCGGGGGAATATGTCTCGGTCTTCGCCAATCCTGATACGCTGCGCGAATCCGTCGCCCCGTGGCACGCCAAAGGGCGGGGGCACTGGTTCTGGTCGGAACTGCGCAACGAACGCAAGGCGTTCCAGCCGGTGCTGCTGGCCTCACTGCTGATCAACTTTCTCGCGCTGGCTCTGCCGCTTTTCTCGATGAATGTCTATGACCGCGTGATCCCCAACCGCGCCGAAGCCTCGCTTTGGGTGCTGGCTTCGGGGGTGCTGCTGGCTTTCGGGCTTGAATTTGCCTTGCGCCGGGCCCGCACCAATCTGGTCGACGAAATCGGACGCCGGCTTGATCTCAAATTCTCGCAGAAATTGTTCTCGCGCGTGCTTTCAACCCCGATGAATGCCCGCAGCGGCAGCACCGGTGCGATTGCGGCGCGGGTCGGAGAATATACGCTGGTGCGCGATTTCTTCGCGTCCACAACCGTGGTGCTGCTGGTCGACCTGGTCTTCCTTGTGCTGTTCATCGCCGTCATCGCCTATATCGCAGGCTGGCTGGCGATGGTGCCGCTGACCGCGATTGCGCTGATGGTGTTTGCGGGCATGATCCTGCAACGCAAGGTGACCGATGCGGCCCGCGATGCCCAATCGGATGCGGGCTTGCAGCAGACCGTGCTGGTGGAATCGATCGCAGGTGTCGAAACGCTCAAGAGCATGTCGGGCGAGCGGCGCTTGCTCGGCAAGTGGGAAGCGCTGTCGCGGATCGGCAGCCAGTCGCAATTGCGACTGCGCAACATTTCGGCGACCGCAGTGGCGCTCGCCACCTCGTTCCAGCAGATTTCGAGCGTGTCGCTGGTCGTCGGCGGCTATTACATGTTCGCCGCGGGCGAGATCACGATGGGCGCGATCATTGCGATCGTCATGCTCGCCTCGCGCTCGCTCGCTCCGGCCGGACAGATCGCCTTCCTGCTGACCCGCGGGCGTCAGGCCAAGGAAGCGCTGGTTTCGATCGAGCAGCTGTTCGCGGCGGAAGACGAGCGGCGCCAGGGCGGCATGAGCCTGCCCAGGTCGCAGCGCGGCGGCTACAAGCTCGAGCTTGAAAATGTCTCTTTCGCCTATCCCGGCAGCCCCGTTTCCTGCGTCAGCGGTATCAATCTCACCATCGAGCCGGGCGAGCGCGTGGCGATTGTCGGGCGGGTCGCTTCGGGCAAGTCGACGCTCGGGCGCTTGATCTGCGGCCTCTATCCGCCTGATGAAGGGGCTATCCGGATCGACGGAATTGATAACCGCCAATTCAATCCGAGCGATGTGCGGCGCCATTTCCGCTTTGTCGGGCAGGATGCCAACCTTTTCACCGGAAGCATGCGCGAGAATATTGCGCTGGGTGCACCGGGCGCGCTCGATCAGGAAGTCGTCGAAGCCTTGGTCAAGACCGGGGCAGACCTCTACCTTTCACGCGATGCCGCCGGTTTCGAACGCGAAGTGGGCGAACAGGGCAGCAAGCTGTCGGGCGGGCAACGCGCCTTCCTGTCGATCTCGCGCGCTTTCATGACCCCTTTCGAACTGCTCTATCTCGACGAGCCTTCGGGGGCGATGGACTCGCACACCGAAGCGCTGCTGGTTGAACGGCTCAAGTCTGCGCTGACCAAGGAGCAGACCCTGATCGTCGCCACCCATCGTCCGGCGCTGTTCGATATTTGCGACCGCATCATCGTGCTGAACGAAGGCCGGGTGGTCGCCGATGGGCCAAAGGCAGACATCCTCAAGAACGTCGCCGGACAGGTCAGCAACTGATGACAGCCTGGCCCGCCTCCCTCGGTGCAAAACCGGCGGCACGTCCGGCCATGGTGCTCGGCGTGGGTGGGGTGCTGTGCGCGCTGGCGGTCTTGTCGCTCGCCCCGCTGCCTGCGCCTCTGCCCGCTGCCGAAGGGCCGCCGCAGGCCTTGCCCGCGGATCTCGCGCGCGAACTGCAGGATTTCACGGTCAGCCCTGAAGCTCTGCTCGAAACCACACCGGCCAGCGCCGAAGAGCGCAATGCCGAAATTCCGCTGGTCACGACCTCGACCGGCCTGCCGCAGCCGTTCAAGGCGATCCGCCCCGGCACGGCGAGCCATCAGACCGCGCTGCATTGTCTTACCGAGGCGATCTATTACGAAGCGGCCAATGAAAGCGTCGCTGGCAAGCGCGCTGTGGCGCAGACGATCCTGAACCGCGTCGCCCACTTTGCCTATCCGTCATCGGTGTGCGGTGTGGTCTATCAGGGCTGGCGCGAACCGGTGTGCCAGTTCAGCTATACCTGCGACGGATCGCTCGCACGGCGGCCCCTGCCGCGGCTGTGGGACGAATCGCGCAAGGTGGCGCTTGCCGCCCTGAACGGCCATGTCGAAACCAGTGTCGGCACGGCGACTCATTATCACGCCGACTACGTGCTCCCCTATTGGGCCTTCCGGCTTGATAAGGTCCATGTGGTGGGCCGTCACATCTTCTACCGTTTCAAGGGACGCGCGGGCCATGCCGCCAGCCTCCATGCGCGGTGGGCCGGAAGCGAATACTATCCGAGCGCTGCCGATCGGCAACTGGCTGCGGCTGAAGATGTGTCTGCCCAGACCGAGATTGCCGCCGTTTACCCCACCCACCTGCAACGCGCCCCGACCGAGCGGCGCGCGGATAATGATATTGGGGGCCGCATGAATCCCGCTACCGGCTGGAAATTGACGATCCCCGATCCGGTCGATGCCAGCAAAGGGTTGCAGGCGAAGCTGGAAGAGCAACGCCTTGCGGCGGCGGCTTCCGGGCAGGCTGACAAGACGGTACAAAATCTGCCATGACGTTTCTTGAGAAATTCCAGAGTTGGGACAGCAACCGGAAGCTGGTTTTCGTTTCCGCGGTCTCGTTGCTGCTGTTCGTCGTGTGGGCTAGCCTTGCCCAGATTGACGAGATCACGCGAGGCACCGGCAAGGTGATCCCGTCAAGCAAGGCGCAGCTTGTCCAGCCTGCCGAGCCATCGATCATCGCGGATATTCTGGTGCGCAGCGGCCAGCGCGTCAAAGAGGGCCAATTGCTGGTTCGCCTGGATGACAGCATGGCGGCATCGGAGTTGGGGCAGTTGCAGGCCGAGAACGCGCGTCTCGAAGTGCGGGCAGACCGGCTGGAGAGCGAAGCGTCAGGCGGCCAGATGGGCTGCGCGCCGGGCTCGGTCTGTGCCGAGGAACAACGGCTCCAGCAAGCTCGCCTTGCTGCTGCACGCAGCCGCGAATCCGCCCTGTCGGCCGCGGTCGAGCAGCGCCGCCGTGATCTTCAGGAAGCCGAGGCGACAGCCAATTCGCTCGCCCAGAGCGTGCGCCTGGCGCAGGAACAGGTGCGGATGCTCGAACCACTCGCCGCGCAGGGCATTGTCCCGCAGACCGAACTGCTGACAGCACGGCGCGAATTGGTGGATGTGCAAGGCCGTCTCGCCGCCGCGCGTCAGGCCGCCGCGCGTGCCTCGGCCTCGATCCAGCAGGCGCAGGCCGATTTCCAGTCCGCGCGGCTCGATTTCCGTCAACAGGCGCTCAACGAGCGCAGCGAGATCGAAACCCGCATCGCGGTGAACCAGGAAAGCATCAGAGGCGCCTCGGCGCGGCGCAACCGCAACGAATTGCGCGCACCGGCGACGGGTATCGTCAACAATCTCCAGATCACCACGCAAGGCGGCTTCGTCAATGCGGGCGAGACCATCATGCAGATCGTGCCGGTGGGGGATCGCTTGCTGGTGGAAGCGCGGATCAACCCGCGCGACATCGGTTTTGTCGCGGTGGGTGACCGGGCCAATGTCAAGATCACCGCTTATGACTTTGCGACCTACGGCGGGCTGACCGGCAAGGTGATCGAGGTGTCGGCCGACAGCATCTATGACGAAGTCGAACGCGAAGCCTATTACCGGGTGCTGGTCGAAACCGATCGCAGCTTTGTGCAGAAAGACCGGCAGAAGTTCCCGATTGTCCCCGGGATGATTACCGATGTGGAAATCATCACGGGATCAAAGAGCATCCTGTCTTACTTGTTCAAGCCGGTGACCCGCGCGCTCGACACCGCGCTCTCGGAGAAGTGAGCGAGGCGCTTCGTTCCCCCTAGCGTATAGTTATGCGGCGGCGTGGTGTAGCCATGCAGCCAGGCAGCATTCTGGCTGTAGCTGAGGCGCGCGGTGTATTCCTGCCCGGCATTGGCCGGCAGCAATTCCTTCGTGTTGTTGTCGAGCAGATAGAATTGATCCGCCATCTTCACGATCAGCACGGCGTGATCGCGGTTGCGCACCCGATCCCGCGCAAGGGTAAGGAACATGTCGGACGGGGCAACGCCCATCTGCATCAGGATCTGGTATTTGAGGATCGCGTAATCCTCGCAGTCGCCTTTGCGCTTGCGCAGGGTTTCACTCGCCGTCGCCCAGTAATCGCGCTGACCGTAGAGATCGATGTCCTCGGCGTAGGTGATGGTGCGGTTGACCCAGCTGTTCACCTTGCGAACGGCGTCGAGATCCACCCCGGCTTGCGGAGCGAAGATGGTCCGCAGCTTGCCTGAGGCGCTTTTCCGCGACACGCGCGCCCATGCCTGATCGAAGGGGGTGCGGCCAATGCTGATCCGGGCGCTGCCGAGAAAAGCGTCGGCGGGCAGGGCCGGGCGATCAAGCGGATCGAGCGATGGCGTGCGCCCTGAGAAGGCTGGCGCGCACAGCGCTGATCCGCTGGTCCAAGCTGCCGCGACCGCAGGCGCCAGCGCCGTCGCCGCAGCAGGGGCCAGCGCGGCGCCGTTCTGATCGGATTGCTGGGCGCTAATGATATCAAGCGCGCTGGGTTGTCCGCCGAGAATGGCCGAAGCCTTGTTCTGCGCCCCCGCTTCCTGATCACGCATAGGCGTCGTCAGCCCGGCTGGTGTGGGCCCGTTGCATTGCAACGCCACAATCAAGGCCGCGGGCGGCAGGGCCGCCGGCGAGAGGGCGGCATGGGCCGGAGCCTGCGGCACCACGGCCGTGGCGCCAAGCGCTCCGAGCAGAAAGACCGCTTTGGCACGGCGCTGCCATTGTGTTGCGGACGTGACCATGGCCTAACCATGACCCACGCGCTCATAAGACTATCTCAAGAGTTATGGTTAACAGCCTCTTTAGAATTTCGCGGCTGGAAAGCAGGCGGTGCGAGCGTGCGAGCTAGAGCGTGACAGTCTGCCCGCCGTCCACCTTGATCGCGCAGCCAGTGATGAAGCCCGCTCGCGGGCTGGCGAGAAAGGCCGCCACATCGCCGAATTCTGCCGGGTCTCCGAAACGGCCCGCCGGAATGGCGGCCAGCGCGCGGGCGCGCACCTGATCGGGCGTCATCGCGCTGCTTTCGGCCATCGCCGTGTGCAGGCCGGCGAGCTGGTCGGTCGCGATCTGGCCGGGCAGCAAAAGGTTTACGGTCACGCCATCAACGGCGACTTCACCCGCCAGTGTCTTGCACCATGATGCGAGGGCTGCCCTGACCGCATTTGACAGCACGAGGCCGGGGATCGGGGCGATCACGCTGGTGGAAGCAACCGCAAGGATCCGCCCGAACCGGCGTGCCCGCATATCGGAAAGGAATGCCTGCACCAGTGCCACTTGGGCATGGAACATGCGGTCAAAGGCAGCCGCGAAATCCGCCGGGCTGGTTGCTGCGGCGGTGCCGCGCGGCGGGCCGCCACTGTTCAGCACGAGGATATCGAGCGGCCTTCCGCCAGCCCGCACTGCGGCGATGATGGCGGCAGGAGCCTGCGGATCATCAAGGTCTGCGCTGATATGATCAAAACCCTGCGGCCCTTGCGATGCCCGCGCCACCGTGATGACACGCGCGCCTTCATCAGCAAGGCTTTGCGCCATCGCGAGGCCCAGTCCCTTGCTCGCGCCGAGCACGAGCGCGGTCTTGTTATCGAGCTGCAAATCCATCGCGCCTTCTCCCTGTGATCGGGTTGCTGGCATGGTAGGGCACCGCCCGCTGCCCGCCTGTGTGTTTTCTTGCTTGAGCTTGGACGGTTCTTGCCCGAACACTGCTGGTGATCAAGGCATAGGGGCGAACCGTGCCGGTTAACAGGGGACAGGGATGAAAACGCTGCGCCGGATGCGTCGGGGAGCATGGCTGCTGGCTCTGGCATGGCCGATGGTACCGCTGGCGGCGGCTGATGCGTCGCAGCCCGTTGTCATGCCTGCGGGCGAGACCCCTTTGCTGCCGGTGCGAACCGAGGCGGCCAAGGGGCGCATTCTGCTGACGCTTCCGGCCCCCGGTGATGATGGTGTGGCGCTGCGCCTGCTTTACAACACCGCGCTCAAGACCGGATTGGGTTCGGCACCGCTAGGGTTGGATCGCGGGCGGATCGGCAACACCCAGCTTCTCGCCTTCCGCCGGATCGGCGGCAAGATCGCGGTGCAGTTTGAAAATCCGCGTTTCCGCGCCAGCGCCGGCCTGCCCGCACAGCAACGCGCGGTCGCCAGCGATTTCGGGATTTCGACCGTCTGGATGACGGACATTGCCGAAACGCTTCCCGATGGCCGCGTGGTGATCGACCTCGCGCCCTTCCTTGCGCTCGACACGCTGGGCATTGCCGCCTCGCTCAATCAGGAAGTGGATGTGCTGGGCGTTGGTGCGGCCACCGCGATTGCCGGGCAAGGCTTCCGGCTGGATGACAAGCTGAGCCTTGCGGAACCGGCATCAGTGCGGGTCTTCCCCGACAATCTCGAGGTGGACGCGATCCAGACTTTCGTGTCCGACCGGCCGGGCGCGGAAGTCGAGAATATCGTGCCCGAACCCAAGAAGCTGACGCTGACGGTGCATCACAGCTTCGTGCGCCTGCCCGAACCGGGTTTCGTCCCGCGCCCTTTCGATCCTCGGCTTGGCGGCTTTGCCACGCAAGCGGTGGACTTCTCGGCCCCGCTGGGCGCACCGGTGGTGCAGGATCTCGCCAATCGCTTCCGGCTCGAAAAGCTTGATCCCGCCGCTCCGCGTTCGCGGGTGAAGAAGCCGATCACCTTCTATCTCGATCGCAACACGCCCGAAGCGATCCGGCCGGCGCTGCTGGCGGGGATCGGATGGTGGGCCGATGCCTTCGATCAGGCGGGCTTCATCGATGCCTTCCGGGTCGAGATGCTCCCCGAAGGGGCCGATCCGCTCGATGTGCGCTACAACATGGTCAACTGGGTCGACCGGGCGACACGCGGCTGGGCCTATGGCCAGCAGATCGTCGATCCGCGCACCGGGGAGATCGTGAAGGGGATGGTGGTGCTCGGCTCCTTGCGGGCGCGGCAGGACATCCAGATCTTCCAGGCGCTGGTCGGTGCCGCCGAACTGAACAGCGGCGGACCGAACGATCCGGTGAAGGTCGCGCTCGACCGGCTGGCCCAGCTTGGGGCACACGAAGTCGGCCATACGCTCGGTTTTGCGCATAACTTTGCCGCCAGCACGCAAGACCGCGCCTCTGTGATGGACTACCCCCCACCGCGCATTGGGCTGGTCGAGGGCAAGCCCGACCTGTCGGACGCCTATGCCAAGGGTATCGGCATATGGGACGTGGCGACAGTGCGCTGGCTCTATGCCGACGCCAGCGAGCGCGAGACAGCCGAAGCGGCGGCACGCTACCGCTTTGTGCAGGACGATAACGCCCGCGCAGCCGACACCGCCCAGGTGTGGGGCGGCTTGTGGGACGATGGCGCGGACCCGACCGCTGAGCTCAACCGGCTGATGGCGGTGCGCGCCGCCGCGCTGTCCCGCTTCGGGCTCGAAGCCCTCAGCCCCGGCGAGCCGGTTGCGAACCTTCGTCGGCGGTTCGTACCACTCTGGTTGCTGCATCGTTATCAACTGGTTGCCGCCGCCAAGGCGATTGGCGGGGTCGATTTTGTCTATGCTGTCAACGGTGGCGGCCGCGAAGCGGCTGCGCCGGTGGCTCCAGCGCAACAGCGCGCGGCACTTGATGCGGCGCTGGCAACCCTCCGGCCCGAGGCCCTGCGCGTCCCGCCCGCGCTGGTGCCGCTGCTCTCAGCCGCGCAGAACGGGACGACTGACCGTCAGTACGAGACCGAGATCTTCGCCACCGCTGGCGGCCCGGTGTTCGACCCGCTGGTCGCCGCCGACGCCGCCACCCAACTCACCGCCCAGACGCTGCTCGCCCCGCGCAGGTTGGCGCGATTGGTGGTCCAGAGCCAGAGCGATGCTTCGGCGCTGGGCGTGGGCGAGCTGCTCGACCGGCTGACGGCGACCGTGCTGGCCTCGCCCGGCGACGACCTCGGCCGCCGTATCGCCTATCGCACGCTGGCGACGATGGCGCAGGTGGCGCGCCGTCCGGATGCCACGCCCGAAGTCGCCGCCGCGATCGACCAGAAGCTCTCCGATATCGGCGCCGCCTTGGCCAAGCGCAAGGCGAGCGGAGCCGAACGGGCCTGGGCGCTGAGCCTCTCGCGGCGCTTGCTCGATCCCGCGCAGCGCGATCAGCTGGCGGCCAGCCTGCCGCGCATGGTGACAGTGCCGCCGGGCGATCCGATTGGCGAGGATGACTGGATGGACCTGTCCAGCCTGCTCGCGCCGGTCGATTGATCGCGCACAGAAGAGACAATGGGAAGGGGATGATGATGATGACCAAGGCAACCACCGCGCGGCGCTTCGGACTGCGCACCGCCACGGCGCTGGCACTGGCCGCTGGCGTGCTTGCATCAGGCGCCGCCGCCCGCGGGGCCGAGCGCGCGCCGCTGACCGCGGATCAGCAGCAGGCCTTCGATATCTACCGCGATATCATCGCGATCCGCACCGCGCGCGGGCAAGCCAAGACGCCCGAGATGGTCGCCTACCTGGTGGCGCGGCTGAAGCAGGCCGGGTTCGCCGATGCCGACATCATGGTCAGCGACTACGACAGCAATGGCGAACGCGTACAGGGTCTGATTGTGCGGTTTGGCGCCGCCAAGCCCGATGGGCGCAAACCCATCGTGCTGCTCGGCCACATGGATGTGGTCGACGCGCTGGCCGAGGATTGGGAGCTCCCCCCCTTTACCGTGACGGAGAAGGACGGCTTCTTCTTCGGACGCGGCACGACCGATAACAAATATGGCATCACCAACCTCACCCAGACCTTCATCCGTCTGAAGCGTGAAGGCTGGACGCCCCGGCGCGATCTCTATCTGGTGTTCTCGGGCGACGAGGAGACCGGCATGATTTCGACCCGCGCGCAGGCTGACTATGTCGCCAAGTCCATCGACCCGGCCTATGTGCTCAATTCCGATGCGGGCGGCATCACGCTGGCGCCCGACAACAAGCCCTTGGCAATGGCAGTACAAGCGGCGGAAAAGACCTTCGCCACCTTTGAACTCACCGTGACCAACCCCGGCGGCCATTCCTCACGCCCGCGCAAGGACAATGCGATCTACGAATTGTCCGACGCGTTGCAGAAGATCGCCGCCTATCGCTTCCCAGTGCAGGCGACGCCGCTCACCCGCGCGTTCTTTGCCGAGCTCGGCAAGACCACCCCCGGCGACATCGGGGCGGCGATGCGGCGTTTTGCCGAAGATCCGTCGAATGAAGCCGCCATCGCCGTGCTGCGCGCCAATCCCGAGACGGTCGGCACACTGGGCACCACCTGCGTTGCCACCATGCTGCGCGGCGGCCATGCCGAGAACGCGCTGCCGCAATCGGCCACCGCGACGGTCAATTGCCGGATCTTTCCGGGCGAAGGCGCCGCCGCGACCGAGGCGGCGCTCAAGCAAGTGATCGGCAACGACAAGGTGCAGTTCAAGCTGGTTACCGACGTCACCGAAAGCCCCGAATCCGCTGTGCCTGCGGAAGTCATGGCGGCGCTGCGCAAGGTGATCGATGCGCGCTATCCCGGCCTGCCCATCCAGCCCTATATGGAATCCGGCGGGACCGACGGAATGCATTACCGCGCGCGCGGGCTTGCCACCGTCGCAATCTCCGGTGCGGCGAGCCGCCCGCAGGACATGTTCGCCCACGGCCTGAACGAGCGGCTATCGGTCGATGCTTTCTACAGCGGGCTCGATCACTGGTATCTCCTGCTCAAGGACATTGCCGGCTGATCGCCTTGCCTTGGCTCCTTGAGGGCGCTGGCAAAAGTTATCCGCGTCAGTAACGATACGCATGACAGCCTTACGGGGCAAAAACCCCTTGCCCGTTAGAGCGCGCTCATCGTGAACCGAGAGCCGCTCTCCATGAACACTGCGCACGAACTCGTCGAACAAGCTGTGGGCGATCATCGGCACCACAATGTGCCGCCTCGTATCCGGGAAATCGTCGATCGCCATCACCAGACTCTGCTGGGTCTGGCGAATGCGCTCATCGCAGCGGGCCGCGACGAAGACGAAGTGGTGCAGATCATTCAAAAGGCATCGGAAAGTTTTTCCATCAAGCTGAGAACAGAAACGGAAAGTCTGTCATCATGAATGCTGTCTGTGACCTGAATCACTTCGCGAAAGCCAAGTTTGACGAACCCGGCAGGCAGCGTGCGCTCGATCGGCTGAAGGTGGTGGATTCCCAAGCGGAGCCGCCCTTTGAGCGCATCGTCGATCTCGTCAAAACCACGCTCAACGCGCCGATTTGCGCGGTGACGCTTGTGGATAATGACCGCCAGTGGTTCAAGGCGTTTCGCGGGCTGAATGTCGATCAGACGCCGCGCGATGTCGCCTTCTGCGATCACGCGATCCGGGCCGAGGCGCCGTTCATCGTCGAAGACGCCACCAAGGACGCGCGCTTCGCCAACAACCCGCTGGTGCTGTTTGAACCGCATATCCGCGCCTATCTCGGCATCCCGCTCAAGATGCCCGATGGCTATATCGTCGGCACTTTGTGCGTCATCTATCAGGAGCCGAAAGCCTTCTCCGAGCACGAGATCGCGATCCTGCAGAACTTCGCCAATCTGGTGGTTGGCGAGCTGGAATTACGCACGATTGCTTTCACCGACGGGCTGACCAATCTGCTGTCGCGCAAGGCGTGGCGGGATCGGGTCGAAGCCGAGATCGATCGGGCAGGGCGCTACACCAATGCCGGTTCGATCTTGTTGCTCGATCTCGATCACTTCAAGAGCATCAACGACACCTATGGCCATGATGTGGGCGATCTGGTCCTGCGCAAGACGGCTGAGATTGTGAATGCTGTGCTGCGCAAGCACGACATTGTCGGGCGTCTCGGGGGCGAGGAATTCGCGGTGTGCGTGGCCAATGCGCCAGCGAGTGTTGGTTTTGCGGTGGCCGAGCGGCTGCGGGTGCAAATCGCTGCGCTGGCCTTTCCCGATCATCCCGGCCTGTCGTGCAGCGCCAGCATTGGCGTTGCCGCGTTCGAACCGGGTGCGACGGTCGACGCCTTGCTCAAGCAGGCGGATGAGGCGCTTTATGAAGCCAAGCGGATGGGGCGCAACCAGGTCCGGATGGGAGAAAGCGCGGCGTTGCCTTCTTGGACTGATTAAGGCCCCACACGCCCTTGCAGGTGTGAGGTGCACACGGAACATTCAAGGAATGGTGGGCGGTAACGGGCTCGAACCGCTGACCCTCTCGGTGTAAACCGGCATAATAATATTATCAAGAAGTATTATTAAATATCAAGATTAAGGCATTTTACGACGTAAAATATTGATTTTAAGTGCTTTTTGTGATACACCTCGATGCGCCAGATATCACCCTAACCCGCTCTGCGCGGATATACCCACGACACTTGCGTGCGCGCAGTTTCCAGCATGGTTGCACGAGGCTGGCCCGACGATGCCATTCTGACTCGTATTCGCCGCGCGAAGCGGGAAGCCTGTGAACAGGCGGGTGAAGCCTATGACTGGCCAAAAGACCTGCAAGCCATTCAGGAGTGGATCGATAGCTCCCGCGAGAAGCACTTTGGCTCGCGGAGATCGAAATCGAAGCCTTCGCACGGCGAACTCGCCAATTTCGTCGTCGCCAAACACGGCAACATTATTCGCCGCGACAGAGGACGTCGGGACTGGTGCGTGTTCAACGCCAAGTTCTGGGGGGAGGGGGCGACAGAGGAGGTGAAGACCCTCATCCGATCGTGCCTACCCGACGAGCAAGTGTTCAAGGGCACCATCGACGGCATCGAAGGTGTGATGCGGCTCTATCCCGAACTCTCGGTCGAACCTGACCGGTGGGACGCCGACAAACACCTACTGAACTGCCCGGATGGGACCTACGATCTGCGTACGGGGGAGCGGCATGATCACGATCCTGGCCATCACATCACCAAGATCACCCGAGTTTCCCCGCGGTTCGACTATCAAGAAAGCCGGTGGCTCAAGGCGATCGATACCTGGTTCGGGGGCGATCCGGTTGAGATCGCGTACATCCAGACCCTCTTCGGCTTGTTTCTGACCGGCGAAACCCGCGACGAGTGCGTTGCCATGTGGATCGGCAAAAGTGGTGCGGGCAAAACCAAGATGACCGACATCATGGGCTACATTCTGGGCGATTATGCCCAGACGGCGACCGATACCGCATTTCTTGAGGTCCGCTACCACCCTCACCAGGAGGAGGTGGCCCGGATGCGGGGCAAGCGGCTGGTCTTCATCCACGAGGTTGAGGGCTACTTGAACCTTAGGCGGGTGAAGTCCATCGCCTCAGGCGAGGCGGTTTCCGCCAGTTTCAAGGGCAAAGACAGCTTCGAATTCCGGCCGGAAGCGAAGATCTGGTTCGTTGGCAACGAGGCCCCGCCTACCAAGTCGTTGGGCCTCGAATTGCAGCGCCGGTTCCATGTCTACGAGTTCATTCGCCAAATCGAGGAAAAAGACATGGACCTCAACCTCGGAGCTAAGCTCCAGGAGGAGGCCGGCCAAATCCTCGGATGGGCGATCGACGGCGCCAAACGATATTATCAGGAAGGGCTGGTGCGGTCACCTCACGTAATCGAGTCCACGAAGCGGTACTTTGCTGACGCGGACATTGTCGAGCAGTGGATCGAGGAGCGTTGCGTCGTTGAAGCCGGCGCTTCTGAGATAGTCGCCAACTTGTTTGATAGCCACAACATGTGGGCTGATGAATGCGGAATCCGACATAAGCTGGACAAGGGGCGGCTTTCGCAGCGACTCAAGGCAAAGGGATTTGCCCTCGAGCGCAAGGTTAAGTTTACCGGCAAGCCGGCTGTGCGTGTCGTGGTTGGCCTTCGGCTCCGTACCGATGCTGAATTGCCCTTCCGCGGCGTGGTCGAAGATGGGGACAAGTTCTGAATGGGCACCAAGTAGGGGATGGTGGGCCGGTGCGGCTTGATGGTCATGACGGCAGTGACACTGTTCTGTGAACTGTGGTGCTCACGCTCACGGCGGAGGAGGATGTTCTCCTCCTCCGGTGCCCACCCCATGAACCGCACCGCGCTGGTGTCAGCATGTCACTGACGTCATCTGGGGTGCTGCTCGAGCACGGTCCAGTTGGTCGCCTTGTGGGACTTTGCGGTCCTTCCCAGACGGCATGCCTAATGGCTGGGTTCGCTAATACCGGTCAGTCAGCTTCGGCCCGGGTCTTACCAAAAGCAGAAAATCTGAAAGCGACCCCATGTCAGACGTTGCGCAGCATCAATTTGAACCGCAGGGCCGCGCGAAAAGCACACATTTATGAAGCCCTCACCAAACGGTGCGGACTGGTCTTGTGAAAGCCGCTGCCAGAATTAGGCACTATGTCATTCAGGTGCGAGGCTGGCACGATGAGCCCTCAGAAATGAGCGGCCATGGCTTTCGAAAAACCCGTTGAGGTCGACCGGATAATCTTGGGCGCCATGCAGTTGCTCTTGATGAAGAAACAGAAGCAAGGGAGGTGCGAGAAGCATGAGGGCCGCGTGGCGCGGTTCGACATCGCGGCGCATGTCCCCCCTTTGCTGATGGCTAGCCAAGCGTGTGGCCAGTGCAGCGATCGACGGCTCGAGCACCGTATCGACCGTGATCGGGCCAATCGTTGCATTGCGCAGGCCTTCGACCAGCGCCAGCGCGTGGATCTCACCAACACCGAATTGCTCAAAGCCGAGGCGCAGCTGTCTCAATGCTGCGACGACAGACTCTTCAAGCGAGCCCAACGGTTCCGCCAATGTGGCAAAATGCGGCGCAGCTGCCGCCTTTGCCTGACTGAGCACCGCCGCGACAACCTCGTCCCTGCGGCCGAAATAGTGTTGCAGGGTCGATAACGAAACTCCGGCGGCCGCGGCCAGCTCGCGATATGAGGCATGCATCGCGTTGGCTTCGGTCAACCGCTGGGTCAACCGGGCGAGGATCTCAAGCCGCCTTGCCTGATGGGACTTCCCCACCGCACCAGTTGAACGCGCCATTTGTGGTTCCCGTCCTTTCGCTTCGCTGGGTCGGAAGCGCCCTTGCTGACCATATCAATCAATGGTACGAGTGTACCAATTAATTATCCGGAGGTACCGCCATGATAGATTCAGTCCCCCACCGCGTCATGCCTCAATACCCGAAATTCGTATGGTGGCATGCTGCGGTGTTCTTGCTCGTGGTCAACATCCCGGGCTCCCTTGTTGGATTCCGGGATGAGTTGTATCCGGGATATCGTGTGCCGCCGCTGCGGCCCCCGGCCGAACTTTTTCCGTTCATCTGGCTCGGGATCAATATCTGCACGCTTTGGGCCGGACTGCGAATCCTGAACAATCGCAACCTCAATCGTCGTCCGATCCACATAGGGTTGCAGGCGGCGTTCTGGCTGGATTTCGCTATCTTTCCCTACTTCTTTTTCGGTCAATCGAGTCCCGTTTTGGGGGGCTTGCTGACGATGCTGATTTTTGTCGTCGCGGCCGCTGAGTGCGCTCTGCTTTGGCGCGATGACCGAAAGGCGGCGTACCTGATGATGCCCCTCGTAGCTTGGGGAGCCTTCGCGGGTCTTTACGCATCCACGTGGCAAATGTTTTTCAACGCGGACCCGTATTTGGGAACGGCAGCGTTGCTTGGCTGAGCGGGCGCGTAAAGCCAGGGGGCGCAAGGACCGACAGCCTTTTCGCTGATCCTCAGCTTCCGGCCTTTCGTTGAATGAGTTTCATTGGCCCGAGCACGCGGGCACTTGCTAGACGTTACCGATCAGTTACAATAAGCCATGGCCGAAGCCCGAGCACCTACAGCACATAGTGCGATCCCGATCAGACAAAGGCGGGCGCGGGTTGACCATGCTGAACGCCGCGATTTGATACTCAAGACAGGCGCCGCTCTGTTCGTCGAGCGCGGCTTGCGCGGCGGAACAATGGACGAGATCGCCGTGCGCATGGGACTGTCGAAGGTGGTGATCTACCGCGAATTCGGCTCGAAGGATGCACTGGTCGCAGCCATTTTCGAAGACGTGTTGACGGCGCTGGAGGCACTGAAGAGCGAGCCTTGGGGCGGATATGATGTCGGCACAATCGGCACAATTGCAGCTGCCAGGGATCAGCCTGACGCATTCCTTCTGCTCTATCGCGATTGCCGGAGCGATCCGCTATACCGTCAGCATTTCGACCGTTTGCAGGCGCTCTATGTCGACTGGCTGATGGGCTATTTCGAGCATGAGCGCGGTAGCGGCTCACATCAGGAGATGCGGGCAGAAATGGCGGTCCGCGATCTCACCGCCTTCCTGTTTGAAGCGCTTGCGAACTGGCTTTTGACGGGCACGCCGCAAGAAGATCCGATCTTCGCAAGCTGGATCGGAGACATGATCCGCGACTGGCGCTGGAACACCGAGCAGAAGTGGAAGATCCTCCGTCGCCGGGAGTGACGCGGGACCTTGCGTTTAATGTAACTCATCAGTAACGTCACCCTTAAGTAACGATAAGGGGGGATGGGACTATGACACGCTTCAACAGCTGGAAATGCGCTTTGATCGGTGGCACCGCGCTGGCAGGCTTCGCTGAGCCCGCGCTTGCGCAGTCAGCAATTGACGCTGATCAGCAATTGCCGACTTCGGCATCCGAGCCGCAGCCTGGTGACATCATCGTCACCGCCAAGCGGCGGGCCCAGTCGGACCTCTCCGTTGCGGCGGCAGTCACGGCCATTTCTGCCGATATGCTTGAACAAGCTGTCATCCGCGATACGCAGGATCTCTCCCAGCTTGCGCCCGGCCTTGTGATCACCACCGCAGCATCTGAAGCGACGGCCGCCACCATCAGGCTGCGCGGCATCGGCACCAGCGGCACCAATCTGGGGCTCGAAGGATCGGTCGGTGTTTTCGTCGACGGCATCTACCGCGCCCGGTCGGGCATTGCTCTGGCTGACCTGTTCGATGTGGCTCAGGTCGAAGTTCTGCGCGGACCGCAGGGGACCTTGTTCGGCAAGAACACCACGGCGGGCGCGCTGCTGGTTCAGACCCGCGCGCCAACTTATGACTGGAACGGCGAGATTTCCGCCGCTTACGGCAATCGTGACAGCTTGCGGCTGATGGCCGCCATCGGCGGGGTCATTGCCGAGGACAAGGCTGCGTTCCGGATTTCGGGCGTGGTGACACAGCGCGACGGGTATCTGGACGATCAAGGCACGGGCCTTCAGGTCAATGACCGGGATCGCTTTGCGCTGCGCGGACAGTTGCGCCTCGATCCGTCCGAGCGCGTGTCGATCCGACTGATTGCCGATTACAGCCGCAAGCAGGAACAATGCTGCGCCGCGATTGTCACGCAAAACGGTGCGCGCGCGCCTGCCATTGCGGCGGTGGGCGGCTTTGTTCCTACTGAATTCGACGAATACACCACCGCCAGCAACAGCCGCTACGAAGCCGACACCCGCGAGTGGGGCCTTTCCGCTCAGACCGATATCAGCTTCGACAACGTCCAGTGGACGACCCTGCTTTCGTGGCGCGATTTCACCTCGCAGCGCAATACGGACAGCGATTTCAGCAGCGCCAATCTGCTCAACACGCCGTTCGAGGACACCAAGGACCGGTTGTTCACCGCCGAAACCACGCTCAAAGGCACGGTCGGCCCGCTTGACTGGCTGGTGGGCGGCTTCCTGTTCGATCAGCAAACCGACCAATCGAGCGCGATCGTGTTCGGCAGCGATCTGACGCGATTCCTGCAATTGAGCTTCCCGGCGGCCGCCGCGCGTCTGACCGAGCTTTACCCGGTCGGCGGCGGCGACACCCAGCGAGATTTTGACCAGAGCGCGTTCGGGTGGTCGCTCTTCACCCACAACATCTTCACGCTTGCGCCCGGTCTGATAGCCACAGCAGGCCTTCGGTATCTGAGGGAAGACAAGACCGGCACCGGCGAATTCGCCTTCAACAGCCCTGCCTGCGGGCGTGTCGGCGTGCCGATCGGGGCGCAGCTCTTGTGCCCGACGCCCGATTTCGAAAGCCGCTTCGAAGACGAACAGGTGGTCGGCACTGCCGGCCTGTCATACGAGCCTGCGCCGGGCGCGCTGATTTATGCAAGCTTTTCGCGCGGCTACAAGGCGGGCGGGCTTAACCTCGATCGTACGGGCGGACTGGCCGGAGACGCCGGCGCGACATTCTTGCCTGAAGAGGTGGACAGTTACGAACTCGGCGCGAAAGCCCGGTTTCTTGATGGCAAGGCCCGCGTGGCGCTGACGCTGTTCACTTCGGACATCGTCAACTTCCAGCAGAATGCCTTTACCGGCACGGCCTTCACGATCTCCAACGCAGCCGAAGTCAGAAGCCGGGGGGTCGAACTGGAGACGACCCTGCGGCCAGTGCCATGGCTGACCTTCGCGAATTCGGTGATCTATAATGAGGCCACCTATGGCGAGGCCACCGAACCGGCGGCCCTGCGCGGTCGTCAGATAGTCAATGCTCCCAAGTGGACCTGGCAGAGCCAGTTCATGATCGAGCGTCCTCTGGGAGACGGGGGTTGGACCACGCATTGGGCCGCGAACCTGCGGATGATTTCTGACATGAACACCAGTGTGGCCCTGATCCCGCAGGCTGAGGAGGACGGTTATTTTCTGCTGGGTGGCCGGATTGGCATTCGCAGCCCCGATGACCGCTTCGACGTCTCGCTGTTTGCGCAGAACCTCACCAACACCTTCTATCGCACCATCGTGTTTGCAGGCGTTCTGCAACCGGGGACTTTCAACGCCTATGTTGGCGAGCCGCGGCATTACGGGCTTGAAGCGAGGATGCGGTTCTGATGCGGGGTCTGCTCTGCGCTGTCTGGATTGCCTGTGCGACACCGGCCTTGGCAACGACGCCAGCGTGCCAGCAGCCTCAGGGCCAAGTGGAACACCGCGGAGCCAAGCTATCGGTCGTCGTCGAAGGCGCTGGCCCCCCTGTGCTGATGATCCCGTCGCTCGGGCGTGGGCCATCGGATTTTGACGAGCTTGCCCGCGACCTCGTTGGCAAGGGCTACACAGCGGTCCGATATGAGCCACGTTGGTTCGGCGCATCGCGCGGGCCGGAGCGTGCAACGCTGGACGATCTAGCGGCCGATGCGCGCGCGGTAGCGACAGCCTCCTGTCCCGATCAGCCTGTCGTGATCATCGGTCATGCGTTGGGCAACCGGATCGCCCGGGCGATGGCAGCGGCAGACCCGCGGCACACCACTTCGATCATACTCCTGGCAGCGGGCGGGCAAGTTCCGATCCCTCCGGAAATCCAGCAGGCGATCTCCGTCTCGGCAGCGGAAGGCCGTCTCCCGAATTCCGAGCGCCTCGCGGCCCTTAAGCTCGCCTTTTTCGCCCCCGGCCAGAACGCGCGAAGCTGGTTGACCGGATGGAACCCGCGGGCCGCCGAATTGCAGGCAAGGGCCGTCACGGCGACCGCGAGCCGGGATTGGATCACAGCCGGAGGTGTTCCGCTGTTCATCATCCAGCCCACACGCGACCCGGTGGCGCCGGTTGCCAACGGCGAAGCCCTGATCGCGCAATACCCGGGACCGGCGGTGATGGTTGCGCTCGATCATGCCAGCCATGCGATCCTTCCCGAACAGCCCGATGCCATCTCTGCCCTTGTTGCGGCATGGCTGATGGGGGAGCGCAAGGCTGGGCGTTTGCAGCAAATTTCGGACGAATGGACAGTGCAACCATGATCATAAGAATTGTCACCGCAGCCCTCGCGCTGGTGTCCGCTTCATTGGCGCCTGCTCAGGCAGATAAGCCAGATGCAGGCTTGGTGTGTGATGGGACGGTGCAAGATGCGGCGCGCGCGCAGCGGCAGATCCCCCTTCGCGTCAGACTGCCCGCTGGCGAGGGTCCGTTTCCGGTTATCCTGTTCAGCCATGGCCTTGGCGGGTCGCTCGACGCTGGAACCCGCTGGGCCGAGGCTTGGACCGCGGCGGGTTTTGCCGTGGTCCACTTGCAGCATCCTGGCTCTGACGCATCGCTGTGGAAGGGGCTGAAGGGCAAAGAGGCGATGGCGGCGCTGCGCAAGGGCATGGATGCAAAGCAGTTCATCGCCCGGGTGGCGGATGTGAAAACCGTGCTTGATGCAGTCGGCGGCCCGTTGCTGATCGGGAATTGCCCGATGGCGAGGCTCGATGCCGGCAGGATCGGCATGGCGGGACACAGCTTCGGCGCACAGACCGTGCAGGCCGTCGCCGGGCAGCAGTTCCGCGCACCGACAGGGCTGTTCAGCGTCGCCGATCCGCGGATCAAGGCCGCCATTGCTTTCAGTCCGGCCCCTGCACTGGCTGAGCCGGATGAGAGCGCATTCGGCAAGATCAGCATCCCGTTCCTGTCGGTAACCGGAAGCAAGGACGCTGTGCCCGGCCTAACCAAGGTGACGCCCAAGGATCGAACCCGACCGTTTCACGCCATGCCGCCGGGAAGAAAGTATCTGCTGGTTGTCAACGGGGCCGATCACTTGATCTTCAGCGGCGGCGAACAACGCCGTGCACCGACGCCAACCGATCGCCGCACGGAACTGATCGTGGCTGAGACGACAGCCCAGTTTTGGCGTGCAAACCTTGTGGCTCCAACCGCAAAGGGCTCGCTTGCGGCTCCTGAGGCGTTGGGTCCTGAAGACGTCTGGCTGGCGAGATAGGTCGTGCTGCATCAATGTTGTCCGCGCAAAAAGCAGCAAATCACCTTCCTACCCGATTACGGTCATAACCGGGGCCGATGTGCGACCACAAAGGTGTCGAACTGTTGACCGACAGGATTCCCATGGCGCAATGTCCCCGCCGCGCTAAAAGTATGTATGGCCGACCCTGACTTCTCCCTTGATCGTAAAGCCCTGGTCCACGCGGTTAAACTCATGGGTGCGCGCAGCGAGGGCAATAAGGGCGCGCTTTCCCTGCCCGCCGCAATGCCGGAAATGGGTCTCGGTGAGCGCGCTACGTTGGATTTTCTCGCGCCCACAGTTCTTGGCAAGGCCAGCGCGCTCGGCGATGTGACAGCGCTTGCACACATGGATCCGCCCACACCGTGGATCACCTGGGCGACGACCTTATGGAACGCATCGGTTAACCAGAACCTGCTTCATCCGGCGACCGCCCCGGCGGCGCGGGAGATCGAAGACAGGGTCATCGACTGGCTCTCGCCATTCTTCGGGATGGATGGCGGGCACATGGTGCCCGGTTCGACGATCGCCAATCTCACTGCGCTATGGGCGGCGCGGGAATGTGCGGGGGTCAAAGAGGTGGTCTATGGAGATTCCGCTCATTTGTCCGTGGGCAAGGCTGCCCACATTCTCGGCCTCGCCGCGCGTCCGCTCCCCTGCGGTCCATCGGGGGCGCTGGTGCCGGAGGCGGTGCCTGAGGACCTGCGGCATACGGCTCTGGTGCTGACCGCAGGCACGACCAGCACGGGCGCGGTCGACGATTTGTCACTGTGCGGACGCGCCGCTTGGACCCATGTCGATGCGGCCTGGGCTGGGCCCTTGCGGCTCAGCCAAGCGCACGCGCACGTGCTCTCCGGCATCGAGGGGGCGGATTCGGTAGCGGTGTCGGCGCACAAATGGCTGTTTCAGCCCAAGGAGTCCGCCTTCGTGCTCTTTAGTGATGCAGCCAGAGCGCACGATGCGATTTCCTTCGGCGGGGCCTACCTTGCCGCGCCAAATGTCGGGGTTCTGGGCTCCCACGGCGCGACCGCCGTTCCGCTCCTTGCTACCCTGCTCGCGTGGGGGCGGCAGGGGACGGCCACCCGTATCGACGCCCTGATGGCGGCGGCGAGCGAGCTTGCATCCGTTATATTGTCCCACGACCAGCTCGAAATTCTGGCTATGCCGCAGACCGGGGTGGTTGTCTGGCGGCCGAAGAGCACGGGCCTCACCGAGCCACTGTTTGCGGCGATGCCGCCGGGATCATGTTCGCTCACCAACCTGGGCGGCGAACGCTGGCTGAGAAATGTCGCGGCTAACCCGAACTTCGAGTTGGATGCCTTCGCCACCGCCATGAAAGTGGCGCTGCATGGCTTGGGCATCCCATAAGCTGCCATTCGCCAATCCACCCAGCTTCAGTCATAAGCTGGGCCGATCGGCGATCCCGAGACCGGAATGGCGGCTTCGGGCGAAACCAGACGATGAGCGCCGCGACCAGGAATGGCCGGGTCTGGGGCGAGAGGCGACGCATTGCTCGGCTGCGATCAATGGCAGCTATTGTGCTTTGTTGCCCCGAATGCGGTCAGGCGGCTTCCCACCCACTTGCGGTCATGAGCGAGGTCGGTGCTCGATCCCGAAAGCTGCATGGCGGCTTTCGGCAGAAGCAGACGATCTCGCCGCCAATGCGGAACGACTGGGTCTGGGGGCGGGAGCGGCCGTTCCTGACTGTTCAGTTGGTGACTGCATCTGCCACTGAGCAAACGACTTAATTCCTGAAACTTAGATTGGGCTATCCATGATCGATGCGCCTGAAGCTTACGAGGAATGATGAGCTACACCGAGTTGGCCGAAAAAATCACGTCCTGGAACTTTAGCCCTAGGGATCCACAGCTTTTCAGGCTCTTGGACGAGGTATCCCGTGAGGAAAACGAAGACGGAAGGGGGCTTCTGTCATGCATTGTTGTCCATAAAGTTGGAGACATGGAGCCCGGTACCGGATTTTACGACTTGGCTGTGCAGTTGGGCCGGTCGGGTGACAAGCTCGATCTCTGGGTCAACGAATTGCACAAAGTCCATGCAGTGTGGGAGCGAGAGAAGCTGCGCAGAGGACTCTAAGGTTAGGCCAGGCCCGCCAGTTTAAGCAACCGCGCAGCCATCGAGAGATCTTCGCTGCGCCCACTCTCGTCGGTACCCGCGCGTAGCAGTAGCCGCGCCGCCAGTACGAGCCGTCCAAGACGGGTCTCCGGATAATCCAGGATACTAAAGGTGGGGTAGGTACCTGCCACTGCCTCGAGAGCGAGGGAGATAGCTTCCTCGGCCTCCCAGGCGGTGTCTGCGACTGGTGCCGGGTCTCCACCATTCTCCCAGCACTCGCAGGCCTTGGAGGCCCTATAAGCAGCATCTGCGGCAAGGTTCAACAACACGTCGATTTGATCCATCTATCTCAACCAAATAATTGAAAATGAATATTTTATCACATCGGCACGGATTGCTACAATTTCTCGACTGTGCCGGAGAGCGAAGGGCCGGCGGCGCCGATCAGGACCTGACGCTCTGACACTCCTGACGCCTCGGTCCAGGTTCTCGTAACGGTATCGCGGAGGAGGGCGAGGATGTTTTTCCTCCCTCCCCCTAGCGTTCGACCACACCACCTAGCCGTCAGGATGTCAGATCAGGGTGCTGGTGGGGTGGGGGCGATTGCGTCGGCAATCAGGAAAATACGTCGGAATACGGCTCGATCCTGACGTAGATGGGGCGGTCAGTGTCACAGACCGTCCGGGCTGAGTAGCAGCTTCGTCAGTTTTCTAAATGACGCAACTGGGCCAGTTGCTGAATGGCGGCTCTCGGCGGCGAGGCGCAGAATCGAGCCGTCCGATCAAGGATCAACATTGTAGGTTCCCGCCCCACACCCTGTCGTTCAAGTTCGTCGCAATGAGCGTCTTGTTCTCTCAGAAGCAGCCATTCCGTTTTCGGGGCCGTACAATGACCATCTTCATATGCGGAGCAGCAAAATCGGCCATCAGTCAGGCACACCGCCGGCACGCACCGCCCCGAAGTAGCGCTCACGGCAGGCAGGGTCTTCGAAGGGCAGTGACTGGATGATGAAATCGCCCAGACCCTTGGGATAGATTGCGAGGAAGCGTGCGCGGCGGCTCTCGAGCTCCGTATCGAGGCCGAGCGCCGCAGCGGTCGCTATGCCTGTCATAAGCGCGGAAGGGTGGCCGTCATCAGTCGCAAGTGCGGCGCGGATGTGCTCCTCGGCGCTCTCGATCTTGCCGATCATGAAATCGGCCATGGCTCGCCCGGACAGCAAGCCATTGGCACCATAGGCCAGGGGGTTCAAACGCGTGCTCCGGTCGAACATCCGGTGCGCCTCGGCCGCTTCGCCCTTCATGGCATGCATCCACCCGCCGCAGATCCACGCGGTGTATTCGTTGGGGTTGAGGCCGATGGCCCGCTCAATCGCACTACGAGCCGCCGCGAAGTCCTTGGCCATGTAGAACAGCGCCGTTCCGGCCGTGGCCTGAGTGCGGGCATCATTGATCCCGAGCCGCAGCGCGGTGCGGCTCATTTCGGCATAGTGCTGAATTTCCTGCGGACCGGTGATGGCATTGGCATAGGCCGCCGCCCATGGCGCCATCGCCAGAGCGGGATGAAAATTGGGGTCGAGCGCGATCGCCTGCTGGAAAAATCCCAGTGCGATTGGATAGTCCCGCCCCTCCAGACTGAAGCCAGCGAAGAGCCCTTGCAGGTAGAGATCATAGGCTGCGGGCGAGGCGGTGGGGCGCTCGCAGCGAACCCGATGGGCCTCGGCCTGCGCGCGAGGCTCGACTTCCACTGCAATCGCCGTCGCCGCGCTCTCCTGCAAGTCCCAGACATCGTCCAGCGTTCCCTCGATATCGCCCAGCGCCAAAGGCTGGCCGGAGAGGCCGTCCAGCGCCCGCCACCGCAAACGCAGGCGGCCATCGGGGGAACGGGCGATGCTGCCGGTCACCAACATATCGGCACCAAGCGATTTGGCTGCCTGCACCGGATCGAAGATTTCACCGCGCATGGTCGCGGTCGATGCCCCGGCCACGACATCGATCGAGCGAAACCGCGACATCGCGTGGATCAGTCCTTCGAAGAACCCGTCAAGCACATGGCCGGACAAGGGCTCCATACTGTGATCGGCGAATGGCAGCACTGCCACCAGCGGACTTGCCGCGCTTCGCGTCCGGCTTGCTTGACGCTTGTCCGCAGGTGTGCGCTCCTTTGCGTCGAGCTCTCCCGCCATCGCGCAAGCCGAGGCGACAGCCTCCAGCAGCTCGCCCTTACGGGTCTGGTCACGGATCGGGATGGACTGGATCGCCGGTGACTCCGGCCCCAGCGGGAACACCTTCAGGAACCGCTGCGCAACGCTCCGGGCCTGCGCTTGGTCACCCAACGCGACCGCCGCAGCCATTGCCACCACATGACCGCCGACATGACCCGGCAGGCGTTGCAGCGCACGTTCGGCAAATTGCAAGGCCGCTTCGTGGCGTCCGGCGAGCCAGTGGCAGAAGGCACGGCCGCCATCGACATTATCGAGGTGGGCATCGTCGGGGTCGCATTGCTCGGCCCGGTCGAAGTGCATGAGCGGCTGTTCCGGTTCTCCAGCCATCGCCCGTATCCAGCCACTAGTGCTCCAGGCTACCCGGGACAGGGGATTGGCCCGGACTGCCTGTGCGGTCGCCCTCAGCCCGGCGTCGAAATCGAGCCCAACATGCACCGCCGCCCATGCCCCCACGGAAAGCGCCTCGGCATCGTCGCTGCCCAGCGCAATCGCGCGGTGCGCCTGCATCAGGGCTTCCTGGCGCTGGTTGTCCTGCTCGCGGTAGCCGAGACAAGCCTTGGCCCAAGCGGCAGCGCCAATGGCTCGGGCAAAGCGATCGTCCAGCGCAACCGCGCGTTCGAAGCTGGCCAGCGCCCTGGGATAATCCGCTGGCGTCGCGGCGAGGCCCAGCACCACGCCGGCGTGGAAATGATCCCACGCGCTGCGCCGGTCTTCGGGCATGGCGAGGGCTCTGGCCCGCGCGACCTGCGTGAGCGAACGCGAGGCCTGCACGGCAAGCCGGCCTGGCAAATCATCGATCATGGCCTGGGGATCATTCGCCGGGTGGACGGCTTCCCAGCTCAGCAAGACATCACCCCCTGCTGCCTCGATGATGCTCGCCCGGACCTTGATCACCCCCTCGCGTGTCAGAATCGACGCACTCAGCAGATGCCCCACCCCTAGGCTCGCTCCGATTTCGGCCGGATCCGCGATCGTGCTTGCATGGTGCAGTACCGCAGACGGGCTGCACACTCGGACTTCGCGGAAACGCGCCAGCATGAGAGCGGAAGTTTCCGCAAAAGGCGCGACAAGATCAGACGGGATTGTACCGCGCGAGTGATCGATCAGGGGAAGGATCGCAATGCTGGGCCGTCCGTCTCCCGGCACTGGGGCTGGTGCCACAGCTGAAGCTCTGCCGGAAGGCCCAGCCTCACCGGACTTGAGCAGACGCTGCAAGCCCGGTTCCTCGGGCAGGCCAAGCGATCGGCGCTGGCGCTGCACGCTAGCCACAAGCTCCTCTGCCTCGATGCGCCGGCCGGTCTGAGCAAGGGTCGCAATCAGCGTGGAGGCAGCGTCCGGATCGGCCGGGTCGAGCTTTAGTAAGCGGCGCAGGTGGCTGACGCGCTCCTCGCCATCGGCATCGCGGACAAGCTGGCGGGCCAAGCGCAGCGCGATCATCCTGAAGTCCTGCCGCTGCGCTTCCAGCCAGGCGGTATACTCGGGGCGGTCCGGCAGCTCGCAATCCTCGAGCAATTCACCGTGCATAAGATCGAGCACGGCAAGGCACGCCGCCTGATCGCCGGTCTTCGGATCAATCGCGGCGGCCAGGGTCTGGACGGACAGGGCATCGACCTCGGCGCCCGTGCAATCGATCCGAATCGCATCGCGTTCGCTGATGAGGCGTTTGTGGTCGTCGCCGTCGAGCAGCGGGCGCAGCTTCGACAGGCTCCAGCGCAGCGCGGCGCGCGGATCGTCCGGAAGATCGAAGAAGATGTCGCACAGCCGCTGGCGGGACACCGGGCGCGGGGACAGCGCCAGAAAGCCGAGGATCGCGCGGGTCTTGCGCGATGCCGGTAGCGGCAGGCCCGAGCCGTCCCGCTCGACATACAGCGGGCCGAACAGGCGCAAGGCAAACGGGGCGGGGTCGGCGCTCATAGCCCCGTTTATCAATTTCAACGCCGATTCAAACGCCATTTCCACGGATCACACGACGCTGACGCAAACGCGGCGCGCTGAAAGGGCCGCCAACCCAAAACCGGCAGACACTGCCACAGCCAAGAGAAAGACCGACCATGAGAACGACCTATTTTGCGATGATGATCCCGGCCTGCGCGCTGGCCGCGCCGTGCCAGGCCAATGACCACCCCTTCGAGGGCCCCCGCGCCGGGGTCGAAGTGGCCTACGAGGACTACGGCTCGGGCGCGAGTGGCGAAGCCGTCGCGGTCGTGGCTGGGTGGGATTTCCGCCTCGGCGAGAAGGTCGTGGCCGGGTTGGACGCCCGCTACACCGTTCACGGGGTCGATGGTTCGGAGACCACCACCACGCCGGCGCAACTGGTGCAGACCGTCGACCTCTCGATCGAGGACAACTGGGGCATTGGCGCGCGGATCGGCTATGCCGTCAGCGACAACGTCCTGATCTTCGCGCAGGGCGGCTATGAGCATCTCGGCATCGATGCTGTCCGCACGGTTCGCGCGCAGGCCTGCGTTCCGCCCAACGGCTGCCAGATCAGCCGCACCGATTTCTCGTTCGACGATGACATGTGGACTGTCGGCGCGGGCGTGGAATGGGCCGCGACCGAGAACATCCGCCTGCGCGCGCAATACACCTACGGCGAAAGCGACAGCTACGATCGCAACCGCGTGAGCCTCGCGGCTGCGTTTCAGTTCTGACCTCTGCCCCGCCAGACATCGGACGGCACGGCAAGGCGGCCCTGCAAACGTGACCCACGGCGACCAGCCTGGCAGGGGAACCGGTCCAGACCGGAACCCCGGAGACAGCTCCTCCCCCCCGGAGCTGTCTCTTGCCGTGCTGGAATGTGACGAGTGCGACGCTCAGGCTCACGTCGCTGCGCTTCAAGCGCTGGTGCAATCGGCGGCCGGGGCCGTCTGCGTCACCGAAGTCACCAGCACCTGCTTTGCGATCGAGATCGATGTACCGCCGGCTGCCTTGGCGCGCCTCAAGGGCGCTCTCAAGCTCGCAGGCGCAACGATCATGACCGGGGTGGCCGCGGGCGAGCACCCTGTGTGCGTCATTCTGTCGATGCGCCCACCCCCACAAACGGATCCCCTGACATGACGATTGCCCGCAACCTTGCCGGAGCCCTGGCGCTCCTTGCCGTTCTCGTGCCCGTGCCGACGCTTGCTGCTGAATGCGCCATCGTTCTGCCCCCCGACTTCAACGGCGTCGCCGCTGTCGGTGCGGGGACGATGCCGCAGGTGGTGGTGCAAGGCCAGGTGGGCGAGGCCGGCACTGCGGCGATCGATCCAGCCACGCGGTTCAACCTTGGCTCGGTCGGCAAGATGATGACCGCGACCGCGATCGCGCAACTGGTCGAGCAAGGGCTCATGGCCTTCGACGACCCACTCGGAAGGCACGTCGCGGGCCTCCCGCCTGAGCTTGCAACGTTGCGGATCGAGCAACTGCTGAGCCACACCGCAGGCCTCTCGCTGTTCCTGCGCCCCGACCTTGTCGCGGCCATCAATGACGCGCCGACTGCAACCGCGCTGGTTCCGCTGGTGATCGCCGAGCGTCGCGGCGAGCCGGGCGCGTTCCGCTATTCCAACGCGGGTTACGTCCTGCTTGGCGCCGCGATCGAGGCTGCCTCCGGGCTCTCCCATGACGAATACATCTCGCGCAACATCCTGCCCGCTGCCGGGATCACCCCTCAGCCGCTCGGCTGGCAGGCGGGCGACGCAGAAGGCATCGACCCGGCCGAACAGGATTTCGCCCGTGCCATCACCCGGGTGCGCCCCTGGCCTGCGGGCGGCATTGTCCTTTCGGCAGCGGACCTGTGGCGCTTCGGCCGGGCGCTTGCGGGCGGACGGCTGGTGCGTCCCGAAACGCTCGAGGCGATGATGCGCGGCGGGATCGAGCTGCGCGCTGCAACGCCCGAACGGCCCGCCTCGCGTTACGGCCTCGGCCTTGGCGTGTCAGGCGAAGGTTCCTCGCGGGTCATCGGCCATACTGGCGGCGCGCCTGGGATCGATGTGTCGCTGCGGATCCATCCTGCCAGCGGCCGGGTGGTGGCGGTCATGTCCAACCACTCCGGGTCCGACGATCAGAACGCGTCGAGCATCGCGAAGGCGATCCTCGCTGAACTCGAGAGCGGCCTTTGCGCCGAACAATCACAAGCCACAGGAGCAAACCCATGAACCTTCGGTGGTTCTTCACAACAACCGCGACCGCGATCGCCATCGCCACGGCAAGCCCAGCCGCGATGGCGCAAAATCCCGATGCGTCCGTCATCACCCGCTACATCGAGCTTTGCGAATGGTTGACCGACGTGCGCTACACCCCCGCTCAGCGGCAGCAATTGCGCGCGCAGGTGGAGGCTTATTGGCAGCGGGGCGATCAGCGCCGGATCGACACCGTCCTCAGCAGCCTCGACATGCACAAGCAATTAGCAGACGCCTCGCCCACTTTGCGCGAGACGACACTCGCCAAGATTCGCCCCGGGGTGCTGGTGTCGCTGCAGAAGGATGCCGCTGACGGCGGCACCGATTCCGCCTGGCTTTACCAGCAATTCCTCGCCGCCAATCCGCCGCTGGCGCAGGGTCGTGCAGGGTCAGTTCCGCTCACCCGCGACATGGTGGATGCAGCGCTCGATTACGAGCATTTCATTCAGGGCACCGTGCTAAACCGGGGTGCTCCTGCGCCGACCGCGGCAGCGCGCCGGGCCGCCTATGCCGCCGCGGCGCGGGACTATCCGCGCCTGTCCGTCGCCCAGCAGCTGGAGATTGCCGCGCAGCCCGGCCGCCTGATCGAAGAGCGCAATCTCTGGCAGCTGGCCGGGCGGCAGGGGCAGGCGTTCCTGCGCGCCGAGATGGGCGGCAACCTGACCGTGCAGGATCAGGCACTTATTGCCGAGGCGCGGCAGGCGCAATCCGGCGCTGGGTGGGCGGGCATCCAGTCCGAGATTAACGCCTTCAACCAGAACACCCAGACCATCATGGGCAGCGGCACCACCTGGAACTCGGCCGCCGGACGCTGGGAACAGCGCGGCGGCATTGTCACCGAATACGACAGCGGCGTGGTGCGCGTGCCGTGAACACGAGCGCCGGAGACATGAACATGAAAGCACTCCCGATAGCCCTGATTACCACGCTGCTCGCTGCCTGCGCGGCGATCCAGCCTGCGCGCATGGCGCTGCCCGCGCCGCTGGCCGAGGAGCCCGCACTTGTCTTCGAAGGCATGGGGTTTGGCCAGAAGGGCCACTTCACCGCCGGCCCCTATGTCGCCAGCTTCACGCGCTCCGACACGCGCCTAGCGCTGTTCGACGCGCTGGTCGAACGGCGCTCGGGCAAGACATCCTTCGCCTTGGAAGGCCCAGGCATCGACGGCGCGATCGAGGCCGAATGCCGCGTCGGCGAGCGCACGATCAATATCAGCGTGATCAGCTTCACCCCCAAGCCGATGGCCTACCAGTGCCGCTTTTCCCACCACGGCCGCGCTCTGCCTGCGCGGTTCGAATTGCAGGAGGAACGCCGCGGGCTGGTCGGGATGCTGATGCGGCAAGGCCGCCGGGGCCAGCTCGCCTTCGATCATGTGGTGATCGACATGATCTCGGTGCACCGGCTGCAAGGCTCGGGCATCGAGACGGGGACACCGATCGGCTACCTGTTCGAAAGCGAAGAGGCTCCGGTCGGCTCGGTCGAGCTTAACGGCAAGCCTGCTGTACGCTTTGCCTCCGGCACCGATGCCCCGACCCGCCGCGCGGTGATGATCGCCGCGACTGCGCTTGGTGTGCTGTGGGACCCTGCCGAAAGCGCCCTCGGGCGCGAGGCGGAATAGCGCGTTGCTGCAAGCCAACCCCGATAACTTCCAATCCCGAATTGAAAGGCCCCAACCCGTGTCCAGCACTTCTCTCCCGCTTACCCGTCGCAGCCTTATTGGCTCCAGTCTTGCACTTGCCGCGCTGCCGCTCCCGGCTTTTGCCCAGAACCCGGCGCCGCTCGACCCGCACAGCGCGGCGGTCTTGGCCTTGTTCGAGCCATCGGCCGGCCCGGCAGGCCGCGCCGCTTTCCATGCCGAGCGGCTTTCGAGTGCCGGTCAACAGCGCTGGCCCCTGACGCGGTTCGACAAAGTATTTGGCGAGATTGCCGACCTGTCGGGCGGTTTCGATTTCGTGGCGGCCGACCGGCGCGGCGCGACCTTGTGGCTGACGGTTCGCGCGCGCCGCCAACAGGTCGAACGCACATTGCGCGTTCGGATTGACCGCGAGGATGTGACGCGGATCTTCGACATTCTGGCCTCGCCGACGCCGACCCCTTTTGTCGGACCGCTGCCCCAAGGCGCGATTGCTCCTGCCGATCTGCCTGCACTGGTCGCGAGCAGAATCACTTTTTCGGCGATGCGTGACGAGTTTTCGGGCGTATGCCGGGTCGTCGCACCCTCAGGCGAAGTCGCATACGAAGCGGCCTTCGGGCTTGCGTCGCGCGGTTCCCAGGTGCCCAACACGCCTGCGACCCGGTTTCATCTGGGTTCGGCCGACAAGAGCTTCACCGCGCTGCTGGTGGCAGGGTTGGTGGCCGAAGGACGGCTGACCTTCGACACGCCGCTCGCCGAGGTATTGCCGGATTATCCCAACGCCGACTTCGCCCGCGCTTGCACCATCCGCCATCTGCTCAGCCATGCCGCAGGTCTTGGCGCGCTGTTCAATCGGCCCGGTTACGATGGAGACAAGCCTTACTCACGCGTTGCCGAACTACTCCCGTCCTTCGCCGCCGAGCCTCCGGCTTTCGCGCCCGGTAGCAGTGCCGCCTACAGCAACGAAGGCTTTGTCGTCCTTGGTGCAGTGGCCGAGCGCATCACGGGCGAAAGCTGGTACGACCTGCTCGACCGGCATGTTTATCGCCGCGCTGGCATGCAGGCGAGCGGCCATTTCCTGCATCAGCAACTGCCTGAGCGGGTCGCGGTCGGATACCGCTATCATCAGGACGATCACCTCGGCCTCTCACCGCGCCAGCCCAATGATGATTTCCGCGGCTATCGCGGCAATTCGTGTGGTGGCGGCTATTCGACCGTGGCTGACATGACGGCCTATCTGCGTGCCCTGCGCGACGGAAAGCTGCTCGATCGCGCGCTACTCGGTCAGATGGTGGTCCAACAGCCGGGAGGCCTCGGCGAATATGGTCTGGGCTTCATGGCCGAACCGCTCGCCGAGGGGCGCACCCTGATCGGCCATGGCGGTGGCGGGCCGCATAGCGGTGTCGACGGCATGAACGGGATCATCTGGGAAACCGGTTGGGCCTTCTCTGTGCTGGGCAACTACGATGCCCCCTTCGCTGGCACGATCGCAGACGACATCGCCGCGATGCTCGCCCGGCTGCCCGGTTAGGGGCCTGCCTCGGAGCCTCTTGTCCCCATCGCTCTCAAACCGAATGGAGTTTCCCTCATGCCGATTTCATCACTCCCGATTGCCGCCGCGCTCGTTCAAATGGCTCTGGGCACGGCCGCCTTGCCTCAGGCTACGGCACACCAGGTGTCCCTCGATCGCGAGGATGCGCTGACCGCGCTTGGCACTGCGGTCAATGCGCCTGAAGGCGGTCGGGTTTCCTTCACGATCCAGCAGGCCGCGATTTCCGACAGGCCGATCTCCGCTTCCTGCAACATCAAAGCCGGTCGTTTTGCCAGCAGCAATGGCGCGATACAAAAGCAGCCGCGCGCAATCGTGTGCCGCTTCTCCGAGGCAGGGCGCTGGCTGCCGGTTCGCCTTGAACTGCAAAGCTCTGCGGTTCGCCGAATGGACAGTGATGGATCGAATGCCATGCGCGGCGAACTGTCATATGGAAGGCTACGGTTTGCCGTCAGCCCGCTGGCGACGGGTTTCGCGAGTGGCGGTCCAACGTCTAACCGTTATCTCTTCACGATCGACGAAGCGCCCGCCGTCAACGTCGCCATCGGCGAGAAATCGTCGGTTCGCGTCGCGCAAGGCGTCGACGCATCTGGCGTGCGGGCAATTCTACTGGCTGCAGCCGCCATGACCGTCCTGTCACCCTCGGCAGGATAAGGCTCCCGGCTCCAGCTTCGCGTCAGCCCGGACTGCGCTGTTGCCAGCAGGCGCAGCAGCCTCGGTCCCTCAAAGGACATCACCCAGCAAACCGGAGCAGGTATGGCTCGGATCATCGGTTACATCGCAGCAAGCCTTGATGGCTACATCGCTGGACAAGGCGACAACATGGATTGGCTCGCTGCCTACGATGGCATGGATCTTGGCGAGCATGACTTTGCCTCCTTTATGGCCCGCGTCCGAACAATTGTGATGGGACGAGCGACCTACGATTTCCTCGAGCAAAGCGAGGCAGACTGGCCGTACGGCGCGCACCAGGTTTTCGTCGTCACATCGCGGCCAATCACGGGCCGCAAGGGGCCTGTAGAAGCGAGGCAGGACATCGACCGGCTAATCGACGAAATGCGCACGCTGGATGAAGGGCCGGTCTGGATGCTCGGTGGTGGCCGCCTGCAAATGGCCTTCATGGAACGCGGCGCGCTCGACGAGATCGAGATTTTTGTTTTTCCCGAATTGCTCGGCGGCGGCACCCCGCTGTTCCCGGCGACAGGGTTGCGAAGCAGCCTGCGACTGATCAGAGCGACAACCCTCGATCGGGGCTGCGTGAGGCTGCATTACAGTTTCGAATAGGTCCGTGAGTGTCGGCTTAGAGGAGAAACTAGCGGTTCGACGCAACGCCGCCGAACGACTGCAAAGTCCCAGACCAAGCCATCAAGCCCATCTTGCATCTATGTCCGCTTTCAGGCGATCGACAAATGACCAGCTATGACCAAGATTGCCCCTAGTCGGTCGTTCCACGGCGGGATTCGTTGGATACACGACGGATACACAGACCTAAGCTGGTCTGGCCGCAGGACCCTCAAGAATATTCGGAAACCGCGGTTTTCCGCGGGTTTGCGTGGTGGGCGGTAACGGGCTCGAACCGCTGACCCTCTCGGTGTAAACGAGATGCTCTACCAACTGAGCTAACCGCCCTGCGTTGCGCGCTCTTTAGCGCCTGTGCGGGCAATTGCAATTGGGCTGTGGCGCAGCGCGCGCGGGGCGAGTAGGGCAAGCAGCATGACACGCCCTCGCATTCTCGTTCTTGGCACTGGCGGCACGATTGCAGGTGCGGCCGGGTCTGCCACCGGTGGCGGATACCGCGCTGGCGGCCTTGCGCTGTCGGCGATGCTGGACGCCGCAGCCGGGCTTGGCCTTGAGGCCGAACTTGTGGGAGAGCCGATCGCGCAGATCGGCTCGCAGGATATGGGCTGGGATCAGTGGAGCGCGCTCCATGCCGCCTGCCTTGCGGCCTGCGGCGATCCGGCGATCAGCGGCATCATCATCACCCACGGCACCGATACCGCGGAAGAAACCGCGCTGCTGCTTGATCTCACCTTGCCTGCAGGCAAGCCGGTGGTGCTGGTCGGCGCGATGCGGCCCGCCGATGCGGTGGGGAGCGATGGGCTGCGTAATCTTGCCAATGGCGTGGCGGTAGCCAGCGATCCGCAGGGCGGCGGGCGCGGCGTGATGGTGGTGATGGGCGATGCGGTGTTCGCCGCGGTCGATGTGCGCAAGGCCGCGACGGCCCATATTGATGCGTTCCGAGGCTTCCCGCGCGGCCCGATTGCCAGGGTAACCCCGTCACAGATCACGTGGTTCGGCCCGCCGCATCGGGCTGATGCCCCCGCATCTTATGCCTGGCCGCAAAGCTTGCCGCGCGTGGCGATCCTCACCGCCGGGGCAGGGATGGATGCCAAGCCCGTCGAGGCGCTGCTCGGCATCGGATGCAAGGGCATTGTGCTGGCCGGGATGGGGCAGGGCAATGCGCCGGGATGCGTGCTTGATGCGCTCGCAGCCGCGGCAAAGGCTGGCATTGCGGTGGTGCGCTCGTCACGCGTTGATGAAGGCATGGTCGAGCGCAATGTCGAGGTGGATGATGATGCGCGCGGGTTTGTGGCAGCGCGCGCGCTTGGCCCGGCCAAGGCGCGCATTCTGTTGCAGGTCCTGCTCGCCAACGGGATCAGCGATCCCGCCGGCGTGCAGGCGGCATTCGACAATTTGTAATTACCCCCAGGGCGTGACGAGGTATTTCTCGCCGGTCTTCATCTGGCGGTAGTCGAGTAGATTGTCCTTCTCGAGCATGCCTTCCAGCGTCACCTTGGCCTTGTAGTGGCTGGCAAAAGTGGTGTTGAGGTTGGCCTGCACACGGCTACGCATCCGCACCACGGTCTCCATGCCGGCGCGCTGAAGGAACGGGGTCAGCAGCCAGCCCGCGATGCTCCATTGCAGGCCGTAGGACGGCGTCAGGATCGTCGGGCTGAGATCGAGCCGGCCGTAGATGTACATCTTCTTCTGCTGGTTCGAGCCATAGCGCGAGAACTCGCCCATCTGGCTCGCGGCGACTTGCTCCATTGCCTTCAGCACGCTGTCTGACGCCTGCCCGCCGCCGATCGGATCAAAGCCGAGGTAGGCGCCGGTCTCGGCAATCGCGGTGCGCAGGTCGGCCATGTAGGTCGGGGCGGATGAGTTCACCACGTAGGTCGCACCTTGCGACTTCAGCAGTTCGACATGCTCGTCCTTGCGGACGATGTTGATGAGCTTCATCCCGTCTTCGATGCAGATGCGGTTGAGCATCTGGCCGAGATTGGACGCCGCGGCGAGGTGGATGATCGCCGAATGGCCTTCCATCTTCGCGGTCTCGACAAAGCCCAATGCCGTCATCGGGTTGACGAAGCTGGAGGCGCCAACCTCGCAGGAATTCTCGCCGAGCGGCAGGCACATCATCGCATCGGCAATGGCATATTGGCTGAAGGCATTGCCCGGCACACAGGCGACGCGCTGACCCATCAGCGCCTTGGCCATGTCGGAATCGCCGGTGGCGATCACCGTGCCCGCGCCCTCGTTGCCTGCGGGCAGGCGCTGGCCGTGGCGGCCCTTCTGGCCCGACAGGAACGGCTCGGGCATGGTCGCGACGACCTTGCCGGGGGTGTAGTCCGCCGTCTCGAAATTGGCGGCGCTGGTGAGGATCGCGAGATCAGAGGGGTTGATCGGCGCGGCTTCCATCTTCACCAGCACCTGATTGCCGGTGGGCGCGGGGAAGGTGCTTTCCGCCACCTCGAGCGTCAGGTTGCCGTCGGCGGTGAGGGTGGTGAAGAGCTGCTTTCCGGTGGTGGTCATTGTGGTGTTTCCTGTTTTGCGGTGGTTTCGGGCGGCACTTTGCGCGGTGCCAACTCGGTCAGCAGCACCATAGCGGTCCATACGATCAGCGTGGGTTGAAGCTTGGTGATGGGTGGAATATCGAGGCTTTCGAGCATCGGGGGCAGAATGGCAATGGCAGCCGCCGCACTCAGCGCCGATTGCAGGCGCCTCTCGTCCATGCCGAGCATCAGAATTTGCGAGACCGCGACTGCGCTGGTGGCCAGCACGAACATGAAGTCGGACGCGCTCAGATTCTCGGTCTTGGTCAAGACCACGCCCAGCACCGCGCCGAACACGATGTTTATGCCGTTGTTCATCGACTTGTATTCGGCTTCGGTCATGCCCAGCGTTGCGGCGAGGCGGTTGCGCAGGTTCATGGCGCGGGCTCCTCGGGATAGGTGGCGGCGACAAAATAAAGCCCATGCGGCGGCGCGTTAAGCCCCAGCGCGCCCCGATCGCGCGCGGCGAGCGCCTCGGCGATGCGGACCTCGGGCCAATTGCCCGCACCGACCAGCTTGAGGCAGCCCACCATCGAGCGCACCTGATGATGCAGGAAGCTGCGCGCGGCGGCGTGGATGTGCACTTCCTCGCCGACCCTTTCCACGTCCAGCACGTCCAGCGACTTCACGGGGTCAGCGGCCTGACAATGCACCGAGCGGAAGGTGGTGAAATCGTGCCGCCCCACCAGCGCCTGCGCCGCGCGGTGCATCGCGTCCGCGTCGAGCGGCTGGGCGACGTGCCATGCGCGGTCACGCATCAGGGTGAGCGGCGCGCGGCGGTTGACGATCCGGTAGAGATAGCGCCGCCCGGTGCAGGAGAAGCGCGCGTGCCAGTCGTCCGGCACCACCTCACAGGCGATCACCGCGATCCGCTCGGACCGCAGGTGGGCGTTGAGCGCTTCCATCAGGCGGAAGGGGTCGAACGACTTGGCGATGTCGACATGGCTGCGCATCGCCAGCGCATGGACGCCCGCATCGGTGCGCCCGGCGGAGTGGAGGGTGACTGTCTCGCCCGTGATCCGGTGGAGCGCGTCTTCGATCGATTGCTGCACGCTCGGCCCGTGGGCCTGACGTTGCAGGCCGAAGAAGGGCGTGCCGTCGAATTCGAGGGTAAGGGCGAAGCGGGTCATGCCATCGCCGTCACCCCGGCGAAGGCCGGGGCCCAGAGCCCAGAGCGCGGCGCGTGCCGCACTGGGTCCCGGCCTGCGCCGGGATGACGACCGAGGTGAGCTATCACAACAGCACCACTCCCACTGCGACCGACCTCCCGCGCAGGAAGTCCGCGCGTGCCAGCACCGGCTTGCCCGCCCGTTGGAGTTTCAGGGGCCGGATCGCGCCCGATCCGCAGGCGATGGTGAAGTCATCATCGCGCACCGTTCCGGGCACGCCGCTCGCATCCACCACCTCGGCGAGCAACAGCTTCACGCGCTCCCCTTCGAGTTCGAACCAGGCACCGGGGAAGGGAGCAAGCCCGCGCACCTTGCGCTCGATCACCTCGGCGCTCTCAGCCCAGTCGATCTTCGCCTCGGCCTTGTCGATCTTGGGGGCATAGATCGCCGCCGCATCATCCTGCACCTCGGGCGGGAAGGCGGCGAGATCGGCCAGCACCTCCACCATCGCCGCTGCGCCTACATCGCCCAGTTCCGCAAACAGCTCGCCGGTCGTCTTGCGCCCGACCGGCACGGCGACCTTGTGTAGCATCGGGCCCGTGTCGAGCCCCGCCTCCATCTGCATGATCGTCACGCCCGTCTCGGCATCCCCCGCCAGCACCGCGCGGTGGATCGGCGCGGCTCCGCGCCAGCGCGGCAGGAGCGAAGCGTGGATGTTGAGGCAGCCATGCATCGGCGCATCAAGCACCGCCTGCGGCAGGATCAGGCCATAGGCTGCGACAACCGCCACATCGGCCCCAAGCGCGGCGAATTCCGCCTGCGCTTGGGCGTTCCGCAGCGACACCGGTGTGCGGACCGGCAGGCCCAGCTCTTCAGCGGCCTGCTGGACGGGCGAGGGCATCAGTTTCTTGCCCCGCCCCGCCGGTCGCGGCGGCTGGGTGTAAACGCACATAATGTCATGGCCCGCGGCATGCAGGGCGCGCAAGGCCGGGACAGCGAAATCCGGCGTTCCCATGAAGATGATGCGCATAAGCTTTGCCTGCGGCCTTTGTGAAGCGAGCCGTAGCCCCTATCTCTCCCCCCATGGCATCGCAAGAGATCGAAGCATTGGCCGGCGCGCTCGCCCGCCTGCCGGGGCTTGGCCCCCGCTCGGCGCGGCGTGCAGTGCTGTGGCTGGTCAAGAACCGCACCGCTGCGCTGCCGGCGCTGCTCGATGCGCTGGGCGAGGTGGCCGAGCGGCTGGTGGAATGCACCACCTGCGGCAATGTCGATACCTCCGATCCCTGCGGCATCTGCGCCGATCCGCGCCGCGATGCGCGGTCCTTGTGCGTGGTCGAGGATGTGGCCGATGTCTGGGCACTGGATCGTGCCCGGCTGTTTCCGGGGCGCTATCATGTGCTGGGCGGCAAGCTGTCGGCGCTTGATGGCATCGGGCCGGAGGATCTCAACATCGCCTCCCTGCTCGCCCGCGTGGCCGATGGCGCGGTCGATGAAGTGGTGCTGGCGATGAACGCGACGCTCGAAGGGCAGACCACCGCCCATTACCTTGCCGAACGGCTCGAAGGCCTGCCGCTGCGGGTGACGCAATTGGCGCATGGCCTGCCGGTGGGCGGGGAGCTGGATTACCTCGATGAAGGCACGCTGGCGCAGGCGCTGCGCGCGCGCCGTCCGGTGGGCTGATCTGCGCGTTGAATAAATCGCGCTCTGCGCCTACATAGCGGCGCATGGCTATCCGCGAAATCCTCGAAGTGCCGGACCCCCGGCTCAAGATCGTCTCGACTCCGGTTGAACCGCATGAGTTCAACGGCGATCTGCGCGCGCTCGTCGCAGACATGTTCGAGACGATGTATGATGCCCCCGGCATCGGGCTGGCTGCCATTCAGGTCGGCGTGCCCAAGCGGGTGCTGGTGATCGATCTCCAGCCGGAAGACCCGGACGCCGAGCCGATCGAATGCAACCATGATGGCCACAAGCACACCCACCCGGCCACCAAGAAAGAGCCGCGGGTGTTCATCAACCCGGTGATCCTCGATCCGGCGGCGGAGCTTTCGACCTATCAGGAAGGGTGCCTTTCGGTGCCCGAAATCTACGCCGATGTGGATCGTCCGGCGACTTGCACGGTGCGCTATCAGGATCTCGACGGCAACACCCACGAGGAACATCTTGAAGGGTTGATGGCGACCTGCCTCCAGCACGAGATGGACCACCTTGAAGGCATCCTCTTCATCGATCACCTCTCGCGGCTCAAGCGCGCGATGGCGCTGAAGAAGCTCAAGAAAATCCGGCAAGCGGCGTAGCTTGTCTTTCGGGCGCGCCTCCGCGCGCTCGTCCTCGCTATGCGAGCAGCAAAGCTGCGTCCGCTGCGGGCGGGCGGTCGCCCTTGCGGCGCTACGCGCCGATGTTTGTGCCAAGCGATCCTTCCTCGTCACCCCGGACGTGATCCGGGGCCCCGCTTTCTTGTTGGAAAGCACAAAGCGGGCCTAGCGTTCCCTATACGTTCCTTGTAGGTTGGTTAGATGGACCCTGCAATCCTTGCGATTCTCGCTCTCGTCATCGGTGCCGCGCTTGGCTGGTTTCTCGCCTCGCGGCCGCTCGCGGATTTGCGCACGCGGCTGGCGGCGGCGGAAAGCGCGGCGGCCGAACGCGATACCGAATTCAAGCGCGCCATTGCCGAGCTCGGCGAAGCGCAGGTTCAGGTGGCAGCTTTGGGTGAGCGTGCGGGCCGGGTCGATGCCTTGACCAGCCAGCTCGAAACCGCCCGCGAGGAAAATGCCCGCTTCCGGGCCGAGCGTGCCGGGTTCGAAGAACAGAAGCGTCTGCTTGAAGAATCGCGCGCCAACCTGCTCAAGGAATTCGAGAACACCGGCGCCAAGGTGCTGGGCGAAGCGCAGGAATTGCTGCTCAAGCGCGCGGAAGAGCGGCTGGGCCATTCGGAAAAGGCGAGCGAGGAAAGGCTCAAAGCGTTGCTTGCGCCCGTGGGTGAGCGGCTCAAATCCTATGAAGACCAGGTCAAGGCGCTTGAGGAAAAGCGCGTCGATGCCTTTGGTCAGCTCGCCGGCGTGATCGAGGAAATGCGCAAGGGGCAGGACGAAGTCCGGCGCGAGGCGCAGCGGCTCGGCAATTCGCTCACCAATGCCCCCAAGGCGCGCGGGCGCTGGGGGGAACAGGCGCTGCAAAACGTGCTCGAACAATGCGGGCTGGCCGAGCACACTGATTTCCATCTCGAGCAATCGATGGACACCGCCGATGGCCGGTTGCGGCCCGATGCGATCGTCAATGTGCCGGGTCAGAAGAAGCTGGTGATCGACGCCAAGGTGTCGCTCAATGCCTATCAGGCCGCGTTCGAGGCGGATGACGAGGGTGAGCGCAAACGCCACCTCGATCTTCACGCCAAATCGATGCGCAACCATGTCCAGACGCTGGGATCGAAAGGCTACCAGAGCCAATTCGCTGATGCGCCCGATTACGTCGTGATGTTCGTCCCGGGCGAGCATTTCGTCGCCGCCGCATTGGAACATGATCCCGAATTGTGGGACTTCGCCTTCCGCAACAAGGTGCTGCTGGCAACCCCCACGAACCTTGTGGCCATCGCGCGCACGGTCGCGCAGGTCTGGCGGCAGGACAAGATGGCCAATGAAGCGGCAGAAATCGGGCGGATGGGCGCGGAGCTTTATGATCGTCTCGCCACCGCCGCGGAACACCTCAAGCGCGTCGGCGGCGGGCTGGAAAGCGCGGTCAACAATTACAACAAGTTCGTCGGCAGCTTTGAACGCAATGTCCTGTCGTCCGGGCGCCGCTTGGCCGAAAAGGGGGTCGAGATCGGCAAGCGCGAGATCGAAGCGGTGCCACTAGTCGAAAGCGCCCCGCGTTACAATGCGGCTGATAGCGCTGCGGTGGAGGCCGCGCATCCAGCGCTCGAAGACCGCAAGGACGCCGCAGAGTAGCGTCAGGCCCGGTGTCCGGGTGGGGCTTTCCTACCGCGTGACCCGTTGTCAGAATCGGCGGGTTCTTTCGCATCGTTGGCTACCCCGCCGGAACCCGCAAGCGCCATTGTGACACGCTATCCCCTGTCCGTCCGGGGCGCTCCAATGAGAGCATGGCGCTGACTTTGCAGAAGAAAAATCGCCCATTTCAAAGCTGATGGGGTGTCCGCTTGGTCCGCTTCAGGCGCCCAGCGTCGCCAGCACTTCATAGGCGAGCACCGCGCCCGCAACAGCGGCGTTGAGCGAATCCGCGCGCCCGCGCATCGGCATCGTGACGCGCAGATCGCAGGCGGCTTCATAGGCTTCGGGCAGGCCTTGCGATTCGTTGCCCACCAGCACGAAGCACGGCGCGGCATAGGGCGCACCGCGATAGGGCACTGCCTTACGCAAGGACGCGGCAACCAACTGGCCCGGCCCGCTGCGCAGCCACGGCAGGAACGCCTCCCAGCGCGCCTGCGCCACCGGCACGGTGAAGATCGCGCCCATGCTGGCGCGCACCGCTTCGGCGCTGAAGGGATCGGCGCAATCATCAATCAGGATCAGCCCGCCTGCACCCACCGCATCGCCGGTGCGCAGCATTGTGCCGAGATTCCCGGGATCGCGCAGCGCCTGCGCCACCAGCCAGATCGGCGCGGCATTACGTTCCAAGCGGGCCAGGCCGGTGTCCCATTCATCGAACACCCCGGCCACGCTCTGCGCGTTTTCCTTGCCGGTGATCTTGGCCAGAATATCCGGCGTGGTGGTGATGATCTCGCCCCCGGCCTCGGAGACCGCATCCACCAATCGCGCGAGCACGGCGTGCCCCGTCGCCGCGCGCTCATTGCTTTCGGCCATCACCAGCATTTGCGGGATACGGCCCACACTGCGCGCGTCTTCGAGCAGCCGCAGCCCCTCGACCAGAAACTGCCCCGCGCGCTTGCGGTTTTTCTTGTCGCGCAGCGCGCGCAGATATTTCACCGTCGGATTGGAGAAGCCGGTGATGTGCTTGGGCACGGGGGCGAGATCAGGTGCGGGCATAGAGCGGTGTTTGCGGGACGGATGCCCGCATCAATCCTCGCCGAAACCGGCTTCGATCAGCCCGCACAGATCGGCAAGGACAGCCTCGGCATTGTCACCCGCCACGGCCACTTCGACGACATCGCCCTTGGCCGCGCCCAGCATCATCAGCCCAAGGATCGAGCCGCCAGCCGCGCTGTTCGGGGTCTTGGACACGGTCACGCTTACGCCTTCGGGAAGGCTCGCGACCGCGCCGACGAATTTCGCGCTGGCGCGGGCATGGAGGCCCCGCCGGTTGACAATGGTCACGCTGCGCCGCGCTTCCCCCATGGCTCCGCCCCCTCAGGCCTTGGCGGTGGCAGCGCCCGCGCTCTGCCCCAGCAATTCGCTCGCCACGGTGATGTAATTGCGCCCCGCTGTTGCAGCAGCGGCCACCGCTGCCGTCACATCCATCGCCTTGCGCGCCCCGGCGAGGCGGATCAGCATCGGCAGGTTGATTCCCGCGATCACCTCGACTCGCCCGGAATCGAGCAGCGAAATCGCAAGGTTCGAAGGCGTGCCGCCGAACAGATCGGTGAGGATGATCACGCCGCTGCCGCTGTCGACCACCCGGATCGCCTTGGCGATTTCCGAGCGGCGCTGCTCCATATCATCATTAGGGCCGATGCAGATCGTCGCTACCGCGGGCTGCGGGCCAACAACATGTTCCATTGCTTCGACAAATTGGTCGGCAAGGCGGCCATGGGTTACAAGGATCAAACCGATCATGCGGAGAAAAGCATCCGTGCTGCGACTACCCGAAGGCAGCGATGGAATGAGAGGGGTGAGGGGGCACGTCCGTCATCGGCGCCTGTCCTGTTCGATTTCTTCGGCCGCGCGGCTACCCAGATTGCGATGGCGGACAGTGGGCGAAAATCCTGCGTCGCGCAAGTGTCGCGCCATGTGCTCGGCGGTGTAAACCGAACGATGCCGCCCGCCAGTGCAGCCGAAGGCGACATGGACATAGGGCTTCCCCTGGGCCTGATAGCGCGGCAGCAACAGCAGCAGGAGATCGCGAATCCGGGTGAAGGCTTCGGCAAAGGCGGGGTCGCGCTCGATATGCGCGCCCACCGCCGGGTCCTGCCCGGTCTGTGCGCGCAATTCCGGCACCCAGTGCGGGTTGTCGAGAAAGCGCATGTCGAACACCAGATCGGCGAGCGGTGGCATCCCGCGGGCAAAGCCGAAGCTCGACAGGGTCAGCGTGAGCGGCACCGCGCCGTCCGCGCCGCCCTCCTCCTCGGGAGAAGAGGCAGCGGCGAACATCCCGCGCACATGATCCTGCAAATCCTTGGCCGTGAGCGCCGTGGTGTCGATTACGATCTCGGCCCAGCGCCGCAGCGGTTCGAGCAACTCGCGTTCGGCAGCAATGCCTTCCATCACGGGGCGATCCTGCGCCATCGGATGGCGGCGGCGGGTTTCGTTGTAGCGCCGTTCCAGTTCATGGCTGGCGCAGTCCATGAAGATGAAGGAGACCGCCAGATCGCTGCGCCCGGCAATGTCCTCGGCCAGCGCCATGATCTCGGCCGGGACAAAGCCGCGGGTGCGGGTGTCGAAGCCGATCGCCAGCGGGCCGCGCTGTTCGCCGGGGGCGCGCTCGCCGGTTTCGGTCGCCACCAGCCGCTTGAGCAGACGCACGGGAACATTGTCGATCGCCTCCCAGCCGAGATCCTCAAGCGCATCAAGCACGGTCGATTTGCCCGCACCGGCGAGCCCGGTGACAAGCAAGAGGCGTTGCGGAGCAGGAGCGGGCGAGACGGTGGTCATGGCTGCGGTGGTGGCCTTGGCTGGGCGCGGCAAGAGCGCGCTTATGCGGGATCGTGGGCCGGGCTGGCAAGCCCATGGATCGCCAGCGCCCATGCGGCGCGTGGCGCGGGGGCGATGGTGCCCGGATCGAAGGCGAGCACCGGAATGCTGACCCCGAGGATCGCGCGCGTCGCTACCTGTTCGGGCAGGCGCGGCCCGTGCGCCTCACCCAGCGCGAGGATCAGCGCGAGGGGCGCAGGCTCGGCCAGCGGCAGGCGCACAATCCCGATTCCGCGCAGTTCAAGCAGGCCGGCAATGTTGGGCGGCGGGAGGACGATCACGTGCTCGCCGGCGCGGCGCAGCGTCACGGCATCATCGCCGATCAGTCCGGCCCCGCGATCCAGCAGTGCGAGCGCGAGCGAGGTCTTGCCGCTGCCGGGTGGTCCTTCGATCATGAGCGCGCGCCCCGCGATCACGACGCAGCTCGCCTGCACGACCTGTTCCTCGGCCATGATCAGGCAACCGGGAGCTTGAGGCGCAGACACGCGCCCGGCGCGCCATCAGGGCGGTCTTCCACGGTGAGCGTGCCATCATGGGCTTCGGCAATGGTGCGCGCAATCGCGAGGCCGAGCCCGGAGTGATTGCCGAAGCTTTCCCCGTCAGGCCGGTCGGAATGGAACCGGCGGAACACTTTTTCGCGCGCTTCGGCGGGGATACCGGGGCCGCTGTCGATCACATCAAGGCTGACCCAGCGCCCATCATTATCAATCCGCACTTCGATGGGTGCATCGGGCGGCGAAAAGGACACCGCATTATCGAGCAGGTTTTCGACCACCCGTTCAAGCCGCATCGGCACGCCTGCCACATTGGCGGCGAAGCCTTGCGTGGTGAGATGGATCGGGTGGCCTTCATTGAGCGCGCGATCTTCGCGCCCGCCGATGATGGCGCGCACCAGATCGGCCAGATCGAGCCGTTCCAGCGTCGCGCGCGACATTTCGGCATCGATCCGGCTGGCATCCGAGATTTCCGAGACCAGCCGATCAATCCGCCGGACATCGTGGGTTGCAATCTGGATCAACTCGGCGCGCAGTTCGGGATCTTCGACACGCGGCAGCGCTTCGATCGCGCCGCGCAAGGACGCGAGCGGGTTCTTGATCTCATGCGCCACATCAGCGGCAAAGCTGTCGACCGCATCGATCCGCTGGCGCAGCGCCGCTGTCATGTCCGAGACGGTGCGGGCGAGCACACCGATCTCATCGCTGCGCTGCGGCAGACGCGGGACTTCGACGGCACGCTCGCGCCCCTGCCGCACCTTCACTGCCGCGCTGGTCAATTGTTGCAATGGGGTCACGATGGTGCGCGCGAGAAACAGCGAGAGAGCGACAGATGCCGCCAGCACCAATGTCACCGCAAAGCCGAGCGTGGTGCGCGCCGAGCGCACTGACTGCGTGATGTCGACTGCGTTGCGCACCGTCAGCAAGGTCGCGCCTTGCAGGCCAACCGGGGCGGCGGCGGTAATCACCGGGGTGCCATCGCTCCAGTCGTAAAGCCGCACCTGCGACAATCCCAGCTCGCGTGCACGGGCCAGTTCGGGCCAGGCATCGGCTTCCTGGGCTTCGGGCTCGCGGTAGTCAGTGATCGGTTCAGCCGCGACGATGGTGTCCACCGTGCGATCAAGCCAGCGCGCAAAGCGCTGCTCCCAATCGTCATCCGCGATGTTGTTGAACTGGAACGCGGGTTCGGCAAGGGCAAAGCTGTCGGCGGTGAGCCGGCCCTCGGGATCGAACAGCCGCAGGCGCATGCGCTGCTCCTTGCCGATCTGCACCAGCAGCGCTTCCTGCCGTTCGCGCGTCGCGCCTGCGAGCGCCTCGGCGGTGATCTGGGCTTCGATACGCGCCAGCTTGAAGCGTTCGTCGACAAGCTGCGTGCGGTAGCCGTCGAGGTAGAACAAGCCGCCACCGAGCAGCGCCAGCGGCATGATGTTCACCACAAGGATGCGCGCCGTGAGCGCAAAGCGCCCGCGCGCCAGCCAGCGCCCGGCCAATCCGCGTGGAGTGCCCGCGTCAGGCATCGTTGAAGCTGTAGCCTGCCCCGTACAGCGTCTCGATCGCGCCGAATTGCGGATCGACGCTGCGGAACTTCCGCCGCATCCGCTTGATATGGCTGTCGACGGTGCGATCATCGACAAAGACATCATCGGGATAGGCCGCATCCATCAACTGGTTGCGGCTCTTGATGACGCCGGGGCGGATGGCGAGCGCTTCGAGGATCAGAAATTCGGTGACGGTCAGGCTGACATTGCGCCCGTCCCAGGTGACAGTGTGCCGCGCCGGATCCATGAACAGGCGCCCTTGTCGGATCATTGGCCCGATCGGCATGGGCGGCTCGTCGCCCGCGCTGGTTTCACGCGGGGGTTCGGCACGGCGCAGGATGGCGCGGATTCGCGCAATGAGCAGGCGCAGGCTGAACGGCTTGGCGATGTAATCATCCGCGCCGAGCTCAAGCCCCATTTCCTCGTCGTTCTCATCATCCTTGCTGGTCAGGAAAATCACCGGCAGCGCGGAATGTTCGCGCACCCGTGCGAGCAGTTCCAGCCCATCCATCTTCGGCATCTTGATGTCGAACACCGCAAGATCAGGCGGGTTTTCGAGCAAGGCCTTGAGCGCGGTTTCGCCATCGGAATAAAGCCGCGTCGCAAAGCCTTCGGATTTGAGCGCGATCGAGACCGTGGTGAGGATATTGCGATCATCATCCACGAGCGCGATCTGATAGGCGCGCGCGGCCTCGGCAGGGTTGGCCTCGCCGGAGGTGGGATCGTGCGCGGCGCCTGATGGCATCGGGGGTTCCTTTGTCTCGCAACCGGTTGGCCTGTGCCGAAGCCTAGCCGCAAGCGGCCTTGCAGACAATTGATTGCAGCGCATGATTCCTGCGCGGCGTCAAAGCGCTTCGGCGAGGTTGCAAAACGCGCTGCCGCACATGCGTTTTGGGTGGTTTGACGCCGCGGCAGCGGCATTCTATGGCGCGAGGCCGAGGGGTGAATCAGCGGCGCATCTCAGGTAATCTGCCCATGGCTGCATAGGTATGCAATGCGCTATGTGGAGGGCAGGACCGGCGAGATGAGGCCTCTGATGTGCCCTCCCGCCTTGCCGCCCTGCCATCAGGCTCAGGAGACACGACTTTGACCGCTCTTGCTCACCCGCTCGCCGCCCAGAACCTCAAGACCGGCGCGTTCATCCATGCCAATCTCGGCACTGCCGCTCTGGTCGAGCACGCGCTCAAGAAGGGTGAGGGCAAGCTGACCAAGCATGGTGCGCTGCTCGTCGACACCGGCCGCTTCACCGGCCGCAGCGTCAAGGACAAGTATGTGGTCCGCGATGCCGAGACCGAGAACAGCATCAACTGGGGCCCGATCAACCAGCCGATGAGCGAAGCGCACTTCGCCAATCTCAAGGCCGATTTCCTCAAGGAACTCGAAGGGCAGAGCGAACTCTATGTCGCCGATCTGTTTGGCGGCTCGCAGCCGGAATACCGCGTCGACGTGCGCGTCATCAACCAGCTGGCGTGGCACAACCTGTTCATCCGCACCCTGCTGGTCCGCCCCACCGCGGAAGAACTGGCGGATTTCGTCCCCGAATACACCATCATCAACCTGCCGAGCTTCAAGGCGAACCCCGAACGCCACGGCTGCCGCAGCGACACGGTGATCGCGGTGAGCTTCACCGAGAAGCTGATCCTGATCGGCAACACCGAATATTCGGGCGAGATGAAGAAGGGCGTGTTCGGCCTCCTGAACTATCTCCTGCCCGCGCAGGGCGTGATGCCGATGCACTGCTCGGCCAACATCGGCGCTGACGGCAAGAGTGCGATCTTCTTCGGCCTGTCGGGCACCGGCAAGACCACGCTTTCGGCTGACGCCAGCCGCACCCTGATCGGCGATGACGAGCACGGCTGGTCGGATACGGCGGTCTTCAACTTCGAAGGCGGCTGCTACGCGAAGATGATCAACCTTTCGGCCGAGGGCGAGCCGGAGATCTACGCGACGACCAAGATGTTCGGCACGATCCTCGAAAACGTGGCGATGGATGAAGACACCCGCGAGCTCGACTTCACCGATGCGAGCAAGACCGAGAACACCCGCGGCGCCTATCCGATCGAATCGATCCCGAACACGAGCGAGAAGAACCTCGGCCCGGCGCCGTCGAACGTGATCATGCTCACCGCAGATGCTTTCGGCGTGCTGCCCCCGATCGCGCGGCTGACCGCGGATCAGGCAATGTATTACTTCCTCAGCGGCTACACCGCCAAGGTCGCGGGCACCGAAATCGGCGTGACCGAGCCGGAGGCGACCTTCTCCACCTGCTTCGGCGCTGCCTTCATGCCGCGTCACCCGAGCGTCTATGGCAACCTCCTCAAGGAGCGGATCGCCAAGGGCAATGTGCAGTGCTGGCTGGTCAACACCGGCTGGACCGGCGGCAAGTATGGCACCGGCAGCCGGATGCCGATCAAGGCGACCCGCGCGCTGCTCAACGCCGTGCTCGATGGCGACATGGACAATGTCGAGTTCCGCAAGGACCCCAATTTCGGCTTTGACGTGCCGGTGCATGTGCCGGTGCTGGCCGCAGCCGGGATCGATCAGACCATCCTCGATCCGCGCAGCACCTGGGCTGACGCCGCCGAGTATGACGCGACCGCCAAGAAGCTGGTGCAGCTGTTCATCGACAACTTCGCCCAGTTCGAAGCCCATGTCGATGAAGGCGTGCGCAACGCCGCCCCGGCGCCTGTCGCCGCCTGAAGTTCTGGCCTCGCGCGCCATCATGGCGTAACCTTGGTGGCGGAGTGTAAGGCTCCATCACCGAGGGAGAGGTGCGATGAGCATTTTTGACGGTATCCTGAAAAGCATCGGCGGCGCGCCCGATGATGTCACCAACCTGGCCAAGCAGGTCGGGCTTGATCCGGCCATGGTTGAGCAGGCGATTGCGGCGCTTGGTCGCACCCATCAGCTTGATGGCGACACGGTGACGCTGGCGGCGGAAAAGACTGGCCTCAGCCCCGATATCCTTCAGCAGATTGTCGGCGCGATTGGCGGTGAAGGATCGCTCAGCAATTTTGCCACGATCCTTGACCGCGATGGCGACGGCAACCCGCTCGACGATATCATGGGCATGGCCAAGGGGCTGTTCGGCAAAAGCTGATTCGGGTGCTGTTCAGGCTTCGTAACGGTTTCCTTGCAGTTGGAGACAGTTGAGACACTGTCTAAGACAGAAAAATCCCCCTTGCGTGTGGCCGCAAGCGGGGGCGGGATGCCTGTATCGGGGATTGTCCGGGCGTGCATATCGCGGGCGAGGCTAGCCTACCCGGTCGCGGTAGGAAATTGCTTTCCCCCAGCGGCCAAGCCCGCGCGGGCGCGAGCGGAGTGGCAACTACCCCTTTGCGCCTGCGATGTAACGGCTGACGGTGTTGGCCATCACATCGAGCGGCGCATTGCCGCCGAGCACCACGGCGGTGTTGAAAGCGCGCATATCGTAAGCCGATCCCAGCGCGGATTGCGCCCGCGCCCGCTGGCGCACGATTTCGGTGTGGCCGATCTTGTAGCCGCAGGCCTGCCCCGGCCAGCTACAATAGCGATCCACCTCGGAGGCGACTTCATCGACCTTTGAGCCGTTTTCCTCGACAAAGAACCGCCGCCCTTCCTCACGCGTCCAGCGCTTGTGATGCAGGCCGGTGTCCACCACCAGGCGGCAGGCGCGAAACGCGAGGCTTTGCAGATACCCGAGCCGCCCGACCTTGAATTCATCATAGGCGCCCAGTTCATCGGCAAGCTGTTCGGCATAAAGCGCCCAGCCTTCGGAAAAGGCGTTGAAAGCAAGGATCGACCGGATCAGCGGCAGGCGGTTCGAGAACTCGCCTTCCCACACGTGGCCGGGGATGCTTTCATGGAAGGTGAGATCCGCCAGATCATATTTGCGGTGCAGATCGGTGGTGCGCAGGTTGATCCACATCCGCCCCGGAATGCTGCCATCCTTGCTGCCCGCTCCGCCATAAGCCCCCGGCGCGCCCGGCTCTTCGGCCAGCGGCAGGCGGCGCACTTCGAGCGGCGGGTTGACGAGCTGGGTGAAGGCCCGCGGCATCTGCGCCTTGATCCACGCAATCCGGTCTTCGATGAAGGCGACGATTTCCTTTCGGCCCGGATCGCCCGGCGTGAATTTATAGGCGGGATCATCGGCCAGTGCGCGCATCCGCGCACCGACACTGCCCTGAGTGTAGCCGAGTTCCTTCAGGATCACGTCCATCCGGCTGTGCAATTCCGCCAGTTCGGCCCGGCCCTGTTCGTGGATGTCGTCGGGTGAGAGCGTGGTCGTGGTCGAGGCGCTGACGGCCCAGGCGTAATATTCCTCGCCGCGCGGCTGGGCCCACATGCCCGCGTTGCTGGTTGCGCGGCGGCGCTGGGTCTTGATCTCTTCAAGCTGCGCGGCGAGCGCGGGCTGGATCCCTTCGGCGATGATCGTCCGCACCGTGCGCAAGGCGCGTTCATTCTGGCTGAACGGCGATGCGGCGAGCGGCCCGGCATAGCTGTCCTCGGCCCCTTTGATCGCGGCTTCCATCTGGGCGATCGTCTTGTCGAGCAGGAAATCGGGCGGCACCAGCCCCATACCCCGGTTCTGGCGCAGTAGATCGGTTTCGGCAGCGAGGATGGCCGGGATCTCGCTCACCCGCGCGACATAATGCACCACATCATCCGCGGCGCGCAGCGGTTGGGTCGATCCGAAAAAGCGCGGGTAATCAATATAGCCGCCGACATTCTGGATCACCATGTAAGGAGCATTGCGCCAACTGCCGACAGCGACCGAACCATAGGGCAGCGCCATCCCGTCGAGCGCCTTGGCAAAGGCGCTTTCGACAACTTCAAAGCCGATCACCTGATCGGGAGTGAGGCCTGCGCGCGGATAGGCCCGCGCCTCGGCGAGCAGTTCCTTGAGCGTGGCGGCGTATTTTGCCTCGCCGGCCTCGCCCGGTTCGCCGAAAGTGCCGCGCCACGCGGCATATTCGCCGACATCGACGCCCAGTCCGGTCGCGCGCCCCGGTTCGTGGGCGAGCATGCGGTAAGCGATCCGTTCGAGCGCGGCATCCGCAGCATGGCTGGTGGCAGACGCGCTGGCTGGCGGTGCACTTGTCGCGCAGGCGGGCAGCAGGGCGAGGGCGGAAGCGCCACCAAGGCCCGCAAGGGTCTGGCGGCGGGTGACATCAGCGAAAGGCTCTCTCATGGTGCCAAGGTGTGACGCTGGCCTTGGCCCAAGTCAATTCGCGCCTGTGCACGGCGCGCAGCTACGCTATAGGCGCAGGCGTTATGTCTGATTTCGTTCTTTCGCTCGTGATGTTGACGGCGCTGCTGCTGGTGGCAGGCGCGTTTTTCTCTTGGCGGCGCAGCGGCGCGGTGAAACAGCCCGCGCTGATGGTGCTGCTTGCGGTGATCGCCATCATCAATGTGCTGATCTGGACCATCCCGACGAAGGACGGCCGCGCTCCGCTGGAAGCGATCAAGGCACAGCAGGACGGTTGATCAAGGCTGTCTCAGGTCGTGAACGGCCCGCCGCAGGACGGCGCATCGCTTATTTGATCGGGCAATCCGGCGACAGGCGGAAGTCGAGGTAATTGTCGACCGACGCCATCAGCTCTTCAAGCTCGTTCTCGAAGAAGTGGTTGGCGCGCGGGATTTCCTCGTGGTGGATCGTGATGTGCTTCTGGGTGCGCAGCTTGTCGACCAGCTTCTGCACCGCATTGGGCTGCACCACGGTATCCGCCGCCCCCTGCACGAACAGCCCGCTGGCAGGGCAGGGCGCAAGGAAGCTGAAATCATACATGTTGGCAGGCGGCGCCACCGAGATGAAACCGCGCACTTCGGGGCGGCGCATCAGCAATTGCATCCCGATCAGCGCGCCAAAGCTGTAGCCGGCAATCCAGGTGCTTTGCGCTTCGGGGTGGATCGATTGCACCCAGTCGAGCGCGCTTGCCGCATCGGAAAGCTCACCCACGCCGGAATCGAAGCTGCCTTGCGAACGGCCGACACCGCGGAAATTGAACCGCAAGGTGGCAAAGCCGCGATCGGCAAAGGTCTTGTAGAGCCGCTGCACGATCCGATCATTCATCGTCCCGCCGCCTTCTGGGTGCGGGTGCAGGATCATCGCCACCGGCGCACGCGGGCGCGGGGGCGGGGAGAAACGGCCTTCAAGACGGCCTTCCGGGCCGGGAAAGATGACGGAGGGCATCAGAAACCTTTGCAAAATGACGGATCGGGCGTGGCCGCTGGCGCACGCCGAAGCGCGCTCTATATAGGGCGCGATGCAGATTTCGCAATTTTTTGTCGCCGATGATGCAAGGGCCTGCCTGCGCCATGGCTGAACGGGTCTATCTTGACCATGCGGCCACCTCTCCGCTGCGGCCCGAGGCCAAGGCGGCGATCGAGCAAGGCTTGGCCATCTGGGCCAATCCTTCGAGCCCCCACGCCGAAGGCCGCCGCGCCCGCGCCGCGCTGGAGGACGCACGCGAACGGATCAAGACCAGCCTCGGTTGGGACGGCGAGTTGATCTTCACCAGCGGCGCGAGTGAGGCTTTGTGGATCGCGCTGAACCGGGCAAAGGTGAAGTGCCGCATCGTCAGCGCTGTAGAGCACGACGCGGTGTTCCGCGCCGCGCCGGATGCCACCATCTTCACCGGCGCAGAGACGATTGATGCGGATGCCTTGCTGGCCATCCAGCATGTCAATTCCGAAACCGGCACGATCAATCCGCTGCGCGATATGGCCGCGATGATCCGCGCGGCGGGCGCGCTGCTGCTGTCGGACTGCGCGCAGAGCGCGGGCAAGCTGGCTTTGCCCGATGGCGACATGATTGTGGTGAGCGCGCACAAGTTTGGCGGGCCGATTGGCGTCGGCGCGCTGCTGGTGCGCGATTTCAAGTTGCTCGCGCCCGTTGGCGGGCACGAGCGCGGCTATCGTCAGGGCACCGAGAACCTGCCCGGCGCGCTCGGGATGGCGGCGGCGCTGGAAGCGGGCGGATGGGCAACATCGCCGGAACAGCGCGCCGCTTTTGCCGCAAGGGTCGCCGCTCATCGCCTTACCATGGGGGAGCAGGTCGATTACATTTTCGCGCTGACTCACCCGACAATGAGCGCGCAGGCCATGCTGATCCGGCTCGACGCCATGGGCTTTGCCGTCTCGGCCGGGAGCGCGTGTTCTTCGGGCACGCTCAAGAAAAGCCGCGTGCTTGATGCCTTTGGCGTGCCCGATGATGTCGCGGCGCGGACAATCCGGGTGAGCATGGGCTGGTCAACCACGCCCGACGATCTTGAGCGGTTTGCCGAGGCTTGGGCATCGCTGTCATGATCTACCTCGACTACCAAGCCACCACCCCGCTTGCGCCCGAAGCGCGCGAGGCGATGCTGCGCTGGCTCGGCGGGCCGGATAGCGATACCTTCGGCAATCCCCATTCCCCCCACCGCATGGGCCGGATGGCGGCTGCCGCCGTCGAGGCCGCGCGCGAGCAGGTCGCCGCGCTATTTCCGCCCGGCGGGCGCGTGATCTTCACCTCCGGCGGGACCGAGGCGCTCAATCTCGCGCTGCGCGGGACCACCGGCGATGTGCTGACCTTTGCCACGGAACATGCCGCCGTGCTCGATTGCGCGCGCGCGGTTGAGGCACAGGCGCGCGGGTTCACGGTATTGCCCGTGCTGGGCGATGGCCGCGCTGACTGCGCGGCGCTCGAAAGCGCGATCACGCCGCAAACCGGTGTGATCGCGGCGATGGCCGTCAACAACGAGATTGGCGTGATCCACCCCTTGGACGCGGTGGCCGCCGCCGCGCGGCAAGCCGGCGCGTTGCTGCTGGTGGACGCGGTGCAAGCGGCAGGCAAGCTCGCCCCGCCCGAGGGGGCTGACCTGATCGCCATCAGCGCGCACAAGCTGCACGGCCCCAAGGGCATTGGCGCCTTGTGGGTGCGGGACGGTGTGAGCCTCGCGCCGCTGATCCTCGGCGGCGGGCAGGAGGGAGGCTTGCGCTCCGGCACGCTCTCGCCCGCGCTGTGCGCCGGGTTTGGCGCGGCGGCCAGGATCGCTGGCGAACGGCGCGAGGAGGATAGGGCTCATCTCGAGCGCCTGTGGAACCGCGCCCGCGATGCCTTTGCCGGTTGGGAATTGAACGGCAGCGCTGTGCATCGCTGGCATGGCAATCTCAATCTCCGCAAACAGGGGCTCGATGTCGCCCGGTTGATGAGCGACTGCCGCACCGTGATGCTCGCGGCCGGTTCTGCCTGCGCCAGCGGATCGGGCCGCCCGAGCCATGTGCTCAAGGCCATCGGCCTTGCCGATGCTGAGGCCAAGTCTTCGATCCGCTTGGGCTTTGGCCGCTACACCACTATGGCTGATCTCGAAGCCGCCGCCACCGCCATCATCACCGCTGCGAGGGAGCAAGGGATTTGAGCGTGACCGTCACTTTCATCGATCCCCGCGGCCATGCGGTGGCGACCACCTGCGAGGCGGGGGATAATCTGCTGCGCGTCGGACAAGCGGCGGGCCTGCCCTTGGAAGGCACCTGCGAAGGGCAGATGGCCTGTTCGACCTGCCATGTGATCGTGGCGGCAGAATGGTTCGACACGCTGCCTCCCGCCGCCGAGGAAGAAGAAGACATGCTCGATTTCGCCGCTGGCGCGCGCCGCACCTCGCGGCTTGCCTGCCAGATCGAGGTGACGGCCGCGCTGGATGGCCTCACGGTGAGCATTCCCGGCGAAAGCCATGATGCGCGGCGGATGTGAGGCGGCGCGGTTTCAACCCTGTGGAAACCCCTCTCCCTCGCAGCAGCGCGGCTTGCTAGACGGCAAGCATGGCCGAAACCGATCTTCCTGCTGATTCCGATCCCTTTGATGCGATTGTCGATGCGCCTTTCGATGCGGCGCTGTCCGAACGCTATCTGGTCTATGCGCTTTCGACCATCACCGCGCGCTCGCTCCCCGATCTGCGCGATGGGTTGAAGCCGGTGCACCGCCGCCTGCTGTGGGCGATGCGGCAGTTGAAGCTTGATCCGGCGTCAGCGTTCAAGAAATCGGCCCGCGTGGTCGGCGATGTCATCGGCAAGTATCACCCGCACGGCGATGCCAGTGTTTACGATGCGATGGTGCGCCTCGCGCAGGATTTCGCGCTCAGGTATCCGCTCGTTGAAGGGCAGGGCAATTTCGGCAATGTCGATGGCGATAATGCGGCGGCCTATCGCTACACCGAAGCGCGCCTGACGAAGACCGCGCTCGAATTGATGGCGGGGCTGGATGAAGGCACCGTCGATTTCATCCCGACCTATAATGGCGAAGAGGTAGAGCCGGATATCTTCCCCGGCCTCTTCCCCAATCTCCTCGCCAATGGTGCCAGCGGCATTGCCGTGGGCATGGCGACGAGCATTCCCAGTCACAATGTCGCCGAGATCATCGACGCGACGCTGGAGCTGATCGACAATCCGCACGTCTCGCACGAGCGGCTGATGGAGCTGTTCCACGGCCCCGATTTCCCGACGGGCGGCCAGGTGGTCGACAGCGCGGCAGCCATTTCCGAGGCCTATCGCACCGGGCGCGGATCATTCCGCCTGCGCGGGCGGTTCCATGCCCCCGAGGCCAAGGACGCCGAAGATGTCGCGGCGGGGATCGAACGGCTGGGCGGCGGGCAGTGGCAGCTCGTCATCTCGGAAATCCCTTACCAGGTCGCCAAGGGCAAGCTGATCGAACAGATCGCGCAGGCGATTGCCGATCGCAAGCTGCCGATCCTTGAGGATGTCCGCGATGAAAGCGATGAACAGATCCGCATCGTGCTGGTGCCCAAGAGCCGCAATGTCGATCCCGAATTGCTCAAGGAAAGCCTCTACAAGCTGACCGATCTGGAGATCCGCTTCAGCCTCAACATGAATGTGCTCGACGCGACCCGAACCCCGATGGTGATGGGCCTGAAGGAGTTGCTCGATAACTGGACGGCCGCGCAGATCGATATCCTGCAACGCCGCACACAGCACCGGCTCGACAAGATCGCCTCGCGGCTCGAACTGGTGCGCGGCTATATCATCGCCTTCCTCAATCTGGATCGGGTGATCGAGATCATCCGTACCGAGGATGAACCCAAGCCGCTGATGATGGCGGAGTTCGAACTGACCGACCGGCAGGCCGAAGCCATCCTCAACATGCGGCTGCGCTCGTTGCGCAAGCTCGAGGAAATGGAGCTCAAGCGCGAGCAGGATGCGCTGCTGGCCGAGCAGGATGAACTGGAACAATTGCTCGGCAGCCCGGCACGCCAGCGCACCCGGCTCAAGCGCGATCTGCGCGATCTGCGCAAGGCCTATGCCGAGGATACCACGCTGGGCCGTCGCCGCACCCTGATTGCCGAGGCCGCCCCGGTGGTCGAATTCTCGATGGATGCGATGATCGAGAAAGCCCCCGTCACCGTGATCCTGAGCCAGAAGGGCTGGATCAGGGCGGCGAGCGGCCATGTCCCGCTTGATCAGGAGTTCAAATACAAGGAAGGCGATGGCCTCGCCTTCATCTGCCACGCGCAGACCACTGACAAGCTCCTGCTGGTGGCGGATAATGGCCGCTTTTTCACGCTGGGTTGCGACAAGCTGCCCGGTGCGCGCGGCTTTGGCGATCCGGTGCGCACGATGATCGACCTTGAAACCGAAGCCGGGATTGCGGCGATGCTGGTTTACAAGGCAGGCGGGCGCTTGTTGCTTGCATCCACCATCGGCAAGGGCTTCATCGCCGAAATGGACGAATTGCTCGCCGAAACCCGCAAGGGGCGGCAGGTGGTCAACCTGAAGGATGGCGCAGCGCTGCGGGTGGTGCGCGAGATCGCGCCTGCGCATGATCACATTGCCTGCGTCGGCGATAACCGCAAGCTGGTGGTCTTCAATCTTGAAGAACTGCCGGTGATGAGCCGCGGGCAAGGCGTCACCCTGCAACGCTACCGCGATGGCGGGCTGAGCGATGCAACGACCTTTACCCTTGCCGATGGTCTGAGCTGGCAGATGGGCGGCAGCGGCGAGCGCACCCGGACGGAAACAGAGATCGGTCTGTGGAAGGTCGCGCGCGGCGGGGCCGGGCGGATGCCGCCGCAGGGCTTCCCCAAATCAGGGCGGTTCGACTAGTTTTTCCCTGCGCCGTGCGCGCCTTTGTCCCGCTATCGCTTTGCTGCTTGCGCGCAAAAAGACCGCCAGCGCGCTGCGCCAGCGGTCTTTTTGACTGTTGCGAAATCGCTTAGTTGCTGGCGCCGTTGGCGCCTGCGCCCGCCGCAGCCGCGGTTTCAATCTGTTCGCGGGTGAAGAGCGCCATCAGGCGGCCCTGACCATCGACCGCGAAATGCTCCTTCTTGAGCGCAACCTTGCCCTTGGGGCTTGCCAAGACGATCATGTCGGCATCAAGGTTGACCTCGGTCAGCGTGCCTGCCGGATTGCCATTGGCGGAAATGACTTCGGCGCCAGCAACCAGAGCGGCATCGCGCTTGGCCGTGGCTTGGGCCACTTGCGCATCCATCATCTCGTTGAGCTGGGCCTGCGTGATATTGACGCTGAGGCCCTTGTCACTTGTGCCAATGGCAGTGGCTGGAACGGGAGCACGGTGCTTGCCGGTGTTGATGACCACCACTTCGCCCGAGATCGTCTCGATGGTTCCTACCGGATTGCCATCATTGCCGAGCACGGTTGCGCCGGTCGCAAGCGTGGGGCTGCCGGCTTCAGCGGCGGGTGCGGCATCCTGCGCCAGGGCAGCGGGAGCAGCGGCAAGGGCCGTCGCGGCGAGAGCAATCTTGAGGAACGTCATGGCATTACACCTCCTGAGGGTTGGTGGGATACGATGCGACCCCGCCGACCGGGGGGGATCGACGGGGCCGCAATCGTGGTGAGCAATTACAGGGCCATCGGCTCGCTGTAGCTGTCATCGCTGTTCGAAACCTCGGGCTTGGCTTCTTCGTATTCCGGGGTGTCCGTATCGGTGGTGGTTTCCGGCGCCGGCATCGACGTGGCGTCGGTGTCCTGCTGCGTTTCGGGGGCCGGCTGTTCGGTCTCGACCGGCGGCTCCGCCGGCTGTTCAGCAACCTGCGCAAAGGCAGCCGGAGCAAAAGCAATAGCGGTAGACAAAATTGCGATCTTGAGGGTCTTCATTTTGAAATCCTTTCGAATAAAACTTCGTCACGTCTTGAAGTAAAAATAAAGATCATTCTGTAGTCAGACAAATAGGAAAAATAGGGGTTATCTGACCTTCGTATCGACTTTCACTCGGGGGTTGATGTCCGTCGATGTTCAAAAGTTAAGCGAAGCAATCTGCGCTTGGCAAGGCAGCCAAGGGTGGTTTGTCCCATCTGACAAACGGTTTGTCCCGCGGTTCAGATTTTCGCCAGCTCTTCGGAAAGGATCTGCGCGATCCGTTCATCTGGGGGAAAGCCTTCGGCCACCCAACGCGCTTCGATAGATTTGAGGATTCGCGCGACAGCGGGCCCGGCGCTGACGCCCTGTGCCACGATGGCTCCGCCCTTGAGCGGGAACACCGGCGGCTGCCAGTCTGCCAGCGCACGGGCATCGGCCCCGAGCAGCAAGAGCCGGTCCTGTGCAGGGGGCACTCCCATCGCATAGGCAAGCGCGCGCGGATTATCGGCATCGGCCGCGCTGCGGGCGCTGGCGCTGACCAACCGGCCACGCTGGACCTTGGACAGGCGCAGCCGCGCGGCGACCACCTCGGCCAGTTGCGGCGAGGCGGGAAGCAGTGCGGCGAGGCGGCGGATCGGATCGGGGGCAAGGCCCTGCGCGGCTTCCTGTGCGATCAGCGCGGCGAGCGCTGCCACTTCGTCAGCCCCTGCCTCGGGCAGGATCACGCCAAGCACACCGTGCGCGTGCATGCGGGCAAGGGTCGGGTACGGATCGGCAAGCGCCAGCAGCGCGAGCAGTTCGGCGGCAATCCGTTCGCGGCTGAGCCCCTTGAGCGTGTGGGCGAGGGCGGCGCAGGCGGCTTCGGCCTCGGAATCGAGCGCCGCGCCGAAGCGTGCCTGAAAGCGGTAATAGCGCAGGATACGCAAGTGATCTTCGGCGATGCGATCTTCCGCCCGCCCGATGAACCGCACCCGCCGCGCTGCCAGATCATCCCGCCCGCCGAAATAATCGCTGATCTCCAGCGTTTCCGGGTGGGCATAAAGCGCGTTGATGGTGAAATCGCGGCGCGCGGCATCCTCGCACCAGTCGCTCGCAAAAGCGATGGTGGCGCGCCGACCATCGGTGGCGACATCGCGGCGCAGGGTCGTCACTTCGATGGGCCCATCAGCCAGGATCGCGGTGACAGTGCCGTGTTCGATCCCCGTCGGCACGGTGCGGATGCCCGCGCGTCCGCAGGCTGCGATGACTGCATCAGGGGTCAGCATGGTGGCGCAATCGACATCATGCACGTCCAGCCCGAGCAGCCCATCGCGCACCGCACCGCCGACCCAGCGGATATTGTCGGCGCCGAGCGCGGCGGCAAGCTGGCCAAGGCCCGCGCGCTGCGTCCAGCCAGCGGATGTCAGATCACGCAACATCGTGCAGCTTCTCCAGAGCAATCCGCCGCGCGAGGTTGGCAAGGATCGCCGCTGTCACACCCCAGATGCGGAAGCCCTGATACTCCATTTCGAGATAGCGCCGGTTCGCCCCGCGCCAGAACACCTCGTTGCTGCGCCATTGTCGGCGATCGAGCAGCATGGCGAGCGGCGCTTCGAAGATCGCGGCGACTTCCGACGGGCTCGGCACCAGCTCAAGGCCCGGCGGCACCACGCCGACCACAGGGGTGACGATAAAGCCGGTGCCGGTGACATAATCATCGCTTGCCCCGATCACCCGCACCGCTGCCGGGGGAAGCGCGAGCTCTTCCTCGGCCTCGCGCAAGGCAGCCGTGATCGCGTCCTCGCCGGGATCGATCTTGCCGCCGGGGAAGGCCACTTGCCCCGGATGGTCGCGCATCGTGTTGGGGCGTTGGGTCAGGATCACCTGCGGGTTGTCGGCCACATCGGTCACCGCGATCAGCACGGCGGCCGGCGTGCGGCGCCCATCGCGGGCAAATGCGGCGTCGCTCAGAAGATCGGGGATCGGCGCCTTGTGCCCTTCGGCAAACAGCCGCGCGAGATGATCGGCAAAACCGCTCATCGGCCAGCCGCGCCCGCGGGCAGCAGCGAGAACCGGGTGCCACGGCTTTCCACCACCCAATCCTCGCCCTGTGCCAGCGCGATTTCGGCAAGCTGCGCATAGGTCGAGCGGTTGAGCCGGGCTTCAAGGCCATGGCGCACCGCCAGATAAAGCGCCGGGGTTTCGGCATCGCCCGACGCGCGCAGCGGGTGATCCGGCCCGGCGATCACCAGATCATCGGTGTTGAGCCGGAACACCAGCGCACCATCACGCTGCGCACAATCAACCGCGACAAAGGCTGCGTCATCGACGTCGATCACCAGCTTTTCGAACGGGGTGACGAGCCAATGCGCGCCGCTGGCATCGCGGGTCAGCAGTCCGGCAAAGGCGCGCACCATCGCTTCACGCCGGATCGGATCGCCCTGATGAAACCAGGTGCCGTCAGCGGCGATCCGCATTTCGCTGTCGCCGAGCTTGCCGGGCGACCATTGCTCGACCGGCGGCAGCTTGCGCTGCGCCACCAGCGCGGCAATCTGCTCAAGCGTCAGTTCGGACAGATAGGGCGGCGGCTCATAAGGCATGGGCCAAGCGATGCCAGATCGCGGCTCCCGCGCCAAGAGCCTAGGCTGCGGGGGTCACCCATGGGCCGAGCATGCCTTCGGCGGGCATGGCGCTGAGCGCCGCGCCACGTGCGAGCAGGCGATCCTGTTCATAGGGGCCGGGGCAACGCCAGCTCTTGGTCGCGGCATTGGTAAAGCCCCAGCGCCCGTAATAGGCGGCATCGCCGATCAGCACTTGCGGGAGCGAAGCGCCACGTTCCTCGGCGAGGCGCGCATCGGCTTCGATCATCGCGCTCATCAGCCCGATGCCGAAGCCTTCGCCCTGCCGTTCGGGCACCACCGCGACCGGGCCGACCATCACCAGCGGCACTTGCCGGCCTTCCGGCGTCAGCAGGCCAATCGGCCAGCACTGGATCGTGCCGACCAGCAGATCATCCTCGTCCAGCGCGGCAAAGCTCAAGGCATCAAGCGGCGCCATCCCGGCGCGGATGCGATAGGCGGTGCGGGCATGGCGATCCGGGCCAAAGGCACGGTCCAGCACGGCCTCGACCATGGCGGCATCGCAGGCGGCAAGGGGAATCAGGCTGGCGGTCTTCGGGCTCATGGGCAGGCGCGGTTAATCGCTTTCCCGCGCGCTGCCCAATGGAATCTTTGTCAAGGCCGCGCACCCACGCGGTGCAGACCACCCGCCCCGCCTTCCTGCCTTTGGCCCAACCGGCCACCAATGATACCATCAGAATATGGTAACCGGGTAGGGAGGCCGGGCGGGCGGGGCATAGGTTCACGCCCGTGAACCCTTATATCAAAGCGGCGTGAGTTTCAGCAGGCGCGCGCCTTTGCCATCTTCGGCGACCCAGATCGCGCCATCCGGCCCTTCGGTGAGCGAGCGCAGCCGCTTGTCCATCGGATAGCGTGCGGTTTCGCGCGCGGTCTCGCCATCGAGGCTGACATGGATGATGGCTTGCGTCGCCAGTCCGGTCATCAGCATTGCACCGCGCCAGCCGGTAAATTGCTTGCCGGAATGAATCAGCATGTCGCTTGGCGCGATCACCGGGGTCCAGCCCAGCACGGGGGCTGCGAGATCGGGGCGGGTATTATGATCGGGGATGTTGTCCCCGTTATAGTGATCGCCGTTCGACACCAGCGGCCAGCCATAATTGGCAGCAGGCTTGACGAGATTGAGTTCATCCCCGCCGGCCGGGCCATGCTCGACTTCCCACAGGCGGCCAGCGCCGTCGAACGCCATCCCGAGGATGTTGCGATGGCCGTAAGACCAGATCTGCATCGCGGTGCCGCCGCGATCCTGAAACGGGTTCTCCTTGGCCGGGGCACCGTCCAGCTTGAGCCGCACGATGGAGCCGAGATTGTTGTCGAGATCCTGCGCGGGCAGCATCTTCTGCCGCTCGCCGCTGGCGATATACATGTGGCGGCCATTGGGATCAAAGGCGATGCGGTGCGAATAATGCCCGCGGCCGGTTACCTTCTGATCCTGCCGCCAGATCACGGCGAATTCCTTGATCCGGCAGGCGGTGATCTCGGCGCAGACCAGAATGCCGCGCCCGGCCGCTGCGCCGCGCGTGTCGTTCTCGCCCTTTTCGGCCCAGGTGAGGTAGATCACCCGGCCATCCAGCGGCTGGCTCGCCTCGCCCGGCAGGAAGGCGACATCGCCGAGCCCGCCTTGCCCGCCGTAATCCACTTCCGGCACGCCTGCGACGGTGGCGACCTGGCCGGTTCTGGTGTCCATCACCTTGAGCGTGCCGGCCTTTTCCGTCACGAACAGCATCGGCGTGCCGGGCGCGAAGCGGATCGCCCACGGCTCTTCGAACTGGCCCATCGGGGCGGCGGTGAAGGGGGCGGCGGTGCCGGTGGCATTATCGGTGGTTTCTGCCCCGCTTTCGGCATTGGCACAGCTTGCCAGCAGCGCGGCGGGAAGCGAGAAAGCGATCAACGCACGGGATTTTGTCATCATGCTAGGGGTAACTCACAGAAACGGGTTCGGTGCCGAGGGCTATGCCATCGGCGTTGACGAGGCGGGGCGGGGGCCACTGGCAGGGCCGGTGGTGGCCGCTGCTGTGGTTCTGGGGGTTGAGATACCCGTGGGCCTTGATGATTCCAAGAAACTTTCCGCACGGCGCCGCGCGGTGCTCGATGGGCAGATTCGTGGCTCGTGTTCATGGGCTGTCGGCATTGCCGAGCCGGAAGAGATTGACCGGATCAATATTCTCAATGCGACGATGCTGGCGATGACCCGTGCCGTCACGGCGTTGACCAGCGCGTTGGGGGATGATCCCCGCGATATCCTGATCGACGGCAATCTCACGCCGCAGGGCCGCATCCCGGCATGGCGCTGGGGCGCGCGGGCGATCATTGGTGGCGACGGGATCGAACCGGCGATTTCGGCCGCCTCGATCATCGCCAAGGAATGGCGCGACCGGATCATGCTGGCCGCGGCCGCAGACCATCCCCACTATGGTTGGGAGCGCAACAAGGGTTATGGTTCGGCGGAACACATGGCGGCCTTGCGCACCCATGGCCCCTCTCCCTTGCACCGCCGCAGTTTCGCGCCGGTTGCCCAACTGGCATTGCTCTAGACCATGATGAATGCATTGATTTTCTGCGCGGTGGGCCTTGTCGGTCTTGCGCTCGGCGGTGAACTGCTGGTGCGCGGTGCGGTCGGCATGGCGCAGCGGCTGAGGGTCTCGACCCTGTTCACCGGGCTGGTGATCGTGGGATCGGCAACGTCCATGCCCGAAATGGTTGCCAGCGTTCAGGCTGCGCTCGCCGGATCGCCGGAGATCGCGTGGGGCAATATCGTCGGCTCGAACAGTGCCAATGCGCTGCTGATCCTTGGCGTGACAGCGCTGCTGGCGCCGATCGCGGTCTCGGGCATGGGGCGGCGTGATGCCGTGGTCGCGCTGGGGGTGAGTCTTGCGCTCTGGGCTCTGGCGATCAGCGGGATCGGCGCGCGCGGGATCGGGCTGGTGATGCTGGCGCTGCTGGTGGCCTATGTGGTGTGGCGTTACCGCCATCCCGGTGCAGCCGTGCCCGAGGATGATCACATCGACCACCCGCCAGGATGGTTTGCGGCGGGAGGGCTGTTCGTCGCTGGCCTTGCGGCGCTGGTGGCCGGTGGGCAGGCGCTGGTGAGCGGCGCGATTGATCTTGCGCTGCTGGCCGGGGTTTCGGAAACCGCGATTGGCCTTACCGTGGTGGCAGTAGGCACCAGCCTGCCCGAGCTGGCGGCCTCGCTTGCCGCTGCGATGCGCGGCAGGCCGGGGCTTGCGCTTGGCAATGTTGTCGGATCGAACATCTACAACATCCTGATGATCGGCGGGGCGACCATGGCGATCGCGCCATTCCCGCTGCCCGCCAGCCTTGCCGGGGCGCAGATGGCGCTGATGTGCGCGAGCGCTGCGATGGTGTTGGTGCTCTTGTGGCGCGGCGAGACCATTGGCCGCCTCGCGGGCGCGGCGATGATCACGATTTTCGCGGCCAACGTCGTCTGGGTGTTCAGTTGAGTCTTTTGCGCCACACCCCCTGATGTCGAGTCTCTGATTGCCAGCCAGACTCAACATCTTGTGGCGATCTCGTTTCGTTCCGTGTGAAGTCGGGTGGGATCGCCGAAGCCCGGGAAAATTCCCTGCTTGACGCCGAGTCCCCGAGGACTCATGCCTGTGGATAAGTTTCCGCAGATTGAATCGGGGTGGCCGCGTGGGCGTTCAGGAAAAAACCAAGTTACCGGCAAAACTGGCTGAAAAGGGACGTGAAACCGCTCCCGTTGTCGCCGAATTGCCGCTGGGCCGCATCCTGCCGGGCGATTGTGTCGCGGCGATGCGCTCGCTGCCTTCTGCCAGCGTTGATCTCGTGTTCGCCGATCCCCCCTACAATCTGCAACTGGGCGGCGACTTGAACCGACCCGATGGCAGCCATGTCGATGCGGTGACCGATCACTGGGACCAGTTCGATTCCATGGCCGCCTATGACACCTTCACCCGCGAATGGCTGACCGAGGCGCGCCGCGTGCTCAAGCCCGATGGCGCGCTGTGGGTGATTGGTTCCTACCACAACATCTTCCGCGTCGGCGCGATCTTGCAGGATCTCGGCTTCTGGATCCTCAACGACATCGTCTGGCGCAAGACGAACCCGATGCCCAATTTCAAGGGCACGCGCTTCACCAATGCCCACGAAACCCTGATCTGGGCGAGCATGGGCGAAAAGGCGCGCTACCACTTCAACTATCGCGCGATGAAGACCTTGAATGACGAGCTCCAGATGCGTTCGGACTGGGTGCTGCCGATCTGTTCGGGGGGCGAGCGGCTCAAGGAAGACGGCAAGAAGGCGCACCCCACCCAGAAGCCCGAAGCGCTGCTCTATCGCGTGCTGCTCGCGACCACCGAAAAGGGCGATGTGGTGCTCGATCCCTTCTTCGGCACTGGTACCACCGGCGCCGTCGCCAAGCGGTTGGGCCGCCAGTGGATCGGCTGCGAGCGTGAGGATTTCTATCGCGGGGTCGCGGAAAAGCGCATCGCCAAGGAGTTGCCGCTGGATGAAAGCGCGCTCACGACGATGCAAAGCGCCCGCACCGCGCCCAAGGTAGCCTTTGGCGCCGTGGTCGAGGCCGGGCTGATCCCGCCGGGCAGCACGATCTTCGACAAGAAGCGCCGCTGGATCGCCACGGTGCGCGCCGATGGCTCGCTTGAGTGCGCCGGCAAGACCGGTTCGATCCACGGGCTGGGCAAGGACCTGCAAGGCGCGCCAAGCTGCAATGGCTGGACATTCTGGCATTACGAGATCGCCGGGCCGCAGGGCCGCGATGTTCAGCCGATTGATGCTGCCCGCCAGCTCTATCTGCTCGCCAGCGAGGACTGAACGCCGCACGGTGTGCGGCAAAAATGTGGCGCCAAGATTGCTGTGAAATTAACAGCCTGTTCAGAGAAACGGACTGTCGCCATCCGGTAACATTTTGTCGCACAGGAATGAAACCAATCCGGCAACTCATGCGTAAAAGGCCCGTCCGGCCACCCTCCCCCTACCGGCCGGCGTTTACTCATGAGGACACAACATGAAGTTCAACACCAAGCTTTGCCTCATCGCAGCAGGCACCGCCGCTTTTGCCGCTATCCCGAGTGCGGCGATGGCCGAAGGCGTCTATATTGGTTTCGGTGCCGGCGTGTCGCTGCCCGGCGACAGCGAGAACCTTGGCGAGTTCAACGCCACTGTTCCGGCAACCCCTGACTTCGGTGCGATCCCCGCTGGCACCCCGCTCGGCTGGAACACCGGGTTCGATACCGGCCTCGCGCTCAGCGGGCAGGTGGGTTACAAGTTCGACAATGGCTTCCGTCTCGAAGTCGAAGGCAATTTCAGCCAGGTTGATGTGTCCGGCCACAATGGTTTTCAGGTCGGCGGCGCCAATATCGATGGCGTTGATGTGGCTGTGCTGACCCGCGGCGCACCGGCTGCCGGCAACCCGACCGTGGGCGCCTTTGGTGCGACCGATACCGGCCGCGTCAACACCTATGGCCTGTTCGCCAACGTGTTCTACGACATCAACACGGGCACGGCGATCAAGCCCTATGTCGGCGCAGGTGCCGGCGTGCAGTGGGTTGATGTCCGTTATCAGCCGTCGGATGTACGGATTTCGAACGATACCGCCTCGGGCTTTGCCTATCAGTTGATGGCGGGTGCCACCTATGAATTGTCGTCGCGTGCGGAACTGTTCGGCCAGTATGCCTACCGCGCCAACACCGAACGCGCTGACATCGGCCTCGATCTGCTCCCGGCGACGCTGGGTGTTGAAAGCAACCAGTCGGTGCTGACGGCAGGCCTGCGCCTCAAGTTCGGCAACTAAGCTCCCCGCCGCAGCCTCAAGCGGGCTGCATCACAGGAAGGCCGCACCCCACAAGGGTGCGGCCTTTCTTGTTGGCCCAGGTGGCGAGGGGGCTTTGCGGCGCGCGGCGCAGGGGCTAGTCCCTCATGCCATGTCGCTGACTGTCTATGTTCGTCCGATCACGCTGATCTCTGGCCCACAAGAGGCCGATGGCGATGCCATCCGGCTCGGCGGCGCGATGGCCTATGCCCGCGAATTCGCGCTGATCCTGCGTGATGGCGATGCGGTGATCCAACGCATCATGGCAACCCGCAGCAGCATTGCGGATGCGTTCGTCCGCCTGCCTGATGCCGTGCGCGAGGATGCCCGCATGCAATGGGAGCATCTCCAGCGCGTCCATGCCCCGCTGCAACTGGGCACGCGCACGATCCGGCTCGATCAGCCGCAGATCATGGGCATTCTCAATGTCACCCCCGACAGCTTTTCCGATGGCGGGCATTTCAACGATGTTGCGGCAGGGCGCGTGCAGGCGGCTGCCATGCTCGAAGCCGGTGCGGCGATCATCGACATCGGCGGCGAAAGCACGCGGCCGGGTGCCGCGCAGACCTGGGAAGGCGAGGAACTGGCCCGGGTGGTGCCCGCAGTGGAATATTGCGCGGCGATGGGCGCGGCGATCAGCGTGGATACCCGCCGGGCCGGTGTGCTCGAAGGCGCGCTGCAAGCGGGCGCCCACATGGCGAATGATGTTTCGGCCTTGCGCTATGATCCGCGTTCGATCGAGCTGGTCGCGCAGGCGGGCTGCCCGGTGGTGCTGATGCATGCACCGGGCGCTGGCGATGATCTCCATGCGGGCGGGGCCTATGGCGATGTCGTGTTCGATGTGTTCGATTTCCTGCGCGAGGCCCGCGCGCGGGCGATAGCCGCGGGGATCGCGCCAGAGCGGATCGTGCTTGATCCCGGTATCGGTTTTGGCAAATCGCTGGCGGATAACGTGCGGCTTATCAACGCGCTGCCGTTGTTCCATGCACTCGGCTCGCCGCTCATGCTGGGGGCCAGCCGCAAGCGGATGATCGGCGCGCTCAGCCGCGAGGAAGCGGCAGAGGATCGTCTCGCCGGTTCGCTCGCGCTGGCGCTCAAGGGGATGACCGCCGGTGTTCACCTGCTACGGGTCCATGATGTCGCCGCGACCGTGCAGGCGCGCAATGTCTGGCGCGGGCTGGCCGATGCGGCGCTGACGGATTTCAGCCAATTGCCGCCCGTTTGATGGGGCGTCGCCATTGTGTCATCGAACATGACCACTAAAACCCTGCGCCAGCCCGCCGCGATGCGGCACGTGCGCGCCCTGATTGCCATGACGGAGATAAAAATGCCTCGCTTCCCGCTTCTCGCCGCCACCGCGCTGGCTGCTGCCGGCCTTGCCGCCGCACCGCTGCTGGCGCAGACCTCCGCTCCGACGGTGAGCCTTTCGGCCGAGGACGCGCTGACGCCCTATTATGATCAACTGCGCCAGCGGGTCACCCTGCCGGTGGCTGGCCCCAATCCGGCGCTCAGCCCGGCCACCACCCTCACGCGCATTGCCTTTGGCAGCTGCAACCATCACCTCGCCCCGCAGCACATGTGGGCGCAGATCGCGGCGCAGAGCCCGCAGGCCTTCCTGCTGATCGGCGACAATGTCTATGGCGACACCGGCTGGAATGCGGATGCTGGGCTCGAAAGCTTGCGCGCGGCCTATGAAAAGCAGGCCTCGCATCCCGAATTCCGCGATTTCCGCGCGCGGTTCCCGATGATGGTGACATGGGATGATCACGATTACGGCCTCAATGATGCAGGCGGCAACTTCCCGTTCAAGCGCTGGGCCAAGGAGCTGTTCGACACCTTCTGGGGTTCGTCCGAGGAAGTGCGCGCCCGTCCGGGCGTCTATGAAAGCCGCATCATCGGGCCGGAAGGCCAGCGCGTGCAGTTCCTCATGCTCGACACCCGCTATTTCCGTTCTGATCTCCAGCGCGCCGAATGGACGCGTGATCGTGCGCCGCTCGGCAGCTATGTGCCCAATACCGATCCTGCGGCGACCGTGCTCGGGGATGAGCAATGGCGCTGGCTCGAGCAGGAGCTGGCCAAGCCGGCTGATCTGCGTATCGTCGTCTCCTCCACGCAGGTGCTGACGGAAGCGCACCAGTTCGAAGGCTGGACCAATTTCCCGCTCGAACGGGCACGCTTGCTAAAGATGCTCGAAGGGCGCGCCCAAAGCGGGCTGGTGATCCTTTCGGGTGATCGCCATGCGGGCGCGATCTACAAGGAAAAGGCCCCCGGTGGCAGCGAGGATATCTGGGAATTCACCAGTTCTTCCCTGAACCTTGCCTTTTCGAGCGATGTCGAGGCGAGCACCAAGCGTGAGCCCGATCCGCGCCGTATCACCAAGTTCTTCGGGATCGAGAATTACGGGCTGGTCGATATCGACTGGAAAGCCAGGACGCTGACGATGAGCCTGATGGGCAACACCAGCAACACGCTGGCGCAGCACAGCTTCCAATGGTGAGGCGGGGTGGGCGGTGATTGCCACCGAAGGTGGCCGCAAACCTAGAGCGTGTAGCCGCCGTCTGATACCATCACATGACCGGTGATATTGGCGGCGGCATCGCTGAGCAGGTAGAGGATGCTGTCGGCCATTTCCTCGGATGAGGCAAAGCGGCCGAGCGGGGTCGTCTTGGCCATGGCTTTGAGGGTCGCCTCGCGGCCGATCGCCGCAACCGAGCGCTGGAAATCCTCGCCGCCGTCCCAGATCGCGGTATCAACCCCGCCCGGCGCGATAGCGTTGACGCGGATGCCCAGCTTGGCATTTTCCACCGCCGCAATGCGCGCCATGTGCGCGACGGCTGCCTTGGAAACGCCATAAGGCCCGATCCCCGGCACCGGCTTGATCCCCGTGGTCGAGGCGACCACGACCGCGCTCCCGCCTTTGGCGGCCATTGCGCGCAGGGAGGCTGCGAGCGTCAGGAAAGCCCCATCGAGATTGACCGCCATCACCCGGCGCCATTCCGCCAGGGTGAGCTGCGCAATCGGCCCGCCCGCGCCGATCCCGGCGTTGACCACCGCATGATCAAGACCCTGCATCTGCGGTTCGAGCGCTTGCCACAGGGCCTCGTCAGCGACAGAGCCGGTGATGCGGTGCACTTCGCCCGGAAGGTCGAGCGCATCCAGCCCTGCGCCGTCAACATCGACCAGCACCAGCCGCGCGGCGCCGCGGGCGGCCAATGCGCGGGCGCATGCCGCGCCGATCCCCGATGCGGCGCCGGTTACCAGCGCGCTGCGTCCTGCAAAATCCTGAAGCTGTGTCATGTCCGCAGCGCTAAGCGTATCACGCGGCGTTATCAATCCCGAGATCCGACAGCTTGCGATAGAGGGTCGAACGCCCGATCCCCAAGCGCCGCGCCACTTCGGTCATGCGGCCGCGGTAATGGCCGATGGCGAGGCGGATGACATCGGCCTCGATCTCTTCGAGCGGACGCAGATTGCCATCGGGCGTGTAGAGCGTGATGCCGACACCCTCGTGGCTCGTATCGAACAGCGGGGCCTGTTGACCGCCGAGCATTTCCGACAATTCGGGAAAGCTTCCCGCGGTGAGCGCTTCGCCCTCGCAATAGACCGCCGCGCGAAACAGCACGGATTGCAACTGGCGCACATTGCCCGGCCAATCATAGGCGGCAAGCAGGGCGAGCGCGCTATCGGTGATCGACAGATGCTTGAGGCCTGGCTGTTCGCCGATGCGGGCAAGGAAATGGCGGGTCAGTGCGGGCACATCGCCCGGTCGCTCGCGCAGGGGCGGCAGCGAGATGCGGTTCGCCGCAAGCTTTTCGGCGAGGGCAGGATCAAACTGGCCGCTCACCACCAAATCGCCGAGTGCGACATTGCTGGTGACAAGCAGTCGGACATCGACCCGGAAGCCATAGGTCGCACCCACCGGGCGGATAATGCCGCTGCTCAGGGCTTCGAGCAGGGATTGCTGGGTCTGCGGTGTCAGGCGATCGACATCATCGAGCACCAGCGTGCCGGTGTCGCAATGCTGGAACGCCCCGATCTGGCGATCAAAGGCGCCCGGAAAGGCACCCGGCTCGTGTCCGAACAGCACTGATTCCACCGAGGTCGGCGGGATCGTGGCGAGATCGACGATACGAAACGGCTCGCGCGCACGCGGGCTGGCCGAATGCATCGCGCGCACCAGCATTTCCTTGCCCGTCCCGCTCGCCCCGTCGATTGCGACATGGCCGTGGCCGCGCGCGGTCTTTGCCGCCTGGGCCAGCGCGGCGCGAAAGCCGGGGGCGGTGCCGATCATGGCATCGAAATCGAGGCTGGCGGACATTTTTTCGGCAAGCGGCGCGAGTTCGCGGCGCTGCGTCTCGCGCGTGGTGACCGCGCGCAGCGCATCCATCAGCCGCTCGGGCGAAACCGGTTTTACCAGATAATCGCTGGCGCCGGCGCGCATCGCTTCGACCGCGAGCAGCGGCGAGGCGCTGGTTGTCAGCATCAGGATCGGCACGGCGGGGCGACGCGCTTTCAACTCGGCAATCAGCTCACAGGCGTTATCTCCCGGCACCCAGTGATCAAGCAGGATCGCGGAAATCTGCATCCCTTCACGGGTGCCGAGCATGGCAATCGCGGTGTCGGTATCACCCGCCACCACGGCGCGCCAGCCATCGCGCGCGATGATCGCAGAGATCAGGCGCGTCTGCGCAGGCTCATCATCGATCAGCATGATGGTGCGCACATCCTGATCGATGCATTCGCGGTTGTGACTATCCGGCATCGTTTGCTTTGCCCTGATCCTCGGCCGTTCCGGCACCTCTGGCCGGATGTGGAACGGTCCAAGGCATAGAAGCGATGAGTAAAGACCCGATTAAGGCTGTTGCACTTTGTGCTTTGTCAAAGCCCCCATCCGTTCGAGACAACGCCGCGCCAGCAGCAAATTGGTTGCCTGATATTTAAGGTGGCTTGAGAAGCGCGGCGGGCTCCGATACGGGACAGACATGCGCGCGCGCCTGCGTGCACATGTTTCTTGCAACCATATGCCGATTGCGGTGTTTACCAGCCCAAAGGGGAATTGAAAAAATGGCAACGCACGACATGGATAAGGCACAGGCCACTTACGAGGGTTTCATGGGAACTCTCAAATGGGCGGTGCCGGTGATTGCGGTGATCGTCGCTTTTGTCGTCATGCTGATCGCCTGAAGCGAAGGTAAATCGTGAAGATCGCGATCCTCAAAGAGCGCGCCCCCGGGGAAACCCGGGTGGCGGCCACCCCGGAAACGGCCAAGAAATATGCCGCCCTCGGCCTGACTGTCGCTGTCGAGGCGGGCGCGGGCGCCACGGCATCAGTCACTGATGCCGCCTATGCCGAAGTCGGCGCCAGCGTCGGCGATGCGGCAGCCACGGTGAAGGATGCCGACATCGTGCTCGGCATTCAGGCGCCTGATGTGGCGCTGCTCAAGGGCGCCAAACCCGGCGCATGGGTCGCCGCGCTGTTCGATCCCTTTACCCGCCGCGATGTGGTGGATGCCTATGCCGCCGCCGGGTTCGAAGCGCTCAGCATGGAATTCATGCCGCGCATCACCCGCGCGCAATCAATGGACGTACTGTCGTCGCAATCGAACCTTGCCGGTTACAAGGCGGTGCTCGTCGCGGCCGATCATTATGGCCGGGCCTTCCCGATGATGATGACGGCGGCCGGCACCGTGCAAGCGGCCAAGCTGTTCGTGATGGGTGTCGGCGTGGCGGGCCTTCAGGCGATTGCCACCGGACGGCGGCTCGGCGCGCAGGTTTCGGCGACCGATGTGCGCTCGGCCACCAAGGAACAGATCATGTCGCTCGGCGCCAAGCCGATCTTCGTCGAGAATGTCGCAGGCATCGAAGGCGAAGGCTCGGGCGGCTATGCCACCGAAATGAGCGATGAATACAAGACCGCGCAGGCCCAGCTCGTTTCCGAGCATATCGCCAAGCAGGACATTGTGATCACGACCGCCTTGATCCCGGGCCGTGCCGCGCCGCGGCTGATCACCGATGCGCAGATCGCCACGATGAAGCCCGGCAGCGTGATCTTCGATCTCGCGGTGGCGCAAGGCGGGAATGTCGAAGGTTCGGTGCCGGATGAGGCCGTGGTCAAGCATGGCGTGACGATCATCGGCTATTCCAACACGCCCGCGCACCTGCCGGCCGATGCTTCGGCGCTGTTTGCGCGCAACCATTACAATTTCCTCAGCGCCTTCTGGGACAAGGAGCAGGGCAAGCCCGTGCTCGATGAGGAAATCGGCAATGCGATCCGGCTCACGCAGGGCGGGAAGGTCGTCAACGAGAGGCTGTTGGGGTGACCGCCGTCAGCGCCATACTGACAATGGGCGCGGTTCTCGTGCCCGCTCAGAACCCTGACTACATCGAAACGGCTTGGATCGTTCAGGCTGATCCGTCGCAAATCGGTGAGCGCACCGTCCGCGACGGCGAATTCGTGATCCGTCATCGACTCCTTCCGCCTTCCTTGATCGAGCTGAGCGAGGACGCGGTGGATGCCAAATCAGGCAAGACGCTCGCCAGCGCCGGCGATCAGTTGTTTGGCCTGCTGACGAGCGGGGCACCGGTGTTCTGCGTGAGCGGTGTGCCGAAGCAATCGCTGGCCCGCAGTCTTCTGCTGGGATCGGGAAATCTGCAAAAGTGCCTGATCGATGCCGACTCAGATGGCAGGCTTGATGGCTCGTTCAATGCGGGCAATGCAATTCCCGGCTTGCCGAACTTCGCGCGCAATCGGCCCAAGAAGCCCAAGACCGTTTCTGGCGGTGCCTATCGCCGGATCGATCCCAGCCTCCACACGGCAAACTACATTGTGGCTGTGCGTTACGAGGGCCGTTCCGCCACGCTGGGGAAGGGGGCCCTTCCGACCTTCAGCGTGCGCTTCGGAACAGTCGGCAATCTTGGCAGTCTCAGCCAAAGCGAATTGCCCCAAGGCGCGAGCTTTCCCTTTGATATGTCGATCCTTCAGGCGCGCTTTTCAGTGCTGGCGCGGGATGGCGAGACAATTCGTGTAAACGTGAGCAGGGCGATGCCTGAACAGCGGTTCGGCGTCGTCCAAACCGTACGATATTATTGAGCCGGAGCAGACATGGATTTCATCTCAATTCTTAGCATCTTCGTGCTAGCCTGCTTTGTCGGCTACTACGTAGTCTGGTCGGTGACCCCGGCGCTGCACACCCCGCTGATGGCGGTGACCAATGCGATCTCCTCGGTGATCATCGTCGGCGCGCTGATCGCCTCGGCGGAGGCGGGCAGCCCGGTCGCCAAGTATCTCGGTCTGTTCGGGGTGGTGCTCGCGAGCATCAACATCTTCGGCGGCTTTGCCGTGACCGAGCGCATGCTCGCGATGTACAAGAAGAAGGAGAAGTGAGGATGAGCTTCGCGCTTCCCCTTTTGTCATTGCGAGGAGCCGCAGGCGACGCGGCAATCCAGAGACGCAAGCGCCCGGCCGCCCTGGATTGCTTCGCTGCGCTCGCAATGACGATCTTTTTCGCCACCCCGGCCTATGCTGCCGGGGTTGAAGGCGGCACGCCTGCCTGGGCGATGCTCGCTTACCTTGCCGCAGGGGTGTTCTTCATCCTCGCGCTGCGCGGGCTTTCCAGCCCTGCCACCAGCCGCACAGGTAACCGCAATGGCATGATCGGCATGGCCATCGCGTTGGTGACGACGCTGGTGACCCACGATCTCGCCAACATCACCGAAATCTCGATGGCGATCGGCATCGGCGCCGCTGTCGGCATTGTTGTCGCGCGGCGCATCGCGATGACCGCGATGCCCGAACTGGTTGCGGGCTTCCACAGCCTCGTCGGCCTCGCTGCCGTGGTGGTGGGCTTTGGCGCATGGCTTGATCCCGAAAGCTTCGGGATTGTCGATAGCGCCGGGCAAATTCTGGCGGTGAGCCGGATCGAACTGGGCCTTGGCATCGCCATCGGCGCGATCACCTTCTCGGGCTCGGTGATTGCCTTCCTCAAGCTGTCAGGCCGGATGAGCGGTTCGCCGATCATGCTGCCGGGACGCCACGTCATCAACCTTGGCACGCTGGCGGCGATCCTGGGGCTGATCGCCTATTACACCGTGTCGCCGCAGGGCGGTGCGGGCGAAGGGCAATTGGTGCTGCTGATCGCGGTTCTGGCCTTCATCATCGGCTTCCTGCTGATCATCCCGATTGGCGGCGCGGATATGCCGGTGGTCGTCTCGATGCTGAACAGCTATTCGGGCTGGGCGGCAGCGGCGATGGGCTTCACGCTGGGCAACACCGCGATGATCATCACCGGCGCGCTGGTCGGCTCGTCGGGGGCGATCCTCAGCTACATCATGTGCCGCGCGATGAACCGCAGCTTCATCTCGGTGATCGCGGGCGGCTTTGGCGGCGATGCGGGCGGCGGCGGTGCCGGCGCGCCGCGCGAACAGCGCCCCTACAAGCAGGGCAGCGCGGAAGACGCCGCTTACATGCTCGAACAGGCCGAAAAGGTCATCATCATTCCCGGCTACGGGATGGCGGTGGCGCAGGCCCAGCACGCGCTGCGCGAAATGGGCGACAAGCTCAAGGAAAAGGGCGTGGAGGTGAAGTATGCCATCCACCCCGTCGCCGGGCGTATGCCGGGCCACATGAACGTGCTCCTCGCCGAAGCCAGCGTGCCCTATGATGAAGTTTTCGAGCTGGAGGACATCAATTCCGATTTCGCCCAGTGCGATGTCGCCTTCATCATCGGCGCGAACGACGTGGTGAACCCGGCGGCCAAGACCGACAAGTCTTCGCCGATCTACGGGATGCCGGTGTTCGATGTCGACAAGGCCAAGCAGGTGTTCTTCATCAAGCGTTCGATGGGCGGCGTGGGCTATGCGGGCGTCGATAACGACGTGTTCTACATGAACCAGACCGTGATGCTGCTGGCCGACGCCAAGAAGATGGTCGAGGAAATCGTCAAGGCGCTCGATTGACCCAAGCATCGCGCCGAAAAGTGGGGACCGGGTTTCGGCTCCTCGGCGATGCGAAAAAGAGGTCGGGATGAAGAAGCTGTTGTTGATTACCGTGTTGCTGATCGGAGCGGGCGTGCTGGCGGTGCAGACCGGCTTGGCGCGTCCGCTGATCGTCTGGCAGGTCGAACGCTCGCTGGTCGCCTCGGGCATGGGCGAGGGCCGGGCCGCATGCATGGCGGGCCGCATGGTGGATCGCCTCAGCCTTGGTCAGCTTTGGACCTTGCGTCAGGCGATGGCGCCGCGCGAGGGTGAGCCTGAGCAGGCGCGCGGGCTGTTTGACAGTATCGAACGCCTGCGCCGCACCGAAGATGGCGAGATCATCGGGGTTGTCACCACCAGCGCGGCGCTCTGCGCGATCGGGCTCGGCTAAGGCAGCGGCCGGACTTGCCAAGCCTCCCCGCGATGCGCACTATGGCGCGCGGAGAGGGAGACTTCGCGATGCTGAGAACAACGCTGGCCGCTGCACTGCTGGCTTCCGCTGCGCCCGTCTGGGCGGCGACCCATATGATCGCGCCGGGGGCGGATGCGGCGGAGAAATTGCAGGAAGCCCTGATTATGGCCGAGCCGGGTGACGAAATCGTGCTCGCGGCCGGGCGCTATCCACTCAGCGACGGGCTCAGCCTCGATGTGGCGGGGGTGACTGTGCGCGGGGCAGGGCCTGCGCTTACCATCCTTGATTTCACCGGCCAGCAAGGCTCAGGCGAAGGGCTGCTTGTCACCTCCGACAATGTCACCTTGCGCGATTTCGCGATCGAGAATCCCAAGGGCGATGGCATCAAGTCGAAGGGCGCGGATAACATCATCTATCACCGCATCCGCGTGACGTGGACGAACGGGCCGAGCGCCAGCAATGGCGCCTATGGCATCTATCCGGTGGAAAGCACCGGGATCCTGATCAGCCATTCCGAAGTGTCCGGCGCATCGGATGCCGGGATCTATGTCGGCCAATCGCAGCGGATCACCGTGCGCAATTCGGTTGCGAGCGACAATGTCGCCGGGATCGAGATCGAGAACAGCCGCGATGCCATCGTCACCCAGAACTATGTCACCCGTAACACCGGGGGCATTCTCGTGTTCGATCTGCCGAGCCTGCCGGTGATGGGCGGGGGCAATGTGGTGGTCAGCGGCAATCTGGTGGCGGGCAACAACACCCCCAATTTCGCGCCGCCCGGCAACATTGTCGGCAATGTTCCGCGCGGCACCGGCATCATGGTGATGGCGAACGAGAATGTCTGGGTCGATGGCAATATCGTGCAGGATAATCCGACCGCGCCCTTCATGGTGATAGCCTATTCACAGCGCTTCGATGATGCGCGCTACAACCCGTTCCCGCGCAATGTCGTGATTGGCGAGAACATGGTCGATAGCGGCGCGACAGACCCGGCGCTGCCGGGTGCCCCGCTGCTGCTGGCAGCCTTTGGCGGGGCGCTGCCGCCGATCCTGTGGGATGGCCTGTCGCAAGCGGGGGCAGCCCCGGCGCTGGCGGTGACAGGGGATATTGCCGGCTGGTCGCTCAATCTCCAGCGGCAGGGCCAGGCGCTGGCCGAGGCGCAGCCCGGCCCGCTCACCGCGCCCGAACAGGGGATCAAATGGGATGCCAGCGCGGTTGGCGCGCCGCCCGAGTTGGAGGCGCGGCTGAAGTGAGGCGGAGTTCAGCGCTTCTGGCAGTGGCGGCGCTGGCGCTATCAGGCGCGATTGCGCACGCGCGGCTGGTGTCGCCCCAAGTGTCCGATGCGGCAATCACAGGTGCCAGCCTGCCGCCCAAGCTTTCGGACTTCGGCTTTTTCATCCATCCGGATGCGCAGGTGCCCACTTTGGGCGTGACACCCTATGCGCTCAACACGCCCCTCTGGTCGGACGGCGCGGACAAGCTGCGTTTCATCTACCTGCCCGAAGGCACGCGGCTGCACGCGGACGGGGAAGGCTTGCTGCGCTTTCCGGTGGGTGCGGCGATCATCAAGACCTTTGCTTTCGGGGAGGGGACATCGCGGCGGCTGATCGAAACCCGCGTGCTGTTGCACCGTACCGATGGTTGGGTGCCGCTGCCCTATCGCTGGAATGCGGAACAGACCGAAGCCACACTGGCGCTGGCCGGGGCGCGGATTGATGTCACGAACCCGGCGGGCGAAGCGATCAGCTATCGCATCCCCAACACGAACCAGTGCAAGGAATGCCATAGCCTCAACGGCGCGGTCATCCCGATCGGCCCCAAGGCGCGCAATCTTGCCGCGGCATGGCTGGGTGACATGGTGCAGGCGGGGCTGCTCGATCAGGTGCCCGAGAGCGCCAACCGCCTGCCCGACTGGCGCACTCACGTGAAAGGGGCAGCCGCACCGCTGGCGCGCGCCTATCTCGATGTGAATTGCGCGCATTGCCATCAGCCCGGCGGCATGGCGTCGAATTCGGGGCTCGATCTGCGCTGGGAACAGGCCGATCCCCATGCCATCGGCATCATGAAGCGCCCGGTTGCCGCCGGGCGCGGCGCGGGCGGGCATGAATTCGCGATTGTGCCCGGCGCGCCCGATCAATCGATCCTCGCCTATCGGCTGGCATCGGCAGAGCCGGGGGTCGCCATGCCCGAACTGGGCAAGTCGACCGTCGATCCCGATGGGGTCGCGGTGGTGCGCCGCTGGATTTTGGAGATGAAAACGCAATGAAGTGGGTTGTTCGGGTGGTGCTGGCACTGGTCGCAGTGCTGGTGGTGCTGTTTCTCGTTTTTCGCATGCCGGATACTAATGCCGCCGCGATGCGCGCCAAATATGGCGCGGCGCCCTCGCAATTCGTTGATCTGGGAGACGGGCTGACGGTGCACCTGCGCGATGAAGGCCCCAAGGATGCGCCCGCGATCATCCTGCTTCACGGCTCCAACGCCGATCTGCACACTTGGGAGCCGTGGGCCCGGGATCTCAAGGCCGATTACCGCGTGATCCGTTTCGATCAGGTCGGCCATGGGCTAACCGGCCCCGATCCCAAGGGCGATTATTCGCGCGACAATTATGTCGCCCACATCCGCCGCGTGGCCGACAAGCTGGGCGTCGAGCGCTTCATCCTCGCCGGCAATTCGATGGGCGGCAAGCACGCGCTGGCATTTGCCGTGGCTTATCCCGAGCGTCTCAACGGGCTGGTGCTGGTCGACGCGAGCGGAATGCCGATGCTGTCGCCGGAATCGCTCAGGACCGGCCAGCCCAAGGAGGACACGCAAAAGCGCTCGAGCGGCAATATCGGCTTCAAGATCGCCGGCATGCCGGGGCTGAACAGGATTGTCGAACAGGTTACCCCGCGCAGCCTGATCGAAAAGAGCCTGCGCCAGAGTGTTTCGGTCGAAAGCATCGTCACTGAACCGATGATCGATCGCTACTGGGAATTGCTGCGCTATCCCGGCAACCGCCGCGCTACCTTGCAGCGCTTTGCGATCCCCTATGACGCGCTGGATCGCGCTGATATTGCCGCCATCCCGGTGCCGGCCTTGATCATCTGGGGCGAGGAAGACCGGCTGATTCCGGTGGCCGCGGGGCGCTATCTTGATGAGGTCATGGCCGAGAGCACGCTGGTGATCTATCCGGGGATCGGCCATCTCCCGCAGGAGGAAGCGGCTGACCGGAGCCTTGCTGATCTGCGCCAATGGCTTGCCGCCCTGCCGCCGCGCGCCGCGCGGCAATAAGCGCTCCCCAAAAGTGTCCTGCCCCGCTAGAGGGAGGCGCCGGATTCGAGGAGCAATATGTTGCGCAAGTTGGGTATTATCGGAGGCATGAGCTGGGTTTCGACCGGCTCTTATTATGATCGCATCTGCCGCCTCGTTCAGAAACGCGCTGCCCCGATGGTCAGCCCGCCGCTGCTGATCGAAAGCCTCAACTTTGCCGAATTGTACGCGATCCGTGAGGATGAAGGCTGGAGCCGCGTCGCGAGCGTGTTGATCGACAGCGCCAAGCGGCTCGAAGGGGCGGGGGCGCAAGGCCTCATCATCGGCGCCAATTCGATGCACAAGGTCTATGACGAGGTCGCCGAAAGCGTCGCGATCCCGATCCTGCACATTGCTGATCATGTCGGCATGGCCTTGAAGGCCGCAGGCCACAGCAATGCGGCGCTGATCGGTACCCGCAATGTGATGACCGAAAGCTTCTACCGCCGCCGTCTGGTGGCGCACGGGATCGATCTGCTGCCGCCCAAGACCGAGAATGTCGAACTGCTTGACCGGATCATCTATGACGAATTGATGGTCGGCAAGGTGACCCGCGACGCCGAACGCACCTTGAAGACCATCATCACCGGCAAGGCGCAGGATGGCGCCGAAGCGATCGTGCTCGCCTGCACCGAGCTGGATCTGGTGGTGGATGTCGATGCCAATGTGCTGCCGGTGTTCGAAGGCACCCGCATCCATTGTCAGGCGGCGGTTGACTGGATGTTCGGGGACGCGGCGGCTTGACCGATTCCGCGATCACCCGCGCGCCTTACGCTGCTGATCCGTTCCGGCATGGCGGGCGCGAATTTGCGGTGAGCCGCGACGGGGCCGAACCCGGCGAGCGGCGCGGCCCGCGCAGCGAATTCCAGCGCGACCGCGATCGCATCGTCCATTCGATGAGCTTTCGCCGCCTCAAATCCAAGACGCAGGTGTTCATCGCGCCCGATGGCGATCACTATCGCACGCGGTTGACCCATAGTCTGGAAGTCGCCCAGATCGGACGGGTGCTGGCGCGTGCGCTGGGGCTCGATGAGGATCTGACCGAAGCGCTCTGTCTTGCGCATGATCTCGGCCATCCGCCGTTCGGCCATGCGGGGGAAGATGCGTTGAGCGAGGCGCTCAGCCCGTATGGCGGTTTCTGCCACAACGCCCATGCGCTGCGCACGGTGATGCGGCTCGAAAGCCCCTATCCCGCGCATGATGGCCTTAATCTGACTTGGGATCTGCTCGAAGGCCTCGCCAAGCATAATGGCCCCGTCGCCGAGGCAACCTGGGCGCTGGCGGAACTGGATGCAGCCTTCTCGCTGGCGCTCGATACCTGGCCTTCGCTTGAAGCGCAGATCGCCGCTGTCGCCGATGATATTGCTTACGACAATCACGATATTGATGATGGGCTGCGCGCCGGCTTTCTCGAGCTTGATCAGTTGCTCGCGCTGGATTTTCTTGCGGATCAGTGGCGCGCGGTCGAACGGCGCTTCCCCCACGCGCCGCGCGACCGTCTGATGCGCGAGCTGGTGCGCGATCAGATCGGGCTGATGGTCAATGATGTGCTGGCCCACACCCGGGCGCAGACTTCGGGGATCGGTTCGGTGGCCGAGGTGCGCGGGGCAGGGCGCCAGCTTGCCGGGTTCTCGCCCGCGATGGCGACGCAGGAGCGGGTGCTCAAGGATTTCATGTACCGCGAACTCTACTACCATCCCGAACAGACTGCGGCGGCCGAGCGCGCCCGTGCCGTGGTGGCGCAGCTGTTCGCAGCCTATGCCGATGATGCGCGCCTGATGCCGCCCGAATGGCAAGCGCGTTTGCCTGCAGCCCACCCCGAGCGGGCGCGGGTGATCGCCGATTTCATCGCGGGGATGAGCGATCGCTTCGCCATGCAGTGCTTCGCGCAGATCTTTGGCGAACGTCCGGTGGGGCTGATCAATGTCTGAGGCCGCGCGGATCGCGCTTGTCGGAGCCACCGGGCTGATCGGGCGGCGGGTGATCGAGCTTGCGAGCACCACTAGCGAGGTGCGCCTGATCGGGCTGGCCCGCCGCGAGGTGCCTTTGCCTCGCGGTGCGCGGGTCGAGATGTTTGTCGCTGAACCGGCCAAATGGGGCGAGGTGATGGAGGCCGTCCAACCGCGCGCGCTGATCTGTGCGCTTGGCACGACCTGGAAGAAGGCGGGCAAGGACGAAGCGGCTTTTCGCGCTGTCGATCACGATCTGGTGCTGGCCAGTGCGGCAGCAGCGCTCAAGGCGGGCACGCGGCATCTTGTGGTGGTGAGCGCTGCCGGTGCGGATCGCCACGCCAAAAACCGCTACATGCGCACCAAGGGCGAGGTGGAAGCCGCGCTCTCGCAGATGGCGTTCAAGCGGCTGGATATCCTGCGGGCCGGCCTGCTGCGTGGCCCGCGCCCGGATGATTGGCGGCTGGCGGAACGGCTGGCGCTGGTCGCGGCGCCCTTGATTGATCCTTTGCTGATGGGGTCATGGCGCGGCATGGGTTCGATCGACGCGCGCGATGTGGCCGGTGCCGCGCTGCGGCTGGCCTTGCGCGCGGCACCGGGGCGCTTCATCCATGATAATGATGCGATGCGCCGTGCGGCGCGCGAACTGGCCCGAGGAACGCGGTGATGGACTGGACGCAGCTTTTCAATCTCGTGAACCTCGTGGCACTGATCGCGTGGGGCGCGCTGATCCTGCTGCCGCGCTGGCCTGCGCTGCTCGCCGGGGTGCTCTATTGCGGCATCGCCCTGCTCTGCCTGATCTATGCGGGCGGGCTGATCGGATTGATGAGCGGGATGCTGCCCGCAGGTGGGCCAAGCGGCGGCGCGGATTTCACAACCATCGCGGGCGTGCGCGCGATCTTCAGCAATGATGCAGGCGTTGCGATCGGCTGGACGCATTATCTCGCCTTTGATCTGTTTGTCGGCCTGTGGATCGCCCGCGATGGCGATGCCAAGCGCATTTCGCGCTTGCTCCAGGCACCGATCCTGCTCGCCACTTTCGTGGCGGGCCCGCTCGGCCTGCTGGTGTGGCTGATCATCCGCGAACCGGCTGCGCGCAAGCAGGGTCGCTTTAGCTAATTCACTGCTGGATTCCGGGGCGTGCTTTGCCCTACCTAGCGTAAACAACGCTTTGGGGAGAGAGCAGCGCCATGGCACGCAAGGCCTATCACAGCCACGAACACTTCGACGACATCCTCCATTTCTGGGCGGCTGAACGGCCTGACGGGATTGCTTTCGAGCAGGATGACGACCGCATCACCTATCGCGAGACCGATCATCTGACCCGCCAGCTGATCGCGTGGCTCAAGGCACGCGGTATCGCCAAGGGTGATCGCATCGCGTGGCTCGGCAAGAATGAGGTGATGTATTTCCTCGCCTATCTCGCAGCGGCGCGGATGGGCGCGGTGATGGTGCCGATTGGCTGGCGGCTGGCAGCGCCGGAGATTGCCTTCATCCTCACCGATACCGGCGCCAAGCTGGTGATCGCCGGACATGATTTTGTCGACCTTGTGCGCCAGGTCGCGGAGCAGGTTCCCGCGCAGCCGCAGGTGGTGGCCGGTGCCACAGCCCGCGCCGAGGCCGCAGCGCTCGATCCGGTGCCTTACACCCCGCCAACGCGCGATGAGCCGGTGTTGCAACTCTACACCTCGGGCACCACCGGCAATCCCAAAGGCGCGATGCTGTCCAACCGTAATCTGCTGGGCACGCGCAATAATGGCATTGCCGCGGGCTTGCCGTGGAATTTCTACGAGCCAGACGATTGCATCCTGATCTGCATGCCATGTGCGCATATTGGCGGAACGGGCCTAATGAATATCGGGGTCGCCAATGGCGTGCGCAATCTGGTGCAGGCCGAATTCACCCCCACAGGCGTGCTGGCGGCGATTGAGAGCGGCGCGACGCATCTCTTCATCGTGCCCGCCGCGCTGCAAATGGTGGTGCAGCATCCGCAGGCGGCGACCACTGATTTCAGCCATCTCAAATTCCTGATGTATGGGGCGGCGCCGATGCCGCTCGAACTGCTCAAGCAGGCGGTCGCCACCATGCCCAATGCCGGCTTCCTGCAAGCCTATGGCATGACCGAGACGAGCGGGACGATCTCGGCGCTGCTGCCCGAAGATCACACGCTTGAAGGCAACCAGCGCATGCGTTCGGCAGGCAAGGCGCTGCCGGGCGTGCAGATCGAAGTGCGCGGGCCGGATAATGTCGAAGTGCCGCGCGGTACGATTGGCGAAGTGTGCATCCTCTCGCCCACCAACACCGCCGGCTATTGGCAATTGCCCGAAGCGACCGCCAAGACGATTGATCCCGATGGCTGGCTCCACACCGGGGATGCCGGGATCATGGATGATGATGGCTACATCTACATTCAGGACCGTATCAAGGACATGATCATTTCCGGCGGCGAGAATGTCTATCCGGCCGAAGTCGAGAACGCGATTTTCGGCCACCCGGCGGTGGCGGAAGTCGCGGTGATCGGCGTGCCGAGCGCCACCTGGGGTGAAGAGGTCAAAGCCTGTGTCGTGCCCAAGCCCGGCGCGACGATTGACGAGGCCGACATCATTGCCTGGGCGCGGTCACGGATCGCTGCCTTCAAGGCACCCAAGAGTGTTGATGTCATTCCGCTCATGCCGCGCAATGCCAGCGGCAAGATCCTGCGCCGTGAATTGCGCGCGCCCTATTGGGAAGGGCAGGAGCGGCAAGTTTCGTGACGGCGAAGCGTTCCGCCCCCGCAACCGAACGCAACCGTGAGCCCATTGCCGAGGTGCTGACGCGCGAGCTGCCGCCGCAGGGCCGCGTGCTTGAAATCGCCAGTGGCACGGGGGAGCACGCGGTGTTCTTCGCGGAGCGTTTCCCCGCGCTGCACTGGCAGCCGACCGATCCTTCGGATGAGGCGCTGGCCTCGATTGCCGCCTACCGGGCGGAGTATGCCGGGGACAATCTGGCCGCGCCGCTGTTGCTGGATGCCGCGGCGCCCGCAAGTTGGCCGGTCGAAGCTGCTGATGCAATTTTGTGCATCAACATGGTGCACATCAGCCCGTGGTCAGCGACGGAAGGGCTGTTTGCAGGTGCTGCCCAAATTTTAGGCAGCGAAGGCGGGCCGCTGATCCTCTACGGCCCCTATCTTGAAGCGGGCGTCGAAACCGCGCCGTCCAATCTCGAGTTTGATGCCAGCCTCAAGGCACGCGATCCGCGCTGGGGCTTACGGGATGCGGCCGCTGTCGATGCCGTGGCGGCAAGCCATGGCTTTGTCCGCATGGCGCGCTATGGCCTGCCTGCCAACAATATCATGCTGGTGTATCGCCGCTAACGCAGCGGCGGGGACGTCAGCCTCAATCGATAGCGCGTTCGCCCGCGCGGCCAACCGACTTCACGTCTTCGCCCAGGCCCTTCACGGTGTTGCAGGCGGCCGAGGCAAGGCTCAGCGCTGCCAGAGCGGCAACCACGAGGCCGGTGCGGAAATTGCGGTTACGGGTCATGTCGTCAATCCTTTCGGGCGCTGTCTTGGCGATCGGAATATGAACGGTGGTTGAGCCGTGCCAGTTCCCGTTCGCGATAGGCGATAATCAGACCGGCGGCCACGATCAATGGCGCACCAAGCCACAGGCTGGCCGGTGCCGCGCGCTCGAACACGAAAAAGCCGTAGAAACTGGCCCACAGCAGCGCGGTGTAATCCATCAGCAGGATCACGGCGGCTGATCCGAACCGCAGCGACAGGGTAAGCAACACCTGCGCCAAGGCACCGCATAGCGCCATGGCGAGGATGATGCCCCAGGTCGCGAGGTCATGCGGTCCGAGCACAAAGGGCAGGGCCAGCGCCAGCACCGGGGCGGAAAGCGCAGTGAACCAGAACACGATGCTCCACGCGCTTTCGGTGGTGTTGAGATCCTGCACCTGAAAGCTGATCAGCGCGACCATCAGCGGCGCGATCAAGCCGACAATCACGCCTGCGACCGTCACCGCGCCATCGCCACTACCGAGACCCGGCCCCATCACCACCAGCACGCCGGTAAAGCCGATGGCGATCGCGCTCCAGCGGTAGGGTCCGATGGTCTCGCCGAACAGCACCAGCGCGATCAGCACTGCAAAGATCGGCGCGGTGAAGCCCAGAGTGGTGGCCTCGGCGAGCGGGAGCAGCAGCACCGCGCCATAGGTGAACATCATCCCCACCGTGCCGCTGATCGCGCGGCGGCCATGGGCTGCCAGCCGCTTGGTGCGCAGCAGCGCGAGCTTGCCTGTCAGCGCAAGGCCAGCGCCAAGCAGAGCGGCGCTCAGCGCTTGCCGCCAGAAGATCATCTCGACGAGATGCGCGCCGCGCTCGCCCGCGAGTTTGACGAGCATCGCCATGGTCGCCAGCGCCAGCGCGGCGAGCAGACGCAGGCCGAGCGCGAGCAGCGGGCGGGGGCGGGCAATCGAGCCATCCATCACGTGCTCGCTTGAAGCAGGTGCAGGGATTGCGCAAGCGCACTCAGCCCCCATATGCGCCGCACAATGAGCGATCCGCTATCCCAATTCGCGCTGTTGAGCGAGGCTGGCCAACTGGCAGTGGTGGGCGCGGGTCTGTGGGTGCTGGCGGGGGTATGCGGCGTGATGGATTACCGCCGGGGCAAGCGCCGCGATGTCGCCCGGCTTGAACAGGTTGGCTGGGTGCCGTGGCTGACCCTGTTCATGCTCCTTGCAATCATCGGCGGCGGCCTGTTGGCGTTGAGCCTGCCCGCCGTGATCGGAAGCCTCTGACTTTCGCACGCCCGCCGGCCGCTCAGACCGGATCGCCTGCCTCTTAGAGGCAGGCCTCAAGATAAGCCTGATCAAAGCCGAATTGGCGCGCCTTTTCGAGCGTGTAGGGGCGCAGGCCTGATGAGCGGAATTCCCCGATGATCTTGCCGTCATCGGTTTCGTCGAGATACTCGAACTTGAACAGCTCCTGCGTCACGATCACATCGCCTTCCATCCCGATCACTTCGGTGATGTTGGTGGTGCGGCGCGACCCATCGCGCAGACGCTTCACCTGCACGATCATGTCGACCGATTCGGCAATCTGGCGGCTGATGGCTTCCTTGGGGATCTTGATGTCGCCCATCAGGATCATGTTTTCCATACGGCCAAGGCATTCGCGCGGGCTGTTGGCGTGCAGCGTGCACATCGAGCCATCGTGACCAGTGTTCATGGCGGCGAGCAAATCAAAGCACTCGGCGCCGCGGATTTCGCCCAGGATGATGCGGTCCGGGCGCATACGCAGGGCGTTCTTGACGAGGTCGCCGATGGTGATCGCACCTTGACCTTCGAGGTTCGGCGGGCGGGTTTCGAGCGGCAGCCAGTGCGGCTGCTGCAAGCGCAATTCCGCTGCGTCTTCGATGGTCAGCACGCGTTCGCCCGGGTCGATCATCTTCGACAGGGCGTTGAGCATCGTCGTCTTACCCGAACCCGTACCGCCCGAGATCACGATGTTCATACGGCAGGCGCCCGCGATCTTGAGGCAGGTCGCCATCTTCTCGCTCATCGAACCGAAGTCCTTGAGCATGTCGATGGTGATCGGCTTTTCGGAGAATTTACGAATCGAGATCGCGGTACCGCGCAAGGACAGTGGCGGCACGATCACGTTCACACGCGAGCCGTCCTTGAGGCGGGCGTCGGCGAGCGGGGTGGTCTGGTCAACACGGCGGCCGACCTGGTTCACGATGCGCTGCGCGATCTGGAACAGGTGCTGTTCGTCACGGAAGCGGATGGGGGCGAGTTGCAGCTTGCCCTTCTTTTCGATGTAGGTCTGATCCGGCCCGTTGACCATGATGTCCGAAACGTCCGGGTCGCCGAGCAATTCTTCCAGCGGGCCGAAGCCGAGCAGTTCATCGATCAGCACCTTCTCCAGCGCGAACTGCTCGCGCCGGTTGAGCGTGACCTTGAGTTCGGCCAGCACTTCCATGATGATCGGGCGGAATTCCTCGGAAAGTTCCTCCTTCGACAGCGTCGCTGCCGCTTCCGGATCGACCCGTTCGAGCAGGCGTGGGAGCACCTGTTCCTTGATCTTGTGAACACTGGCTTCAAAGCCGCCGACTTCGGAGATGCTTTCGTTGATCGCGGCCGCGCGCTCGGCAAGACGATCCAGCGCGTCGGCGGTCGAACCCCCGCGCGACGGGGTTGGGGCCGATGCTTGCGGTGCCGGAGCGTCGCCGGGCAGCGGGGGGAATTGATCGCCGCCCATCGCCGGTTCTGCCGGGCGGCCTGCCCCTTTCATCGGGCGAGCAACCCCGAAAGCAGGGCGGGCGCCCGCCTTCATCGTGCCCACATTACCTTTTTTGCCGAACGCGCTCATCGATAGCCCCCAAAAGGCATGAAAAGTCTGCCGTGCACCCTGTCTGCTACAAACGAAGGATGCCTCACGAGAAAGAGTGAATGGCGGATAAACCTTATTTTTTTGCTAAGGCGAGCCCGGCTTGGTGCAATCTGCCCCGCGATTGGCCTTGCGCTGGACATCCGGCTGGCGGAAAGGCGCCGCCGGTACCATCGGCAGACACCTGTTCGATAGCGGTCGCATGGCGCAAGCGGCTGTTTCATGCTGTCGCGGGCTTTGCCAGCGGTGCGACAGGGTCTTGCGGTCGCGGGCGGGCCCTGTAGCGGTGGCACACGAATAAAGGCGCGAACGAATCACGCCGCAGGGAATGGCAGCTTATGTGCGGAATTATCGGGATTGTCGGGTCGGCAGGCGGAGAGACAGTAGCTGAACGGCTGGTCGATGGCCTGCGGCGCATGGAATATCGCGGCTATGACAGCGCCGGGATCTGCACCTTGCACAATGGTGCGCTGGTGCGCCGCCGTGCCGAAGGCAAGCTCGCCAATCTGGCCGCAGTGCTGGTGGGCGACCCGGCGCCAGGATTTGTCGGCATTGCCCATACCCGCTGGGCAACCCACGGCGCACCGACGGCTGCCAATGCCCACCCCCATGCCACGGGCGAGGTGGCGATCGTCCACAATGGCATCATCGAGAATTTCAAGGAATTGCGCACCGAACTCGCCGCCAAGGGCCGGGTGTTCGAAAGCGAAACCGATAGTGAAGTGGTTGCGCACCTGATCTCTGTCGAGGTTGAAGCCGGAGCCGATCCGGTCGACGCGGTCCGGGCCGTCCTGCCGCGCCTGCGCGGCGCCTTTGCGCTGGCGATTGCCTTCCGTGCGCATCCCGATCTGTTGATCGGCGCGCGGCTCGGTTCGCCGCTGGTGCTGGGCTATGGCGAGCAGGAGATGTATCTCGGCTCCGACGCGCTGGCGCTCGCCCCGCTGACCCAGCGGATCAGCTATCTTGAAGAAGGTGACTGGGTGGTGGTGCGGCGCGACAGCGCCCAGATCTATGAGGGCACCGGCGCGCCGGTAACCCGCGAGATCCGCGCTTCGGGCGCCTCGGCGGCGGCGGTGGAGAAGGGCAATTATCGCCACTTCATGCAGAAGGAGATCTACGAGCAGCCCACCGTCGTGGCGCAGACGCTCTCTTCCTATCTGCGCCGTTCGGATAATGCGGTGGCCTTGCCGCAGTTCGACTTCGATCTGTCTGCCGTGCCCCGGCTTACCATCGTTGCCTGCGGCACCTCGTTCTATGCCGGGATGGTCGCGAAATACTGGTTCGAACAATTCGCCCGCGTGCCCGTCGACATCGATGTGGCGAGCGAGTTCCGCTACCGCGATCCGGTGCTTGAAGATGGCGGGCTGGCGCTGTTCATCTCACAAAGCGGCGAGACAGCCGATACGCTGGCCGCGCTGCGCCACTGCAAGGCGGCAGGGCAGACCATCGCGGTGGTCGTTAACGTGCCGACCAGCACCATGGCGCGCGAAGCTGATCTGTTGCTCCCGACGCACGCGGGGCCGGAGATCGGCGTGGCTTCGACCAAAGCCTTCACCTGCCAGCTGGCCGTGCTTGCCGCGCTCGCCGCGCATATGGCGGTGAAGAAAGGCCGGCTGGGTCGCGAAGAGGAGGCTGAAATCGTGCCTCACCTGCTTGAAGCGCCCGCCGCGCTCAACGCCGCGCTGGCGCATGATGATGATATCGCCGCCATGGCGCACCTGATCGCCCCGGCGCGCGACGTGCTTTATCTCGGGCGCGGGCAGGATTATCCGCTGGCGCTCGAAGGCGCGCTCAAGCTCAAGGAAATCAGCTATATCCACGCGGAAGGCTATGCCGCGGGCGAAATGAAGCACGGGCCGATTGCGCTGATCGATGATGCCGTGCCGGTGGTGGTGATCGCGCCTTCGGGCCCGCTGTTCGAGAAGACCGTCTCCAACATGGAAGAGGTGCGCGCGCGCGGCGGGCAGGTGGTCCTGATCTCGGACGCGGCGGGGATCGCGGCCGCAGGCGATGGCTGCATTGCGACCATCGAAATGCCGGTGGTGCACCCGCTGATTGCCCCGCTGGTCTATGCGGTCCCGGTGCAATTGCTGGCCTATCACGTGGCGCTGGTGAAAGGCACGGATGTCGATCAGCCGCGCAATCTGGCGAAGTCCGTGACGGTCGAATAGCGCGCGCGATATCGGCTTATTTCGTCAGGATTGGTTGGCCATCCTTTACTCTGCCCTAACTTTTGGCAGGTAAAAGCGCGCTGTGCGCAAGACCTCTTCCCACACTGATACCGCCGCGTCGACGGATCTTTCTGTTGCAGCCGTGCTGGGTCTCGACAGCAAGGCGGGGGCGGATTGGAGCCGCCTGCGCGGGTTGCAACACAGTGGTCTTGCCCAGCTCAGCTTCCAGCGCGTCTATGCCAATGCCCTGCTGACCTTTCTGATGGTCTACATCCTCGGCCCCCAGATGAGCCCGCTGGCGATCCTGCTGTGGCTTGCCGTTCAGGGCGCTGCGCAATTCAACGGGCGGCGGGTGGATCTGGCGCTGGCTGATGTTGCCAGCCGCGGCATGACCCGCGAAGAACTTCGCCGCCAGATGCAAAGCTCCGTGCTGACTGCGGTGGTCTGGCTGATCCCGCTTTATGCTTTTGCTTCGTCTGCTCAGACCGAGCAAATGCTGGCGCTGCTCGCGATCTACGCCTTGCTGATGGCTGGATCGGTCTATCTCTACGCGACCGTGCCGGTTAGCATCATCGTCTTCATCAGCGTGATCGGCGCGGGCAATGTGATCTATCTGCTGGCGAGCGGGATGTGGGATGCAGCGTTGGGCATGATCCTGTTCACGCTGGCAGGGCTTGTCGGCACGATCGAGGTGGGCCGGGTCTATCTCAAGGCGCGGCTGGCCGAAGCCGCCGGGGCCGAGAAGGAAGCAGTGGTCTCGATGCTGCTGCGCGAATTCGAGGAAAACGAAGCGGACTGGCTGTGGGAACTCGATACCGCGCGGCGCGTGCGCTCGGTCAGCCCGCGGTTTGCCTTTGCCCTCGGGCGTAGCCAAAGCCAGGCCGAAGGCATGCCGCTTCTGGAATTGATCGCCGGCCCCGGTTGGGAAGGCGGCCGTTATGGTGCAGGCCTGCGCGATCTGGCCGAGCGGCTGCGCGCGCGGGAGCATTTTTCCAACCTGCTGGTGCATGTCTCGATCCTTGGCGAAGAACGGTGGTGGGAGCTTTCGGGCACGCCGATGCATGGCGAGGATGGCCGGTTCGCGGGGTTCCGCGGAGTAGGTTCAGACGTCACCGAGCAGCGCAAATCATCCGAAAAGATTGCCTATCTCGCGCGCTATGACACGCTGACGCAGCTGCCCAATCGCTTGCAGCTTACCGAGGCGCTTGGCGATGCGCTGCGCCATGCCAGCCAGTGGCGTGGCAAGTGTGCGCTGCTGATGGTTGATCTTGATCGCTTCAAATCGGTCAATGATTCGCTCGGTCACCTCACCGGCGACAAGCTGCTGGCACAGGTTTCGGGGCGGTTGCAGGCCTTGATGGGCAAGGAGCACATTTGCGGGCGGCTGGGCGGTGATGAATTCGCCATCGTCATGCGCAATGTCACCCTTCACAGCGAAGTGCGCGATCTGGCCCAGCGCGTGATCGAGCATCTGTCGGAACCCTATCAGGTCGATCAGCACACGCTTTATGTGGGCGCGAGTGTCGGCTCGGCCTTGGGCCCGCGCGACGGCGCGACGGTCGAGGAATTGATGCGCAATGCCGATCTTGCGCTCTATCAGGCCAAGGATGCCGGGGGCGGTGAACAATGCGCTTTTGAGCCATTGCTGCATGCCTCGGCCGAGGAACGCCGCCAGCTTGAAGTATCGCTACGCAAGGCGCTTGGCCGCGATGAACTGATGCTCAATTATCAGCCTGTGGTCGATGCGCGCAGTCAGGCAGTCGTCAGCTTCGAGGCGCTGGTGCGCTGGAACAGCGCCGATCACGGCTTTGTCAGCCCGGGCAAGTTCATCCCGCTGGCCGAAGATACCCGCCTGATCGTGCCGATCGGCCAGTGGGTGCTGCGCAAGGCCTGTGAAGAGGCCCGCAATTGGCCCGATCACGTGAAGGTCAATGTCAACGTCTCGCCCGAGCAACTGCTCGAGCCTGATTTTCACAGCCATGTCGTCGAAGTGCTGGCAGCCACCGGGCTGCGCCCCGAACGGCTTGAGATCGAAGTGACCGAAAGCATTTTCCTGCGCGATGCGAGCGTGGCGCGCAATGCGCTGGAACAGGTGATGGCGCTGGGCTGCTCGGTGGCGCTCGATGACTTTGGCACCGGCTATTCCTCGCTCGGCTACCTGCGCAAGCTGCGCTTCTCGACGATCAAGGTCGATCGCACCTTTGTGCAGGGCGCAGCGCAAGGCAGCGCGGAAAGCCTTGCAATCATCAACGCGGTGGTCGCAATGGCCAAGAGCCTCGACATGACCACCACGGCAGAAGGCGTCGAAACCATCGAGGAAGTGGAGCTGATCCGCAATCTCGGCTGCGACAAGATCCAAGGCTATTACTTCGGCCGCCCGATGAGCAATCTCGATGCCTTGCGGCTGTTCAGCAAGCCCTCGCGGCTGACGGCGTAACCCGGTCAGGCGCTGGCAAGCGCGGTGACCACATTCTCGAACAGCTTGCGGCCATCTGCCCCGCCGAGCGCCGGATCGGCAGCGGGTTCGATCGCGCGTTCGGGGTGCGGCATCATGCCGAGCACCCGGCCATTGGCGCTGAGCACGCCGGCAATATCGCGGGCCGAGCCATTGACGCTTTCGGTGTAGCGGAAGGCAATGCGGTCTTCCGCTTCGAGCGCATCAAGGGTCGCCGCATCAGCGAAGTAATTGCCATCGTGGTGCGCGACCGGAATCCGCAACGCCTCACCCCGGGCAAAGCCCTGCGTGAACAGTGAGCTGGTGTTGACCGCTTCCAGCCCGACCGTGCGGCAGATGAAGCGCTGCCCGGCATTGCGCATCAGCGCGCCCGGCAGCAGACCGGCTTCGGTCAGCACCTGAAATCCGTTGCACACCCCGAGCACCGGCACACCGCGCCCGGCCGCTTCGACCACGGCTCGCATGATCGGGCTCTTGGCCGCCATCGCGCCCGAACGCAGGTAATCGCCATAGGAAAAACCGCCGGGCAGGGCGATGAAATCGAGCCGATCAGGCAGGGCCGCATCGCCGTGCCATATGCGCAAGGCCGGCGCGCCGCTGATCTTCTCCAGCGCCACCGCCATGTCGCGATCACAATTGGAGCCGGGGAAGGTGATGACGCCCGCACGAAACGCCATGGCGCTTACTCCCCGGCTTGTTCGATGGTGAAATTCTCGATCACCGTGTTGGCGAGCAGCTTCTCGCACATCGCGGTGATGGTTGCCTCATCGGTGCCATCGGCCAGATCAAGCTCGATCAGGCGCCCGATGCGGACATCCGCCACGCCATCAAAGCCCAGCCCTTCGAGCGCATGGTGCACCGCGCGGCCCTGCGGATCGAGCACTCCGGGCTTCAGACGAACAAGGATGCGGGTCTTCATGGGCGGATATCCTGTGCTGGCGCCGAAGTCGGCTTGCCAAGCGCCTATAGCCCGATGCGCGCGCCGTGCAATCGCGCAAACTCACTTTGCCCCATCAAGCGTGATCGCGGTCGCCTCGGGCACCACCAGCACTTCGACCGGCACAGCGCTGCCGAGATAGGTCTGCGCGGTCTGTTGCAGGCTTTCCGGCGTGATCGCCCGGATCAGGGCCGGGGCGGCCTGCCAGCGGGTCAGGCGATCGGGTTGGCTCTGCGCGCGGGCCGCAAGGCCAAGCCAGCCGCCGAGATCCTTGAGCGCATTGTCATAGGATTCGAGCAGCGGCCGCGCCGCCCGTTCGAGCATATCGGCATCCACCGGCCGGGCCGCGAGATCGGCAGCCAACGCGCGCATGGCGGCCTGCACGGTGGCGATCTGATCGGCGGCGACGGTCGCGCTCAGAGTGAAAGTGCCGTAGCCGGGATAGATGCGGCTGTTGCTCGATCCGGCGGACGGCGAATAGGTCTGTCCCAATTCTTCGCGCAGCCGTTCAGTCAGCGCGATCTGGGCGACGCGGGCGAGCAGGGTGAGGCGCAGCGTCTCGTCCTGATCGCGGTCATCAGTGGTGGGCCAGATCATTTGCACCAGCGCCTGATCGGCCTCACCGCGGTGGATCACGATGCGCTGCCCGCGCTTGGCGGTGAAGCTGCGCTGCCGGGTTTCAGTACGGGGCAGGAATTCTGCTTCGCGGGTCGGCAGCGCGCCGAGCGTGGTGGCCACCGCCGCAATCGCATCGCGTTCGACGATATCGCCGACCAGTGCAATCTCGATCGCGCCCTGTTCGAGCCGTTCGCCGATATCGCGCTTCAGCCGGGCGAAGTTCAACGCTTCGAAGGCGCGTTGCGATTGCAGCGTGAAGCGGGGATCGCCATCCGACAGGATGCCACCCAGCGCCGACGTCAGCGCCCGTCCCGGTGTGGCATCGCGGGTGGCGAAGAAATTGGCGATGCTGCGCCGGTATTGTTCCTCGCCCTCGCGGCGGTTGCCGGGGTCGGTGATCAAGGCGGCGATCACCCGCAGCTGCAAATCGAGATCGCGCGGCGTGGTGGTGGCCGAGAACGTGAAGGCATCCGGCCCGCTCGACAGCCCTATGCTCACGCTGCGCCCCGCCAGCACGCTGGAAAGTTCATCGCGGCTGTGACGGCCGAGCCCGCCGCTCGCAAGGCTGCTCACCATGCTGGTCGTCAGCGGGTTTTGCCCGGTGTTGAGCAGATCGCCGCCATCAATTGCCACCGCCACCGCCACCCGGTCTTCGCGCAAGGTGGTCTGCTTGAGCGTGAGCCGCACCCCATTGGCAAAGCGGATCAGGCGCAGCCCAAGCGTGGGCTCCACCATATCGCTGACGACCGTGCCCGGCGCACCGAAGAACTGGTAGGCAAAGGGGAGGGTGAACTGGTCGATGGGCGCGGCAATCGGCAATTCCATCGCGGCGGTAAAGGCGCTGCGCAAGGCCGCCTCGCCGCCCTGCGGGGCGCTGCGTCCTTGAAAGCGGATCAGCGGATCATAGAAGATCGAGGCATCATCCAGCATCGCGCGCCACACCGCTTGCGCAGTGATCGCCGGGGTCAGGCGGGTGAATTGTTCGAGCTGCCAGGCGGGGGTGGTGGGCACGCGCGCGTCACTCAAGGCAGCGAGGGCCGCGGCGACAAAGGCGCTGTGGCTGCGGGTTTCGGCGGCCTTGGCTGCATTGTCGAGCGCGCTGCGCCAATTGGCGATCTGCTCTTCGACCTCGGCCGGGGAAAAGCCGTAGGTCATCGCCTCATTCACCGTGCGCACGGCGGCCAGCATGCCCTTTTCCCACTGCCCGTCTTCGCTGCTGATCGAAAGGCTCGTTAGACGGGCATCGCGGAACAGATCGCTGGTGCCGAAGGCCGCGCCGCGAAAGGGCGCATTCTCGCCGCGCGCCAGCCGGCTGAGGCGGCGGTTGACGATGGCATAACCGATCCGGCGCAGGGTTTCGATATCGCGCTGGGCGAGGCTGTCGGGTCGCTCACGCCAAGGGGTCAATTGGGTGATGGTGACGCTTTCGGACAGCGCCGGATCAAGATGGATCGCGGTTTCGCCGCGCCGCGCGGTATCGACGGGGCCGGCGCTCATCGCGGCAGGCGCGCTTGGCCCCTGCCAATCGGCAAAGCGGGTGCAGATCGCTGCTTCCATCAACTCGACCGGGTAATCCCCGACAATGATCAGCGTGGTATTCGCCGGCACATAGGTGCGTTCATACAGCGCGCGCAGATCGGCTGCGGTGGCCTGCTCGATCACCTGTGTGACTCCGATCGGCAAGCGCTCACCATAACGTGCGCCCGGCGCGATGAAGCCGATATTGGCTTCAAGCGCGCGCTGGGCATAGCCGGAGCGGTCGCGCAGCTCGGCAAGGATCACGCCGCGTTCCCGTGCAACCGCGTCTTCGCTGAGGGTAAGTTCGCTGGCGGTTTCGCGCATCAGCATCAGCGCGGTGTCGAGCAGTGCGGGCGTGTTGCGCGGCAGGTTGAGCATGTAGGTGATCGCCTCGAACCCGGTCGAGGCATTGGTGTCCGCGCCAAAGGCCAGCCCCTCGCGTTCGAGCAGCTTGATCATTTCGCCTTCGGGGATGCCGCGCGATCCGTTGAAGGCCATGTGTTCAAGGAAATGGGCAAGGCCGCGTTCGTGCTCGCGCTCTTCCAGCGAGCCGGATGCGATGCGCATCCGCACCAGCGCGGTGCCTTCGGGCGTACTGTTTCGCCGCAGAATGTAGCGCAAGCCATTGGGCAATTCGCCGAAGACGAAGCCGGGATCGCGTGTGATGTCTTCGCCGCTGACCGGCCAGACCGGCGCGCGGGTTGCCTGCGCAGCGAGCGGGACCGGGCCAACCACCGCAAAGGCGGTAAGGCCGAGCCCAAAAGCGAGAAGAAAGGTAGCGAAGCGGCGGAGCATCAGCCGCAGATCGGAATGTCAGGCTTGCACATCGCTGAACAGCCTAGAGCCGCCACCGCCAATGTCAGCCGGAAATTCGCCGATGCGAGGGCGCCGGCGCGATAAGCTGATTATTTCTTGGGCGGAGCGCCGCGCAGCCGTGAGCGGTGATGCGACATGTCAAACACCTCGCCCGGGCCATTATCCTCGCCATTGAGAAGCCCGAGACGGCGCGCGACTTCGCGATAGGCTTCTTCCTCGCCGCCAAGATCGCGGCGGAAGCGATCCTTGTCGAGCTTTTCTCCGGTGTGCATGTCCCACAAACGGCAGCCATCGGGGCTGATCTCGTCGGCGAGAATGACGCGGCTGTAATCGCCATCATAAATGCGCCCGAATTCGAGCTTGAAATCAATCAGGCGAATATCGATCGCGGCAAACATCCCGCACATGAAATCATTGATGCGGATCGCCATCGAGGAAATGTCCTGCATTTCATCCTGGCTCGCCCAGTTGAAGCAGGCGATGTGTTCTTCAGCGATCAGCGGATCGCCCAGCGCATCATCCTTGTAGTAATATTCAATGAGGGTGTGCGGCAGCGGTTCGCCTTCTTCGATGCCGAGGCGCTTGGAAAGCGAACCGGCGGCGACATTGCGCACCACCACCTCGAGCGGGATGATGTCGACCTGGCGCACCAGCTGTTCGCGCATGTTGAGGCGGCGGATGAAGTGCGTCGGGATGCCGATATGCGCGAGGCGCGTGAAGACGTGCTCGCTGATGCGGTTGTTGATCACGCCCTTGCCGCTGATCGTGCCCTTCTTCTGGGCATTGAACGCGGTCGCATCATCCTTGAAATACTGGATCAGCGTCCCAGGCTCGGGACCTTCGTAAAGGATCTTAGCCTTGCCTTCATAGATCTTGGTGCGGCGGGACATGGGCAACTTTCCCCTTCAGCGAATGGTGCCCGAGGGCGGATTTGAACCACCGACACGCGGATTTTCAATCCGCTGCTCTACCCCTGAGCTACTCGGGCATTCGCTGCGAGCGACGGAAGAAGGCCGATTGGCCGCCCCCGGCGAGCAAATGAGAGCGCGCCTATGGCGAAGGCCGCAGCGCTTGGCAAGGGGATTCTATGCCTTTTTGTCCCAATCGCTGTGGGCGATTTCTTCGGGGTCAGCAGGCGGGCCGGGGACGGCATAGGAATCCGAGAACCAGCGCGCCAGATCGCGGTCGCGGCAACGGCTGGAGCAGAACGGCGCATGATCAGGATGCCGCGGTTTGCGGCAAATCGGGCAGGATTTGGTGGCAGACATGTTCATGCGCTGATGATCTGGGCACTGGTGGTTTCGAGCGCAAGGGCCGGATTGGTCTCCAGCCGGACCTCGCGGCCCGTGCGGCGGGCGAGTTCGTCAAGCCATTCCGCGCGCAGCTTGGGCTTGAGAGCGGGATGCACGGTCAGCAGCAGGATGCGCCCGGTGCCCTGCGCCCCTTCGGCCTGCCGCAGCGCAAGGCGCGCGCATAGTCCCACCCGCGCTGTGGCAAAGCGGTGGAGCAAGCTTGGCCCATCGAGCCGCGCCACCAATTGGACAAGGCCAAACCCGTTCATGGCGGTGCGTTCATGCGGCCAGTCAGCAAGCGCCGCCTCCAACGCGGTATCGACCGCGCGGCGATCGGCCTTGGCGGGAAGCGTCGGAAAGTCGATCGCGATATTGCCGCCGAGATCGAACCAGCGCAGCGCCTGTGCGATGGCAGGAATTGCCGCCAGCGCAGCCGCGCGCGGCGGTGCGGCCCCATCAATATCGATCACCGTCATGGCAGGCGTGGCGCTGAACAGGATCTCGCCGCCGTCAAAACCGATGCTGGCCGCCGAGGCGGCGTGCCATAGATCTTCCCACAAGCCTTGCGGGAAGCGGGGCACGATGCGGCCCTGTGCCGTGGCAGGCGCAGCTTCCGATCCGATCCGCGCTTGCGCAAGCTTGTAGCGCCCGCGTTCGGCCAGCGCGGCGCGGGTGATGACCAGATCAAGCTGTGCGCCTTCGGTGACTTCGGGCGGCAGGTGATCGACCAGCACTTCGCGTCCGGCGAAAGCGGGGGTCTCGATCCGCGCCAGACCGCGCCTTGCGCCCTTCGCTTTGCTGACAAGCTGCGCGGTGACCACGGTGCCCGCGGTGAGTTCACCCGGCCAGACCAATCGGGCAGCCAGCGCCTTATCGCCCTCGACCAGCAGCCAGCGGGTCTCGCCGATGCCCTGCTCGATGAGCCATTCAGCCAATCGCAAACCCCGCCAATTTGAGCAGTGCGCGGGTTTCATAGAGCGGGAGCCCCATGATCGCCGAGTGGCTGCCTCTGATCCACTGGATCAGGCCTTCGGCTGCGCCCTGAATGGCATAGCCGCCAGCCTTGCCGTGCCATTCGCCGCTCGCCAGATAGGCGCGGATCTCGTCCGGCGAGAGCACCTTGAAGCGCACGATGTTTTCGGAAAGGCGGGTCTTGATCGATCCATCGGGCGCGCGCAGCGCCACGCTGGAGAGCACCTGATGCCGCCGGCCCGACAGAAGTTCGAGGCAGGCGCGGGCTTCATCCTCGTGTTCGGTCTTGGGCAGGATGCGCCGTCCGGCGGCGACCACGGTGTCGCCGGCCAGCACATGGCCGGTTGCGGTAACCACGCGTGCTTTTTCCAGCCCCATCCGCACACAATAGGCGCGGGGCAATTCTCCTCTTAGCGGAGTTTCATCAATATCAGCCGGAGAGACGGCATCAGGGGCGATCCCCAGCCGCGCGAGCAGATCTCGGCGCCGCGGGGATGCCGAGGCCAGCGTCAGATGCACGGAGCCTATTGCGGGCCGGGGCCGCCACGGCCCGGCATGAAGCGGTAGGTGATGCGCGCCTTGGTGAGATCATACGGCGTCAGTTCGCACAGCACTTCATCGCCCACCAACACGCGGATGCGGTTCTTGCGCATCTTGCCCGCAGTGTGGCCAAGCACTTCATGGCCGTTTTCAAGCTCTACCCGGAACATCGCATTGGGCAGCAGTTCCACCACGCGCCCGCGCATTTCGAGGAGTTCTTCTTTGGCCATGTAATCCCTTTGATGATGGTGCGGTGCAATAACCGTCTGTCGATAGCTGCGCGCCGTTTAGCGATGGTGAGAACAAAAGGGAAGACTTGTGCGTTAGGGGCGCGAGCCCAAAAAGCGAACCCTGGCTTCATTCAGCCAAGAGAAAAGTCGCTAACCTCAGGAAAAGTGCATGTCGGCAGGTGGTTGTCCTGTCTGGCACGCCCAGAACAGTAATGAAGGCCTCTCGATGAACTGCTCATTTTCTTCCCGCACCCTGCTGCGTGCGGGCGTCTGCCTTGCCAGCCTGGCCGCCCTTTCCGGTGTGGCAGGGGCGGCAGCACCGGACGCGCCCGACGGGATGAACGACGCGGCTAGCACCCAATCCGCCCAGCGCAGCGACCCGCCGTCACCGGCCGAGGAAGAGCAGCTTGATCAACCCGCGCCACGCGGCACGGGCGAGATCGTCGTCAGTGGCCGCCGCGTGCGCGGCCAGCTGGTGGTGGATCAAGCGCCGCTGCTTTCGCTCGACGAACAGGCGATTGCGGGCGAGGGGGTGACCTCGATTGCAGATCTCATTGCCCAGATCTCGTCGCAAACCGGCTCGGCCCGTGGCCGTGGGGGCGGCGGGCAGCCGATCGTGCTGGTGAATGGCATCCGCATCGCCTCCTTCCGCGAATTTGCCGCCTATCCGCCCGAAGCGCTCGCCAAGGTGGAAGTCTTCCCCGAGGAAGTCGCGCTGCGCTTTGGCTTTCCGCCTGATCGCCGGGTGATCAACCTGGTGCTCAAGGACAATTACTCGAACCGTCAGGTCGAGCTCGAAGCGGGTACGCCATCGCGCGGCGGCTTGGTGACGAGCGAACAGGAAATCGGCTATCTCAAGATTGCCGACGGCGGGCGCTTCAATCTCAATTTTGAAGTCAACGATTCGACCATGCTCACCGAGAATGAGCGGAATATCATCCAGACCCCGGGTTCGGTCTCGCAAGTCGTCGGCGATCCCGAACAAGCACCGTTCCGCAGCCTTGTGGCCGATACGCTTGATATCACCGCCAATGCGAGCTGGGCCAAGGCCTTTACCAACAGCGGCACCTCGCTGAGCGCCAACATCAATTATGCCCGCAACCAGCGGCGTGATCAGGACGGCCTCAATGTCGTCACGCTCACCGATCCGGCTGGCAACAGCCTCGTGCGCACCTTCGGCGAAGCCACCCCGCTAGAACGCAACACGTCGGTCGATACGGTCTCGGCAGCCGCTTCGCTGACCAAGCCGATCAATGGCTTCCGGCTGACCAGCACGGTTGACGCCTCGTTCAGCGAAAGCGAAACCGCGATCGATCAGCGCTTTGACGCCAGCGGTTTTGTCGCCGATGCCGCAGCGGGCCGTCTGCCGATCAATGCGGTGCTGCTGCGTTCGCTTGATGCAGGCGTGAACCTCGCCAACAGCCGCACGATCAACGCCGAAAGCCGCCACACGCTTGATGGCCCCCTGGCTGAACTGCCCGGCGGCGAGCTGCTCGCCACCTTCACCGCCGCGCTCGACTGGCGCCGGATCGAGAGCAGCGACAGCCTCAGCGCGCAGAATATCGAGCTGACCCGCCGCCGCGCCGCCACCAGCGCCAACCTTGTCGTGCCGATCACCAGCACGCGTACCGGCTTTGGCGATGCCATCGGCAATCTCACGCTCAACATGCAGGCAGGGCTTGAGGACCTTTCAGACTTCGGTCTGCTGGGCGATTGGAATGCCGGACTGACCTGGGCACCGCTCGATAAGCTCGATCTGTCGGCAACTTATATCTACCGCGAAGTCGCCCCCGGTCTGCCGCAGCTCGGCAATCCGATCATCACCAATTTCAACGTGCCGGTGTTCGACTTCGTCAATGGCGAAGCCGTGCTGGCGACGGTGATCACCGGAGGCAATCCTGCGCTGCTGGCGGAAACCCAACGGGACTGGAAATTTGCAGCCAACTGGGAATTGCCGGGGATCAAGGACACGCGCCTGACGGTGGAATATATCCGCAACCGTTCGGATAATGTGGTCTCGCCCTTCCCGCAGATCACGCAGGCGATCGAAGCCGCGTTTCCCGGGCGGGTGCAACGCGATGCCAGCGGGCGACTGATCCAGATTGATCAGCGCGCGGTGAGCTTTGCCGAAACCAAGTCGGATCGCCTCCAATTCACGCTGTCGACTCGTGGCAGCTTTGGCGCGCCCAAGCAGACCGGCGGCGAGGCGGAAGGCCGCGGGGCGGGTGGCCCGCCGCCGGGCGCGGGCGGGGCTGGTGGCCCCCCTGCGGGTGCCGGTACTCCTGCTGCGGGCGCACGGTTCGGGGCCGGCGGGCCGCCGACCCCGGAACAGCGCCAGCAGTTCCTCGCCTTCCGCGAGCGGCTCTGCAAGGATGATGGGCTCGACTTTATCAACGGGCTGGTCGACGGGATCGAGAAGGGCGAGGATCTTTCGGATCGTCTGCCCGGCTTTGATCCGGCGCGGTTCGAACAATTGCTCAGTCGGGTGCGCAAGCCCGATGGCACCGTGGATCGCGAGCGATTGGCGCAATTCCGCACCCAGATCTGCGCGATTGATCCGGCGCTGCTCAGTGGCCCTCCCGGCGGCGGCGCGCGTGTCGCAGGCGGCGGAGCCGGTGCACCCGGTGGCGGCGCTCCGGCGGGTGGCCCGC